>JAYTVM010000303.1:0-1533 GCA_043743995.1 Pirellula sp. | reverse complement strand
CCCAATGGCACTCACTTTGGTGGATCTGGCGGGATTTGTTCAGGATTGGAGTTGACGGTTGGCTTCGTTCGTTGTGCCTTCTGCGACTTCGTTGTCTTGGGGCGGCGCGGGTGGGCGGCGCGTTTATAGTTGCGACCTGGACGGTTTGGGATCTTCGCTCGCGATGCATATTTCAATGCTTCCTCGAAGCGATCAATGCACACTTCAATCTCTTCTGTTGCCAAGAAGGTGGATAGAAAACTTTCGTAGGTATTCCATACTCCTTGAAAGCTCAGACGACGTGGCGGCACGCCAGAGACGTCAGCCGCTTGACGACGAAACTGAACAACCAAGTTGTAAGCTGTCAGCGACGTATATAGTTCTTTCATCACCATCGCCTCACTCTTGGCGCTGATGTTCTCAGTATTCATGGCAACCTTGATGCACTTGATGTCCGTTTCAACGTCATACCGAAAAGCATATCGATCCGCACACCCTTGAGCATCGTCGGTCAGTGTTGTCACCAGGTAAAGAAAATCGCCATCGTTGATTTCAATCTCATGGATCAACACATTGAGCGTCGTTTCGCCATTGGCTCCGCTGCAACCTTTGAGATCTTTTTTACTCGGTTTCCACGCTAATTTCCACGTTCGGCTCTTGAAACGCTTGCTGACGAGTTGAGCCTGTTTGGTCATCGATGCGAACCGACTCGCCGTCAATCGAAACAAAATGTCGTGACCATGTTGGATGCTGCGGTAGGCAACACGGAAGATCCCCAATCCTGCATCGGCCATCACAATGGACCCGAAAGGCAGCTGCTTGACGATTCGCTCGCACAACAAAGCTTCGCTGTCCCCCTTGCCACCGTACATTCGACCGACCTCGGGGACGCACGCGCATCCGGTCTCCAAGTCGTGTGCGACGAACATCAACATAATTGGCCAAACCGACTCGCCATGCTGATTCGTTGCCGGTGGGAACACACTTCTAAGGTCCTTCGTTGGCGACAACGTGATCGTGGTGCCATCGAGAAGAAATGTTTGACGAGGTCGAAATCCGAACGTGACTTTTGGGTGTGTGATCGCATTGACAACGCGATCGAATACATACTTGGCCGTTGACAAATGAAGTCGTTTTCTTGCTCCCGCATAGGCGCTCGACTGGTCTGAAAGCGTCTGTTCATCGAGTCGCTTGTTGTCGGGACAAAATGTAGGACGATTGGCGATGAAGTCTTTGACCGTTGCTTCGAGCGATTTTCCGCCACAAAGTCTCTGAGAAATAAGCATCCAGAGCGTAACTGAGCTGGTGTAGATTGCCGCTGGTCAAGTGGGCTGAAGCCGATCAACCAGTCCGTCGTCGAATAATTCTCGCAGCGAGCCGATCGCGTGAGCCAATTCGGTACGGGAAATTGCAGGTTTTTCTTCAATGGCAGCAGAAAGTAGCATCGATTCCGTCCGATTGCGAAATAAGGGGGGAGGCTCAGTCGCCGTCAGCCTAACGCAATACCAACTCTGCTAGAATCCACCAAGGAATGTAAAGTGAGTGCCATTGGGC
>JAYTVM010000302.1:0-18016 GCA_043743995.1 Pirellula sp. | reverse complement strand
TGAGAGCCTATGCATGGTCCGCCAAGGGAGACTACGACAAGATGATGCAAGATCTAGACAAAGCCGTCGAAGTCAGTCCAGAAGTCTCGCCCGTTTGGAGCGCGCGAGCATGGCTGCTGGCTACATCTCCCAACGCCGACCACCGCGATGGCAAATTAGCTGTGGAGGCTGCTACCAGGGCCATGGAGTTACCCATGTGGAGCGAGTTCCGAGTCCTCGACACTCTCGCTGCGGCTTACGCTGAAGCCGGCGACTTTGAGCAAGCGGTCAAGTGGCAGACGAAAGTGGTCTCCATGCTTCCACCGACTCAACGGGCCGACTACGAGTCGAGGCTGGCACTCTATCGCGAAGGAAGGCCATACCACGAGCCTCGCCCTTGAGATCACGCGGAGCGTGATCAGTACTTTAAAGTACTCATCACGCTCCGCGTGATGGCCCCTCGATGGAGCGTGATGGCCCATCAGTCGATCATGATGGCCCATCAGTCAATTTCAAATCCTTACTGAAATGCAGAAAATCACTTGCCTTGAGTCTCGCCTTAACTGGATTGTTCACAATGTACTCACGTAGATATCTCTAAAGAGATTGGGTCATTATCCCAATCGATGATTCCCAAAAGGTAGGTTGTTAACAACGAGATTCCGACTCCAGAAATTCGGGACCGACTGGAAACTCGAATAAGGAAGAACAAGGAAATTAGCAGAATACGACGTCCTAAAAGCCACTGAGACCAAATTGATCGGATCGAAAGAGAATGCGGTTGTTGAACAACGCAGATTAAAAGAGCTGATGATCGTCTTGAATCGAGAAGATGATTTGCATAATCGATACTTAAAGAAATTGGCAACGCTCGAAAGTGAAATCGAAAGTAGTGCGGAGCGAATCATATCGGTCCGAAGAGAACTCGAAGATTCCAAAACTCGACTTGGTCAAGAATAAGGTGCCTCGAGTGGTCGAAACTTCATGGGATTGAAATCGTACAATTCCGTTTCGTAAACGAGACCGCGAGACCCCATTGTGCCCGAGACCAGTTTTCCACCAGCAGCCCAAACCAGACGCTGCCCGTCGATATCAGCCCACTCCCAGTCAGGGTAGTCGAGCTGGATCCTCGAAGTAATCCGAGTCGATCTTTGTACGCACCGCAGTTCGTCATGAGCGATCACGGAAGATCTACTTCGTCATGCAATCAGTTTGTTCAAGTACTTTTCACGTCGAAAGAGAAAAGTCGGTAGCGCAAAGCAAATTCCAACAGCGAATATCGCTAAAAAGTGCCAACCGAAACCGGTCATTTTCAAACGGACAGACTCCGACTTCATCCAGACCGTGGCCGCCGTCGCAGAGATCAGTAAGTCCCAAGTGAATCCGGAAATAACCCATGTTGCAAAGGGGGCCGCAAAGAACTCGCGCCATGCGGTTTCGCCCCGACGCGTAAAGTGCAAACTGAAACATAAAACCGGGAGCAGGAATCCTGCCACCGACAAAGAGCCATAGAACAAACGCATTATGTTTCCCCTTTACGCCAACACGCTTCCCCCACCGCTAGACGATTAATCTAGCCGATCCTGCAAGCATCGTCTAACAACGTCTAATCGGCTGGCTCGCGATTAGCGACAGCCTGAACAACACTTTATTGATTTGGTTAGGCGAGCGATTTTTCAAACAGAGCAAGCAGCCGAGTCCAGGCCTTTTCGGCTTGCTCTTGGTTGTAGACTTTAGTGTCAGGCGGGCACCAACCATGTCCGGCTGGATAGACTTCAATTTCCGCCGGGAGCTTTGCTTGCTCGAAGGCATCTTTAAGCACTTTCTTGGATTCCGGTTCGCGCTGGTCATCGTTCTCGGCGATCGCGATCAGAAATTGAGCTTTCATGGTTGGAATAAGCAGATGCGGGCTATCAGGATTTTTGGAAGCCAATCCACCACCGTGAAATGTGCCAGCAGCCCCCACGCGATCAGGTACCGCTGCCGCAGTCCGCATGACCATTGGGCCACCCATACAGTAGCCGATCGTACCGATCTTCTTTTTCTTATCGGTTTGCGGCTGTGCGTCGAGCCACTCGACAAACGCTTTGGCATCGTCGGTATTGGTTTTAGCATTCAGCGTACGAGCCAGCGGAAACATTTCTTGAATCGGTGTGCTGCTAGCGTTGGTTGCAACGGCCGCTTTCTTGGTTCGATAAAATGGATTGACTACTAGCACACTATAGCCAGCTTCGGCAAGTCGCTTGCCCATCTGGCGAGATGCTGGGCGCAGACCAAAAATATCGGGCCAGACCAGTACTGCCGCATGCGCGCCGACTTTGGGAGTGACAAAGTATGCGTCACAGACACCGTCAGGCGTCTTGATCTCCACGTCATTCTCCGCCACTTCAGCGGCATGGGCCGATTCTGGCAACATCAATGCCGCTCCAATCCCCGCGGTAACGATTAGGCCCAAATCTCTGCGTGAATACTTCTTTACGTCTTCGTCAAAATGATCCTGATCGCACATGTTCTGTTGCTACCGATGATTGATGTTTGAATAGTCTAATCAAGTCTTTAATCCGTATCCGAATGGGTGAGTCTTTGCAACTCAACGCAGGCTCGAATCCCACTCGGCTAATTCTAGCGTTTTCGTGAAACCATCTGGCTGACCTCAACCTAAAAAAGGACACTTTTCGGCGAACACCAACAGGTTTTGCTTTCAATCGTGCTCGTGCTCAATGAAATGGTACTCGTGCTCGATGGAGTGACGATCAACGAGAACTACAGTCCCGATCGAATCGGTGACGGCTATTTGGTTTTCGCATCAATCAACTTTTCACCAGTGGAGGAAAGAAGCGATTCGCCAAGACCTCGGTAATACCATTTTTCGTACATCGTTGAGGGTTCTATCGTTTGTTGGAGCCAAATGAGAACATTTTCCCACTCCTTCCTACGTACATCTTCCGCCAATAATCCTTTTTCATTCTCGTCCTTTTCAGCCCCCACTATCTTGTCACGCTGCCAGAGAACGTCGTTCGCGATATCAGTCAATCTGCACGAAGCAAGCATTTTTAATGGTACTTTGCTTCCAACTCGCCCATGGTCGATTACTTGATCAATTCGAACGACAAGTTTAACACCAGCCCGATCGGAGGACTCGATACCATGACTTTTCAAGTTCTGACTGATAGCCGCTATGGCCTGATCTCGAAAAAGACTATCGGCCAGTTTATCGCCTGATATGTTGACTTGAACGTCGACAACCAACGATTCCCCTTTCGCTAGAAGCGACTTCGGTGCGGGCGCGTTGGCGATCTGTTTCTTCGTTTCTTCGGTAGGGATCTCGAAGCCCACCATCGAATAGCCATTCGTAGATTGCTCTGTGAACCAGACTTGCCCTTGTGGTCCACCGTCCAGCGCCGCTCCGTTGGGCATACGGTAGTCCCAAAGGATTCGCCCATCTACGATCGAAACAAGAGAATAGACTTTGGAAGAGACCGTTCGTGGATCTGCAAACCGCGAGGCATCTTTCCGATTCCACTTGACCAAAATTTGATCTTTGTTGCACCAAGTCAAAGACTCGGCATTGGGGATCGATATGTCCTGCAACTGTTTCTTCGAAACGGTATCGAATACCGTCAAGCGACGTTGTGCATCCAATCCAATCGACCATATCGAAGAGGAGACAGACGATATGGCTACTTCTTTCTTCCGCTTGCCTGTCAATAGATCCCATACGATCAGTTTCTGATTGCTGTCCATTCCAGCCAGAGCAACACAAGCGGATTCGTCTTCCAAGAAGGTGGCCATTTGAACAAATTCGGATGGATCGTCTTTGCTCCCTTCTAAGAGACCCTCGATTTTACCATCCGACGCTTTGCGAACGATCCATCCTTGTTCATTGCGATGAAAAAAACGATCCGATTTGGGGAAGCGAAAGCCGACTCCAAAAGTCGAAAATCGGTAGAGAGGTTTGACCTTAGGCAATTCCCAAACCACCGCTTGCCGATCCGCTGAAACCGTTAACAATAGATCGTTCCCAACGAACCCTACCCCTTGAACGCGCGCCATGTATCCCGTGGCAGTTGAAGGGCGAAATCCAACCACGTGCTTTCCGGCTCGCACGTCGAAGACATCGACGCGGTCGTTGTTCTTTCCTGTTGTTGTCGCCATCCACCGAGCGTCAGGCGAGAGACCGTGGACTTGTGTTGCGAAACTTGCATCAAACGTCTTGTCGACCTTCCCAGAATTGAGGTCGATCAAGAGGGCAGACTTCTTGTCGGATGTGTAATTGGTTGGGACCGCGATACATTTGGCGCTTTCCGAAGAAGCAAAGTGTGTCTGCGAAATCAGCCCAAAGGTTTTGTCAATCGATATCGGCCTAGGCTTGGCCGCCTTCTTACTATCGATGCGCTCTCCCGTAAACAGTTTCGGATTCAACGCTGACTGAACCATAGGCGCCAACGTTGCTTTGACCGGAACGACGGCTGGCAATCCGGCGTCCTCGACCGTTCCACCCTTCGCAACGGTTTCTTTCGATTTCGATATCTCGGACCATGGAAGTGAAAGAACCTCAAATCGCATCGAACTGTAATCTCCGACCAATCCGAGCTGTTTGTTGTCGTCTATCAACACTCGAAAGGGCGACCCCCTTTCCCCCTTGTTCCTGTCATCTGTCCAAATCGGACCACCCTTTTCACGATCGACGATTGCCATCCCATACAAGACCCAGCCTTTGTTCCCCGAAAGGGATTCAATCGGTGGCCCCACATAGCTGCTGTAGTTCGAACAAAAAGAGGAGATCTGGTCGCCGAGAACATGTCGAGCCGTTGAGCGACCTGTCTTCATGGAATACGCATGCAATTCGCTTGTCGAGGAAGAACCGAGGACGACCAGCTCGGCCCCATCGCGGCAAAAGCTCAAATCCATAATGCTCAGTCCCCCCATTCCACTGGCGGGAATCAAGGCTAGATCGGACTTCTTCTTTCCCGTCTTCAGGTCATAGATACCAATGGTGTTTCTGTTGGATGGGATCGCTAGGATCTTGGCATTGGGACTGATTGCAAACTTGGTGGCGAAGCCAGCTTCGATGTCGATTGCCTTGCCCGCCTTCCCCGTTTTGGTATCGTAAAGAACACCAACTCCTTTCTGCGACTGCCCCAAAAGCAATAACTGCTGAGGAGATACAAACATGGTCTTGGAAACGGTGCTGATCTCGGCCGGATTGAATTCTTTGATCTTCTTGCCATTCGATGTCGAATAGAGGGAAACCTTTGCCGGAAACCCATCAATGGTCGCGAAAATGGTACCATCGGGACTCAATGCAGTCTGACTCGAGAAACCATCCGTTTTGAACGGGTCGAACATCTTTCCGGTCCGGATGTTGGCAACTTGATAGGTCATGCCTCCACCACCGATTCGTTTGATCCCAAGCCAAGTAGACGGTGTTGCAGGAAAGACCAAATCGTGCCCAGAAGCTTGCCCTAGAACAAGATGGACATCCCTCATTCCAGAAAAGGGGGACTTCAAATTGCCGCCCTCAACATCGACCTCCCAGCCGGGGAGTCGCTCGGTGTTCTCCTCCTCAACCTTTTCTTCTATCGGAATCTCGGATGAGGGTGTTGGACTCCTCTTTTCTTTCGAGTCAGCATCCTTTCCCCCGTCCAGTTTCTTTCGAAGTGCTTGCCTCGCTTGGTCGAGCGACTCTTGTACAAACTTGATGTCAGCCAAGCTGAGTTTCTGAAGTTCGACCCACGTCGTCGTTCCATCCACCTTTTTCAACTGCACCTTGTCATCTCGGATGTCGGCCAACTCTCCCTGATGTTGCATTTGCGATAGATGTGTCTAGCTCGATTCCCGAATTCCCACGACCATCTTCGAAGATTGTTGTCGTGCAGGAATCGACAACTTTGCGTCTACCTAAGATTTTCGAGAAAGGAAAAAAGGGTCAGGTCGGTTTTTGTTATTTCAATGCACCTCAATGTGATCGACTCTAAGGTTTTTCAATCACGCCACATCCTGCAATTCGATAACCCATTCTTTGTTCAACGCTTCCGCCAGCCGCACGATGGTGCTTAGGGTGGGGTTGCGATTTTCTCCGGATTCAATCCGTGAGATGGCTTGTCGCGTGATGCCGGTCCGCTCAGCTAGTTCCGTCAATGAGAGGCCGGCCACCTCGCGGGCGTCCCTCAGGAGCGCCGCAATGCGTTGCACGCGTGAGTCATGTTTTTGTCTGGCTTCTTTACCCTTGGCGTCAATCCAATGCCTTTCCCGCTCCACATCTGCATCGGCCTTGGCCATGGCCTCCTGCTGAGAGGATGTTAGTTCCATGCGAACCCGGCGTTGGCCTGCGGCCTTCGCCTTGTCGATCGCATCACGCTGTCCTTTTGTCAGAACGATCGAAGCCATACTTATTCTCCCGGGCGGTAAGCGGTAATCGGAAATATCGTTGTTTGATCGTCATCCAGTTCATAAATGCACGCCGTCCAACCGCCGTCAGCAGCGTACCCAAACGCAGTCCAACGTTCGGATGACCGGCTCTTTTCAATGCGGGCCGGATTCTGCACGATGTCCTCAAAATCCTCGATATCAATCCCGTGCTGATTCCATTTGTCTTCGCGGTCGGGCGTCCAAAAAAAGAAGTAAAGGGGCATGTCACGGCTCGTCCAATGCGTGCAATAAATCATACGCTCTGTGCAATATAACGCAACAGGCTTTGGGGATTTTTCGAGAACCAGGGGATTGAAATGTGTATTGTTCCAATCGCCAGCGTGGTTTGCAAAAAGCGGCGGCGATCCGCAATCGGATTTGGATTAAATCGACGTGCGAGTTGAGTGAAAATTGGAAGTGGCACGTTGCGACCGTTCACTGGTACCTTGGGTACACAATATACTGTTCAATGGAATTGGGGAAACAAGTTTCAATGACTGTCGATCGACAGCCAGTGCTCAATGTATACTGAAATGCTTTCCATTTCTTGTTTCAACAGATTGCGGAAGCGGGTGCCGTAATGAATGGAACGACTTGTGGCGTTTGGGAGATCCGAGAATGAAGCTGGTTTTGGTTAGTTTATTCCTGCTGTTGACTCGTTGCCCGGAGCTATTGGGGCAAGAAAGTTCGTCGAACAAAGGCGTTCCGATTGCGAGTGCGGATTACGGAGATGCAATCAAAAAATTGAAAAACGCCATTCGTACGGAAGTGGAACAAAAGCAGATACCTGCCTTCTCGATATCGCTCGTTGATCGAGACCGGGTTGTGTGGTCCGATGGGTTCGGTTTCCAAGATGAGGACAAAAAAGTACCAGCAACGGCGGAGACCGTTTATCGAGTTGGTTCCGTCTCTAAACTGTTTACGGATATTGCAATCATGCAATTAGTTGAGAAAGGAATGCTTGACTTGGATGCACCCATTGAAAAGCACCTTCCGACTTTTCATCCCAATAACCCTTTTGACATTCCAATCACCATCCGCCAGCTCCTGTCGCACCGGTCGGGTCTGGTTCGCGAGTCACCGGTCGGAAATTATTTTGATCCGACCAGCCCGTCGCTTTCCGAAACCGTATCAAGCTTGAACAGTACGTCGCTGGTCTACGCACCCGAGTCGAAGACAAAGTACTCCAACGCAGCCATCGCCGTGGTTGGCTCGGTGCTAGAGGCGCAAGGAAATCCTTCCCATTCAAAAAGAGTTCGTGAGACCATTCTTGACCCGCTTGACATGATGGCGAGTAGCTTCGAGGTTATACCTGCAATCGAGACGAGGTTAGCAACGGGTTGGATGCGGACCTACGACGGTCGGCGATTTAAAGCCCCCGACTTTCTTTTGGGGACAGGTCCAGCCGGCAACATGGTTTCAAGTGTGCTGGATTTATCCAAGTTCCTGACCTGCCTAATCAACGATGGTCAAACCGCAAAAGGTCGGATTTTGCAGCCCGAAACACTCCACTTGATGACGACTCCAGTCAAAGATTCCGTGGGGATACCTCAAGGGTTTGGACTTGGATTTAGTGTCGGCGAGTTGGATGGGAACGGGAAAATTGGTCACGGTGGCGCTGTGTACGGGTTCTCAACTCAATTGGAGGCGATTCCAGATCGGAAAATTGGTGCGGCAGCGGCGGCTTCGCTTGACGGAAGCAACGGCGTGATTGATCGAATCGTTCGTTACGCACTTCGCCTGATGATTGCAGTTCAGGACGGAAAACCACTACCAGATTTTCTGAGCACAACGCCCGTGGCACCGGAACGTGCAAAGGAATTGACAGGAGTATTTCGCGAGAAAGAGGGAAAGCGATTTGCCCGCTTTACCGAGTTAAGCGGTAAATTGCACCTACAACACGGCGCTTTCCGATATGAATTGCGAACTGCACCAGATGGTTCCATCGTCACGGACGATGCAAATGGATTCGGGATGAAAATCGCGCCGGCCAATTTCGATGAGTTGCTTATTAACGGCAATAAGTACAGTCGACTTGAGGATGTTTCTCCGTCCGACATACCGAATCGGTGGAAGGGACTTATCGGCGAGTACGGCTGGGACCACAACACACTTTATGTATTGGAAGAACAAGGAGAACTTTTTGTACTCATAGAATGGCTCTACTACTATCCATTGAGCGAGGTGAGCGACGATGTTTTTCGGTTTCCGGAATCCGGATTGTATTTGGGCGAAGGTCTGAGGTTTACACGCAACGAGGATGGAATTGCAACGGAAGTGGTGGCTGCAGAAGTAAAATTCAAGCGACGTGAAGTTGGAACGAAGGATGGCGAGACATTCAAGATTGCTCCGCTCAAGCCGATCGAAGAGTTACGTGTTGTTGCGAGCAAGGCGAATCCGCCGATCGAACAGGGCGAGTATTCCGCTACTGATTTGATCGAACCGATAAGTCTCGACGATTCGATTAAGCTCGATATTCGCTACGCTTCCACTAACAACTTTACTGGGGCATCGTTCTATAAGGAACCTCGTGCATTCTTACAACGGCCAGCCGCCGAAGCTGTCGTTCGCATTCACAAGAAACTTGGAGAAAGTGGACTTGGACTATTAATCCATGATGCGTATCGACCTTGGGCAGTAACGAGGATGTTTTGGGACGCCACTCCAGACGAACTCAAGACATTTGTGGCGAACCCAGCGAAGGGTTCTCGACACAACCGCGGTTGCGCGGTGGACTTGTCACTCTACGATCGAGCAACGGGGCATCCGATTCAAATGGTGTCGGGCTATGACGAATTTTCAGCGCGCTCCTATCCGCTGTATCCTGGCGGTACGTCTCGGCAACGTTGGTACCGAGAGTTACTTCGTCGCAGCATGGAGGCCGAAGGCTTCACGGTTTACGAATTCGAGTGGTGGCACTTTGACTTCAAAGATTGGAAGAAATATCGCATCGGTAACATCGACTTTGAATCCATTCCGATAAAATAGCCAAGCCCAGAATTTGAAAGTTACAATCACATGTCGAGGAGGCGGGGGCTCCGCCCGGCCCTCGATAATGGCTGGTTAGCTAGGATACAAGCGGAATCGACCTGGACGTCAGGATTGTGCGTTGTTTCAGAGCGTATAGCTTTGAATAGAGACTCAAGTTAGTTCAGAGAAGTCCCTGTCGCTGTGCTTCGAGCCAGACGAAGGGCGACAACTTCAATAAGGTTGGTTGATGCATATGTTGCAAATATTCTGAGTAGTGCCTCGCTCGCATCTCACGGTGCACTGGACTGTCCAATTTGAGACGTCGGATTGTTTTATTGGCCTCTGATTTCTGTTGCGCGCTTAGTTTTTTGTTCGGTCGGATCTTGCCGCTGGATAAATTCAATTCAAAGGTAGCAGAAGCCAGACCAATAGGATCGAGTACGTCATCGAATTTGTTTTTATTGCGATTCGGTCCCAGCGCTGATAGCCTGAAGTTAGTCCATTCATATGCCTGTCCGGCATTCTTTGACTTCGCGATTAGATGGTCGGTTGATGCAGCACCCGTCGCGAACTCAAAAAATATCGCGAGATATGCACAGGTTCCAGAATATTTCGTCCACAGATCATGAGTGCAAGCTTGCCAGTAAGCGGGAAGCTTAGTCCCCTTCGGCGGCGTTGCATTCAATGGAAATTTATGCATATTCAGCCAATTGATCCCAGGCTGACGCACGTCTGCATCAAAGTTCCGAGGTTCGTCTTGGAGGACTACTGGAATCATTATAGCCATCCCTTCTTTTCACAGATGAATCGCCAGCGAAACAGAAAGCTGTCGGTTGGACTTAATGCGTCCACAAGCACTTGATTCATCTTGGCGATCGCATCCATAGTGGGCCTCTCAGACTCCAACAATTTGGACGCTTTCTCGACTAGTTCATTGTTTGGAATAGCTCGTCCACTGTTTAGATCGAAGGCTTCACTGATCAACCATGTTGCAGCATCGCCTTGTTTCTCGAATTCACGGTGTCGCAACTTGACACTCCTACCTTCGAAGTCAAGATCAAACCAAGCGTCTGTTTTTGCGTTAAAAAATGGTTCAACGGATGCCATAATAAGCGGAGAATGTGTTGCGGTGATGAGTTGTACCTCAGCCTTATTCGCGAGCGTTGCCATCACTCTAAGCAGAGCTGGGACGATTGTGAGCTGCCAGCTCGGGTGTAGATGAGACTCGATTTCATCGATCAAGAAAGTTACTTGATTAGTCTCCTTCTCTCCGATTTGCTTCGCGGCCTGCTTGTGCTCTTCCCAGGCCCAAACCAAGAAATATGCCAACGCCATAATTCGACGCATCCCGGATGAAGCATGGATAACGGCCACGTCTTGTCCGTAAGGCATACGAATTGTCGGAATGTCACGTACGTCGTCGAGACTGATCCGGGTGAAGTCTCCAGGAGTGAGTAACTCCTTACTTGACGGGGATAGAACGTTGAGAACTTCCTTTAGTTGCTTGAAGGGCAATTTCTTCTCCTTTTGCCAACTGGCCCAGTCGCGAATCAAGCCGTTACAAAGCGACGAGTTTCCCGGTCCATGAAGTCCGTCCCACACTTCCGTTGGGCTGAAGACATAAGCGGGGGTGCGTTCCTGAACGTCAACTCCATCTTGGGTTCGCCAATAGTTGCGCGCTGGATCCCACACGGCAAAGCTGCCGTCGGACATCGCATAAAGTACGAGACCCGGATTCGCGGGTCTGCCGGCGCGGCCCGTCCAAGCTTGTTCCTTCTTTAGAAAAGAACTCTCATATACTTCGGGCTTAACCTTTGCCGAGAATGCGAACGCGATTTTGGCTTCCTCGTCATCCTTTGCCGGAATAGCCTTTTTTCCCGCTATTAGCTTTGAATTTATCTCTGCTGGCCATCTCCTCGTCAGTGACCACCAAGCGATATCCAGCAAAAAGCTCTTGCCGAGTCCATTGTCCCCGGTGAGTATGTTCAATCGGCTGCCAAACTCCAGTTCCATAGAACTGGCAGGGCCCACATTTTTGAGTGTTAGGTGCTTTAACATGGTTTAATCACTTCTATGTCGTTGTCGTGCAAGCCAAATATCATCAAAAATACCCGTGCCAGTCCCTTTGCCTGTGACGTCAGGGACAATGATTTCGCCCCTCACTTCGATAGCCTATCGTCCAACGCATCCCAACGCAAAAGGACGAATCATAACCGATTCGCTAGCATGCGAGAATCGTAGATTAGTATAGGTTGTGACGCCTTAGGTCATACCCAAGCAGATTAGGAATAATCGAGGCGGTCCTCCTACAACTAAGACAGGCTTGTTTGTATCGTGGGACACGGTGATGTGTCCACAAAGTCCAAAACTGGTAATGAATTCAGTTGCGAGTCGCGGGGTAGAGTAAGTGCCCCTCACGCCTTCGTAAGAAATCGCTGACACCCTCGACAATGGCCGGTTCCAAATCTTTGCCGGCTTGACCGTCTAGAATTAACTTCAATGTGGCTTGATTGCTGAGCAGCCGATTGAGGCTCTTGGTCTCCCAGGCGTCTGGGTAAAGTCGACGCAAGGTCACAGCTAACGTCAAGCCAACTCGGACTGGCTCGATGAATTTTCGATCCGTAATGATGATGTTGATGCCTTTGCAAGCTTCGTTCGTAAACTTGGTCCCGGTAGGTGTGAACTCGATCGGAACAAATGTCACGCCAGGCAATTCCTGTGCATTCATTTGCTTAGCCAATTCGAGGCCGTCCATCCAGGGTGCACCCACGATTTCGAAAGGTGTATCGGTCCCGCGTCCGACAGATACGTTGGTGGTCTCAATGAGACCGATACCAGGGTAAAGGTGGGCCTGAGTCAAGCTACGCATGTTGGGGGAGGGATTGACCCAGGTTAAACCGGTGGCGTCCCAATACTCCGAACGATGCCAACCCTCGCACGCAATGACTTGCAAGTCGAGATCCAATTTCAATTCCTGGTTGAACAACCGAGCTAACTCGCCGATCGTCATTCCATGTCGCACGGGTAAACGGTGGAAGCCCACGAACGACTCCGATTTTGGGTCCAACATTGGACCGACGACATCGATCCCGTTAATCGGGTTCGGGCGGTCGAGAACGACGAATTTTTTATGATGCTCGGCGGCCGCGATCATCGCTTCACCCATCGTCGAAATGTAAGTATAAAACCGTGTCCCAATATCTTGGATATCGAAAACGACCATGTCGATATCGGCCAGCATCTCGGCCGTTGGACGACGGGTTTCACCGTAGAGACTGTGGATCTTGATCCCCGTGCCTTTGTCCTGGCTGTCCAAAACTTTTGCAATGTCGAGCTTACCCTCGAAGCCATGCTCTGGACTAAATAGAATCCTCAATTTAACGTTGGGCGCGTTCTGAAGAAGCGTCACTGCACTTTGGCCTTTTAAATTTCGGCCCGTATGGTTGGTAATGAGGCCAACGCGCTGGTTGGCTAACTCACGAAAGCTGTTCCTTTCAAGAATGTCCAGTCCTGTTAATACCGCGTCTCGTTGTCCACTGGCAACTGGATCCCTCATCGCGCGGTCACTCTTTGCTGTGTCCCTTTTTGTAATCGAAGCAGCCACGACGTTTGCAATCTTTCCTGCCAGTTGATTGACGCTCCCCTTTCCATTGGGATGAACGCGATTACTCAGAAAGATAAAGAACAAATCGAGTTCAGGGTCGATCCACAACACGTTGCCGGTAAATCCGCCGTGCCCAAACGCGGAGGGACTCAAGAGATCGCCGCGGTTGCTGGAGAAGCTCGTGCGTTTATCCCAACCCAAGCCTCGCAAGCCACCCGGAACGGTATAGGCTTGAGTCATAGCAGACACTGCGGCTTGCGATAAGATTCGAGTTGGCACGCTGTCCTTCGAGCTTTGTAGTGACCCTTGTTGCAGCAGCATTTGCGCGTAGATGGCGATATCCTCTGCGGTGGAAAACAGACCAGCATGTCCAGCTATTCCGCCCAAAGCGTAGGCACGTGGATCGTGCACCTCACCTTGCATCCAGTGGCCTTCACGCTGCTCGGTGGGTGCGCACTTGACGCTCAATTCTTTCGACGGCAAATAGCCTGTCTGTTTCATGCCTAACGGTTGGAAAATGGAGGCTTGCGAAAACTCATGAAGGCTTTTGCCACTGATGTGCTCGACTATCTTTCCAAGGACGATGAAATTCACGTCCGAGTACTTGAACGCTGTACCGATGGGTGCGACGAGTTTCAATTCGCAGATTCTTTCCCAAGCTTTTTCTGGTCCATCTTTATAATCGGACATGGCATTGTCAGGTATCAATCCACTTCGATGAAGCAGCAAGTCTTGGACGGTGATCGTTTCCTTGTCGTTCTGCGCAAAGGCAGGGAAGATGGAAGCAACTTTGTCCGATAGACTTAGTTTTCCCTGTTCGATAAGTTTCATAATGCTAGTGGCAGTGGCAACTGGTTTGGTAATGGAGGCCATGTCGAAGACGGTGTCGACGGTCATCGGCTCGATCGATGGCTCCAATCGTTTGTTTCCGTAAGCTTTTAGCAATAGGATCCCATCTTTGCGGCCGACGCAAACAACACATCCGGGCATTTTGCCTTCGGAGATTCCAGTTGTGATGAGGTCGTTGATCTGCCCAAGGTGATCGACCGTCATGCGGCTCGATGACTTCGCGACCGAAGGGATTGCTGGCGCTTCTTGCGCGATCAATCGCGAAGTGTCTGCGGTGGCAATCAGGGCAAGAATAAATGCGAGGTATTTCAGACTTGTTGACGCGTTGCGTGGTCTGGGGTTGCGCTGAATCATGATGGGTTTCCCTTGGTAGTTGGCATTTGGGGTTTGGAACATTGCAAGTGATAATTTCCGCATCTATTTTAAAATAAAAATGAATTTCCGCACTCCAAATGGCAGTGATCAACGACAATACCGTTCAATTATTTGTTTAACAGTCAGCCGAAGGCATACTCGATACCACGAACGTACGCCTATGGCTAACGGTTAAACGAAATTTTTGCGAGCTTGGGTTTCATTGAACGGTACTATGATCAACTAGAAGCGTCGCGGGCGGATCGATTAAAAACGGAGAGTAGGATTCCGGACAAATAGGTAGTAACCGAGCCAAATACAGCTAGCCAGGGGAAGGCGAGTTTGAATCCTCCTGGCACATTAGGTAGGCCAAATTGAAGGAACAGCATGGTGGTCAAGCCGATGGCCGCCCCACCCAATGCTGCAACTTGATGGGTGCGTTTCGTGAAAACACCCAATGCAAAAAGCCCGAGTAAAATTCCAGATGAGAAGCCTGCAATGGTGAGCGCGTTCCCGACCACACTTTCGTTGAAGGTGCTCGCCCAAACTCCGATCGCTATTTGCAAACCGCCAAAAAAAACCGTAAGCAAACGGGTTGTCCAGACTTGCCGACTCTCGGATGGTGGAACACGGCAACTGGGCAACCATAAATCGCTGACAACCGAGGACGCCGACGCGGACAGCGAACTAGAAAGTGTCGACATCACGGCAGCCAAGATCGCAGCCAACATCAACCCGATGAGCCCGGTGTTTCTGGGAAACGAATGGATCATGAAGTGTGAGAAGATGGCATCGTTCTTGATTCCATCCGGGAGTGTCGCTTCGGTGGCGTAGAAACATGCGAGCAGCATTCCGATCAAAAGAAACAACGCGAACTGGCCGAAGACTACAATCCCACTCCACAGAATGGCGCGAGCCGCATCGCGTTGGCTTCGCGAGCTTAGGTAGCGTTGCACCATCATCTGGTCGGTACCATGTGAGCCCAACGAAAGGGTAGCGCCGCCAATCAGACCGGCCCAAAGCGTGTACGGTTTGGACAGTGAGAAATCCCAATCGATAATATCAAGCTTGTTGTTCTCTTTTGCAAACTCAAAGAAGCTGGTCCAGCCATTAGGCAAGTAACTGACGATAACGAACAAGGCGGCTATGCTGCCTAACATGTAGATAACGAACTGAACGCAATCGTTCCAGACGACTGAGCGCATACCGCCGAAGTAGGTGTAGAGCATCGTGATGACACCGATCGCAACGGCACTCCAAAGCATAGGCCATCCGACGAGTTCCTTAAGCACCATCGCCGCCAGAAAGAGTCGTAAGCCGTCACCAAGATTCCGCGTTACCAAAAAGAGAACCGATGCAACGCGTTTGGTCTGTATCCCAAAACGAACTCCGAGGATCTCGTAGGCACTCATCAATTTGCCTTCGAAGTAGCCCGGCAAGAGAAAGATCACGACCAGGATCCGACCAAGGATGAAACCGAGCGCCAATTGCAAAAACTTGAACCCCGTGTCGCCGTATCCATGGCCTGGAACGCTTAGTACGGTGGCTGTGCTGGTTTCGGTGGCCACGATGGATCCGAGAATTGCCCACCAGGGCAAGTTGCGGTCGCCAAGCAAATAGGCTTCGATCGAATTGTTCTTCCCTCGAAATCTCAGACCAATCACGATGGACAAGAGGACCGCCGCGACCAAGACGACGATATCAATGATTCCAAGAGGGATACTCATCCGTTTCCTTCAATTCGGGTATGATCAGCAGTGTCGCCTTTTGCTCCGCAAAAGTGCGGGAGCGCGGCGCACTTTCGCGGAGCGAAAGGCGGCAAAGGCTCCATCATAGACGATCTAGAACGATAATTCTTCATCACGAAAGCAATATGCACCATCTTGTAACCGAACAGCCCAACGTCACTTCATCCGCGATCGATACGCTTTCGACCATCGAAATCGTGCAATTGATGAACGCGGAAGACCACAAAGTGGCGGCCGCCGTCGAGAAAGAGTCGGTGACGATAGCCAAAGCGGTCGATGCAATCGCCGCGCGAATTTCCAAAGGGGGGCGGCTTGTCTATCTCGGAGCAGGCACGTCAGGTCGCCTGGGAGTTCTGGACGCGTCCGAATGTCCCCCCACGTTCAATACTTCACCAGAAATGGTCATTGGAATCATCGCTGGCGGACTGAAGGCGCTGACGTCAGCCATCGAAGGTGCCGAAGATGATTCCGAGTCCGCAATCGTCGACTTGCAAGCTCGCAATTTGTCGAGGTTGGATGTGTTGGTGGGGATTGCCACCAGTGGTCGAACCCCGTACGTGATTGGTGGTCTGCGTTATGCGCAATCGATCGGCGCCTACGCGATCGGCTTAACTTGCAATGCGGATTCCGAACTAAATCCTTGTTCTGATATTGTGATCGCCCCGGTGGTTGGCCCTGAGGTGATCAGCGGTTCGACGCGACTCAAAGCTGGGACAGCAACCAAAATGGTGCTCAATATCTTGACGACCGCAACCATGGTTTTGCTTGGAAAAACCTATGGCAACTGGATGGTGGATTTGAGGGCCACGAATGTCAAACTCAAGGCCCGTAGTGTCCGAATAGTTGCCGCGATTGCAGACTTGAATGAGCAGCAGGCAGCCGAGCAACTGGCTCGATGCAATGGCGAAGTAAAGACCGCCATTGTTGCTTCGAAGCGCTCGCTTGAGGCCGCTGAAGCGCGTGCGTTGCTAGTGCGGTCGGCTGGGAAACTACGACTCGCGCTTGAATTGCCAGTATGACCACCGACAAACAACTCGATCTTGTACTGGCGGTGGATGGTGGCGGTTCAAAAACAATCGCTTGGATCGCAAACGTGTTGCCTTCGAATAGTCCAGGCCGCGTTGAGTTGCGAGTTCTAGGACGAGGCGTTTCGGGTCCAAGCAATCCACGGTCCGTCGGCTTTGAAGTTGCGTTCGCAAATCTTGACGTATCCGTTGCCGCTGCACTTGAGCAAGCTGCCATCGATTCCACTTCGATTAGTGTGGCATGCCTAAGTCTGGCTGGAGCGGGTCGCATTGAGGAGCAGAATCAAGTAAGGGCTTGGGCCGACGCTCGGCGACTGGCGAAACAAACGATGGTGGTCGACGATGTCGAACCATTGCGGTTGGCGGCGTTGTACGAGCAACAACTTACGTCGTCCGCAGCACCATCGACTTGGGAGCAGAGCGTGACCTTAGTAGTCGGAACAGGCTCCATCGCATGTGGCCGAAGCGGGGGAAACCAGTCCGCTCGAGTCGGGGGATGGGGGTATTTGATGGGTGATGAGGGGAGTGGTTTCGCAATCGGGCTTGCTGGGTTGCGAGCCGTTTGCTGGTCGCATGATCGAGGTGAGGCTTTGACTGCCTTTCAGTGCGCATTGTTAAACGAGCTTGGGCTTGGCAAGCCAACGGAGCTGATTGGTTTTATGTATCAGTCGCCATTGCCTAGAGCACAAGTGGCGGCGCTAAGTGAAATTGTTTTGAACCATACGGAACAGGATCCAGTCGCGGGCAACATCGTAGAGGATTCCATCGAAGCCATGGTCCATTTGGTGACGACCACAACGCAGCGACTGGGTCTTAAACACTTGGCTTATTCTCTTGCTTTGAGCGGTGGGATCTTAAGCAATCATTCGGCTATTGTGGCTAGGTTATTGCGTGAGTTGCAACGCGGCCAACAGTCGCCCAGTGTGGTTCATCTTGTTCGCGAGCCAGTTTATGGGCCACTGTTGATGGCTGCTCAATCGCAAAAGTGAGAGGTTGGGCGGGAGCTTGTCTCCCCTCAACCTTGTTTTGGCGTCCTATCTTAGGCTACCTGACGCCCTCCCCTCCTGCCTCGACCG
>JAYTVM010000301.1:0-18018 GCA_043743995.1 Pirellula sp. | reverse complement strand
ACAGCACTACCGGTATGTTGATCGTCGCAGCAATCAAAATCGTGTCGTTGCCACGGCCAGCGTCTCCAAAAATCGAATTCACCCCTTGGAAAATCTGCTGTTGGCCTCGGGCTTTGACCGTTACACTTCCATCTGCACCACCGACTACGCGATAGTTGTCGTCTCCTGCTTGATCGAACAGCAAGGTCAGTACGCCGCCGCTGAGCGATGCGAGTCCCGGCCCCTCAATAGGCGCATCGCAATGATGATTGAACTCCAGCAACGTGGCGCTTGCGAATTCATAACTGTCTTCGAAAACGGTAACGCCGAACCCTTCAACTGTCACTGAAATCGATGCGGCCGCCTTGACACTGCCTGTCAAATCAACGAGACATGCGAGCCCTTGTTCGACCACGGCGGCCAACTCAGAGGGATGTACCCGACCGCTGTTATTCGGATCGTTCAAGTTCGCTTCAATGGTTGCGTAGATTCCACCTTGAGCACTTGCCGATATATCGACGGGTCCTGCACGGACACCAGCAAATGCGCCCACTTCAATGACTCCGTTCACAACCACTTCGGCAATGTCCGGACCGGTTCCATCGGGGTTCTTGCGATCGGAAATAAAGAAGCCGTCGAAGATATCGGCAGGTTCACCCGAATCCACGAACTTGGCCATGCCTGAAGCGTCGAAGCCAAACCCGAATTGCATGTCGGCGCTGATGCCTCCGCTAAGGAATGCCGTAAGGAATGGTGGGAAGATCGGGATCTGCAGGTCCAACAATGCGTCCAACGATAAATTGGGCGTTTGAAAGGTAAAGAAAACAATATCCTCGGGCTTGCCACCCAACAGTGCTTGCACGACAGACAAGGGCTTCTTGATGATTGGGAAATCGAATCCTCCTTGGTTGCCACCCAAGCCGCCAGCTGCGCCTGCTAGTATTTCCGTTGCATTGACAAACTTAAGGACGTCGCCCAAAACGGGAATGTTTCCCAGCACTCCCGCAATCTGCAAAATTTTGGCTTGATCAAGCGATGACAAGGACGTGTTGCGCAAGTCAAGACCGGCAATGGCTCCGGCACCACCAGCGATCTTGAAGCTGCCTAAGTTGACCGCTAAGCTGCCTGTCTTGGAGGCAGTATTGGCAAGGTCGTTGATTTGGGTTGCGAGCTTGATAAATTTCGCCGCGTTGGCTAGTCCTTCATTGTTGCTAACTGTGGAATAGACTTCGGCAAGAGTTAATAGCGATACCGGACTGCCGAGCAAATCGGTAACGACCGGCAGTGGCGCGTTCAAGAAGTCAAGGATGGGTTCGATGGGTTGTAGGATATCGTCGATGGTCGTTAAGATCGGACCGAGAAATTTAGAAATGGCTTGGCCCGCATCTATCGTGACGTTGTTTAGTGCCAATACAGGGGAGCTGTTGCCGCCAAACGAACTTGCACTGGTCGACGAGTTCAGGAAGTTCCAGTCCAAGTTGAAATCGGCGTTAATGTTCGGGAAGTCAGCACTACCTCCGAAGCTGGCACGCAATTTCAAATTGATGTCTGCGATGCCCGAGAAGCGAGCATCGACGATCTGCGTGAAGCTGTTCAAAGAACTCAATTCGCCCAACGTCAATCGACCATCACCGGATGGGTCGAGCAGATTGACAACAATCTGGCCGGTCAAGTGCGAGGGGGCAGTAGGATCGTCGGTGGCGTCCACTTGAAAGAAGCCGAGCGAACCCTTGGCCGCGAAATTCGGGATAGTTGCATCGATTGTAAACTTGAGTTCGTCGTTGGCGGCTGTCGATAGGAAGAAGCCCTGTGTTTTGCTGATACCAAAACCGAAGTTCCAACTGAAACCGGCCTTGAGCTGTATACCGCCGTCTAGTTCAAGCCCGATCAATGGTAAGCCAAGATCGAAATCGAGAGGTAAATCGACGAGCGTTGCCGCTTGGGCTAGCGTCATGTCCACGCGAATTTCGGTTGTGGCGGAGTTGATGATCCCGGGCGACAAAACAACATCATCGATTTGAACACCGTTTCCATTGCGATCTTGAAGCCAGTTCAACCCGCCTGGTCCGACGGCTTCGTAGATCTTCTGTCGCATGACTTCGGTAGTAAGATTTCCGGCTTGATCGAAGTTGTTTACAACTCGGTCGCGGAGGTCCTTGACGAAGCTTGCCGCATCCTTGAGCTGATCGCCGATCAGCGGAATTTGGGCTAGAAAGGCTGAATTGTCGAGAGCTACGTCAAGCACTTGAAAGACGGAGTCCCAACCGTCCCGAAAGCCATCGAGCGCCCCATCCAAGCTGAGTGCGGCAAACGCGGCCGCAAAGTTTGGTACGGCGGTCGGGGCGGGCGGCAAGGACAAATTGTTCAAATTGAACTGCCATGCAAGGTTTGGATTGGCAGCGTCGAGCACGGTGGTTTTATCGGTCTTGTAAACCGGTAGCCGCAGATTCATTTGCCCGACTACTGCGGGATTTGAAAGATTGCTCGGTGTTAAAGATTCGAAATAGACACGTCCATTCGTGTCCCCTCCGGTGATCCCCACGGTCAATCCGGCTCGATCATTTGGATTCGCATTTGGCTCCAGTAAGCCGTCGCTATCGAGGACTAGGAATCCGTTGTTATTGCCGTCGTTGCCAATAGCGATTCCCAAAGGGCCAAGAGCAGCTTTGAAGTGGATGCCGGATCCGTAGATCTTGGCACCGAGCGCGGCTGTTGTGGTGTTATACAAGAATGGACGTGGGTTGGTCGGATTCGTAAGGTCCAAGCCGACATCTAAATTAACGTTCGCGCCGGCTGTTACGCTAAACATGGCCGTACCACGAGCGTCAACTAAGTTTCCGATGGCAGGTACACCTAGTGAATCCAAGTCGAGATTAAGTTTATGTTGCTTCGTGTACGTTGGATTGTAATCGATTTCGACGCGTAGCGCACGACTGCCAGGGGTGTTGTCCGGCATAAGTTCTACCGTGGATCCGTCGCCTGGTGTGACCGGAATCCCGAGTGCCTTTTCGACGGCCGTTTCCAGACGTTCTTCCAACGACACCAGTGAGTCGATGACATCGTCGCCGAAATCGTTCATTGCGTTGCGGAACTTTTCAGCCACGTTAACAAGTGAGCCTAGGTTTTTATCCAATAGCGGAATGTTGTCTCGCAGGAAGGAAACGGCTTCGATCTGAGCCAGATACATAGCCACTTGATCTAGCAAAGCCGTGATCGCGTTTTTATCGATGGCACCGAAATCGCGGAGCTGAGCGAGCTGTGGTCCATAGTCGATCGAGATCGTGTTCGGGTTGGCCAAGTCGGTCCATGTGATCGTGACTCCTGGATTGGATGCGACCGTACCCCATGGCAAGACGCCGCTCGCAGGCAGCGAAAAATTAGATGTGCCACCGATGACGGCGGGATTGGCGATTGTGTTGACGTTTGCAAGGCCATTTCTCAACTCTGCAAACGTCAAGCGTCCATCGTTGTTTGGATCTTTTAAAGTCGTAGAAAATGTCTGATGACTTGTGCCGCTGCCAGCGGGAGTTACCGTCGCGCCGTTACCTAACGTGACAGGAACCAAGTTCAGTTTTGCAGAAGCGTCAATATCTGTTGCAACCAAGTTTATGGTGCCGGATATTTTCGGGACGTTAGCGCCAGTTGCAACCAGGAATGCATGATTGGACAGTGTATCGCCGTGCAATGGGGAACCATCGAGCACGAATTCACCCATTGCGTTAGGCTTGTCGATTGTCGCAACAATACCCAAGCCGATGCCAGCTAGTCCAGCCAGTGAACCGTTCGCCCCCTTGATCGAAAAAGCGTTCGCGTCGCCGTGCATTTTATCGACGAGCCTCAGATGGTCGCGTTCGATTCGAACCTCAAAACCTGCAGTACCGATCGCGATTGGTACTGCGGCACGAATCCTTGTCACTATTTCACCCAACGTCGTTGCGCCATCCAAAGCAACTTCAAAGGATACTCCGTTGCTTAGACCAATTCTTAGGTCCGTCAAGCCATCTGCATCGAGTCCCATGACCCCGCGCCCACCGTTCAAACTTGCCAGGGTGGTAGCATTGGTAAATGTTACGCCGCCTCCGACAGTTTGGCTTAGATCAAAAGCTAGTGTAAATGTCAAATCGGCGGAGCCGCTCAAATCTGCGTCGCTTTGTGTGGCAACGTCCTTGAGATCGCCAAGTCCGTCGGAGAAACCTAGACGCACCTTCTTGGCGGGTGTGTCCCCGGCAAGTTTGAAGTTGAACGAAAGTAGCTTTGTGGTGGTATTGTAACTGCCACCATTAAGCGACGATCCCAATCGCGTCACCAATTCTTGAAGCGTCTTGACCGCAGGTTGTCCTTGCTTCTCGACGAACAGGTCTTTGACTTTGTCGTTCCAGATCTTGGCTGGATCGATTGCGTCACCGAGTTTCGAGGTGGCCGTAAATTTGATTCGGTCGCCGAGCACATCGCTAGTGCGTAGATTTTGAAGGAGCGTTCCCAACTGACCCATGGCTGCGCCAACTTGGGATGGTTCCAGATCCATCAAGGCACGTAGCCCTGCCAGTCCGCTCAAGTCAATGCTTGGGGGTTGATCACTAAAAAGATTGCCTGGTTCGCCAATAGCCACCACACCCAGGAAATTCCCGCCGAAGAGGTTGGTCGTGATGTCAATCGTCCCGGCGGCGGAGCCGGTCGCATTGGTCGCGAATTGGCTGGACGATGGGAATTTGATCAGTTCATTTAGAGTTAGTCGAGCACGATTGCTGTTGGCATCGACCGAAAACACCTGAACAATGCCATCGAGAAGAAAATTGGATGTCGTCGAATTTAGATCTAGAAAGCCACCTTGAATATCAAGTGAAGCGTTGGAAACAGCATGGACAGAGGTAGTCAGATTCTCGATTTGGACATAGATTGCGTCGTTCAAGTTTGGCTTGGTAAAGTCGATGCCAATCCGCAGACTCGTGACGAGTTCGGTGACGAGATTGATCATCGGTGGCTGGCCGATTCTTAGTCCAGCAGCCAGTGCATTGCTTCCCAGATCTAGCGGTTTCGGTGTGGTCACCGTTTTATTAAACGCAACATTGACGCGAAGTTCAGTCGGTTGAATATCGAAGACGATACTCGAGAAGCCGGCCGAGTCTGGACTACCTTGAATAAAGTCTCTAAATTCAGCTTCGGTCGGTGTTTTGTCTATGAGCAGGTAGTTGGCTAACGGAACGATCACCTGATTTCCGATGATGGAGCCAGGAGATAGAGTGCCACCGATGGTAACTTCTTTGGCTGGATTCGCAGCAATTTGCGCCGGATCGATGGATCCGACCAATGGCAATGGTTGATCGATAGGACCGAGTGAATTGATCAAGCCGAGCTGTTCCGCGAGGCTGCTAAAGCCAGCCAGAATGTCGGTTTGATTCTTTGGAAGAAGCGTTAGTGGCTCCAAAGGCACCTGGTTTAATCGGAAGGAAGTTACGGTGTCAACGACCGCCGTTTCTAAAGTTGGGTCTCCATTCGGTCTGGATTTGAAGTTGCGGACCGATTGTTCGGTGAGCGGTCCTACGATGCCATCGACGAACAAGCGTTGCCCTGAGAAATCGCCAGAACCGAGAAAATTCAGACGCTGTTGAAGACTCATGACTTGGAACAGCGTTGATGTCTTCGTGAAGTCAACGATCGTAGGGACTTGACCTACGACCTCCACAGAGAATGTCTTTGCAGCGGTTCCATCGACGTAACGGAATCGAACAAGGCCTTGCAATCCTGGATTGGTAGGAGCGTCGTCAAAGGCAAAGTTGGAGGTCGCGTTGGGGGCAAAAATAAACTGACCCGTTTGTGAAAACGGAATCTGCGTCGCTGGATCGAAGCGTTCTGAGAACGCCATTTCTCCGACGAGTTGGCCCTGTTGGAATAGTTGTAAGTCACCCCTTAGTGGATGACGTTGAATTACAAGCGGAATGACCTGTCCCGATCCTTGAACAAAGTCAACCCCGGTTATGCTAAAGGAGCCGTTCAATTGGCCGATGATTTGTCCAGGCAATTCTACCAAAGCAACATCGCCGTTTGCAATCCGTTGAGTCCCTAGTTCACCGACAATATTAGTGATCAAAAACACACCGCGTCCCAGGGTCGCAGCGATCAATTGGTCAGACGCTTCATCAAAAACCAAATCTTGCACGCGAACATTTGGTAAATTAACTCCAACTTTCTCCCAAATATGTGGAAACGAAAACACTGGATTATGGATGTCTGCGACCTCGGTTGAGAATACACCCGCGCTCGTACCGACAAACAATCGATCGAGATTCTGAAAGGGCAACGTGGAGTTTGTGAAAGGCAACTTGACCAATGCCAAACTGGTGATGGTAGGTTTGGCTATGAAAAGACTTCCTGTGATGTCGGTCCAGGCAACGCCATCATTGTCGGTACGAAAGATACGGTTGGGAGTGGCAGCATAGGCTGTATGACCGTTACGAGGATCGATCGTGATATCAACGATCGGTCCACCTCCGCTCAAACTGGCAAGGGAAACTCCGGGACGAACGATCGATGTTACGTTCCCTTTGCGGACGAACACTTCGCCTGACTGGAATCCGACATAGATCAAACGCGGATCAGCGACTCCGTCGATGATGCCGCCAGCTGCGATGGCGGTGATGACGCTTGAACTTGCCCCATTGTTTTCCAACGGAACGGCTGGTTGAACTTCGTCAGCGTCGTCGATGACGCCGTCGGAATCATTGTCGATCAAGTCGGAAGTAGCCGATACGACGCCACCTTGCACGCGAAAAGAATCGCCGCGATTCGTAGACTCGTAAAGGAACTTAGAGCCGACGAAGAGGTTGCCATTGCGAACTGCATTAATGGCGATGGCCGGTATGAAAGGCAACGTTGGATCAAAGCCTTTCTTACTTGGATCGGAAACTTGCACTGTAAGTCTTGTTTGTCCGGCAATCAGGTTGCCGTTCAGAATCTGCAACTTTGCACGTTCGGGGCCGAGGTCAACCGATCCAGTCGGTAATTTAGCCTCTGTACGTCGCTCGAGCACACCTAAGTTTTGTGTGCTGTAGTACACGACTGACGCGCTATTTGATATTTGGTCCACTTTCACCGCTACACCGTCGCCGGCAAGGATTTGTGTAAACGTTGACCCAGCTGAGGCGAATGCAGTTCCGTTGTCCTGCGTACTGACGACGACCCCTAATTGGATTGGGTCAAAAGCAACCGAGACAGCCTCGAACGTTGACAAATTGCGATTCAGTGATAACCAGTTGCCACTTGGAAGAACCAAAGCGGAGGGGCTATCGAACAGGTAGACACCACCATCGTCAACCTCGATGAGATTGCCGATAGCGTCAAAGGCCAAACCGCGGCTGTCCGGATGCGGTGCACTAGTTGCAGTCGTAATACGCGTCGTCACTTCGTCGCCTAACGTCGGACCGAGAACAATGCGTACGATGTTTGCTTTGTTAGTCGTTTTGTCGACATCACCGCCGACAAACACCACGTTGGGAAACACCGGGTGAGCAACCAATGAGAAATGCAAATCGCCATGTTTTCCTTCGGTCACCGAGGGGGTGGCAATCTTCCGCCAAGCGGTTTGGATGGAGGGTTGGGTTGCGTCAAAACGGAACAAGCCTGCAATCGTCTTAGTATTTACAATACCGACATATAGCATGTTCTGTTCGACACCCAGAACACTGGTGTGGTGCAACGAAAGCAATACGCGGTTGGTAAAAAACGGCCCCGTCGATCCATCTGCTGCGCGACCATCTAGGAGATTATTGACGATGTCAATGCTGATCCGGTCCCAAGTTGTTCCACCATTGGTCGAGCGAAAAATGCCCCCTTCTTTCGTCGTGACGGAACCCACAACGCGACTCGCTTCGGGCAAGGCGACATAGACCGTTTGCGGACTTAGCGGATCTCGAATGAGATCGAGCACCCGACCAGTACGAGTCAGAATCGCTCCAGCCCCGATATTGAATTGAGACGGCAGGATGAAAGGATTGTTATTCGGTCCCTTGAGCGTAATGCGTGCAAGGCCAGGGCCATTGACGGACGCAATGTCGTTCATTGCGACAAGAACTTCGGTTCCCAGAGGTGCTACAGCGCTTATCTGCCGTCCGGAAAGGGATCCATTCCCGTTTTCCACTTGCCAGTCCGAGCCACCGTTTTCCGAAAAGAGCAAACCGACTAATGCGCCCCCCTGTCTTTGAAACGAGCTGTTCGTTCCGACCCCCGCGACCAAACGTTCGGTCGTGGGATTTCTCGGATTTTCAAACGACGACAGATCGTATTCCAGATCGGTTATTGAAAGCGAGGGTTGATCGGGAGTTAGATTCACCCAAGTCGGGCCTGGATTCCCGCCCCAAAGTTCTTTCGGTGCGTTCGTTGTCTTCCAAATGCCTCCGTTTACCGCGCCGACAAAAATTGTCGTAGCATCGCCTGGGCGAGGGGTTGCCACATTGATTGAGCCACTTACCGCTCCGGGAAATGCAGATCCGCCAGGAACTGGAGGCGCGATCGTGTCGACATTTCCCGATCCGATGATTGCGTCGGGCCCAACGGAGATCCACTGGGCAGTATCGAGCGTCAAGAGTCGCCGATCTTCCAATAACTCGATACGGAGCAAGCGCCGGCGAGCACGGCGATCCGATTGGTTCTGCTGTATTCCTGCAGTATGCGAATTTAAGGTTCCGCCGAACAGCTTTTGCTTGCGTCTAGCCATGAATTCTCTGCAGTATCGTTGGTGAAATTGATCCTTCCGTTGACTTCCGTGTCAGATGGCTCCGCCATGCCAAGGGATAGCAGCGTTCTGGAAATTGATTCGCAGCGCACCGCACCTAGTACCAAATATCCGAACGGGGCGCAGACACCGCCAAATATTCTGCAATTTAGAAAATACGCGATTGTGCAGGCAGTCACGTGACAAGGCACTCCTCGCGCAAAGCATAAGCACCTGTGCATGAGTTTCCTCGTTTAACGAATTATGCCCAATAACTCGTGCGTGGAGGCTTAGGCGAGCGGCAGTTTGATATCTACCCGCGAAGAAAGTACCCATCACGCTCCGCGTGATGTTGCCTCAGAAACCAAAGGTTTTTGAACTGCGAAAATCACGCGGAGCGTGATTGGTACAATGAAATCACAGCCTCTCTGAGGTACGAAGGGCGTGGTGAATCGCTAGAGTCGTTTACCACACTTCCCACGCCCATCGCTAATCGCTTTGGGCGAGCCACACAGTCCCCACACCCGTCGCGTTGGGCGTGCCACACGGTGGCCTGGCCTGGCAGTATTCGGTCTGCCGCTCGCCTTAGTACGCCAAAACAAGGTTGGTGGGGGACAAGCCTCCGACCAACCTGAAACGCCTCGAGGCCGCCGCGTTGCACTCCAAAATTCCAAACTATGTTCACAGATGCTGGTTATCACGGTTTGCTAGTCGGCCAACTTGGTTTACTATTTCCCTTTTGGAACTTCAGAACCTCGTAGGATTGCTATCTTTCATGGAGAAAACCAGGGTTGCCATCGTTGGCATGGGCACCGTGGGGACCGGTGTGGCCCGATTGCTTTTGGATCACGGCGATCGGCTTGCGAGGCATGCGGGTCGGATTCTATGGCTTGAAAAAGCCACCGTGAGGGATCTCGGAAAGGCTCGCAACATCGATTTGCCAGTCGGGATTCTGACGGATGATTTGAAATTGATCCTGAACAACCCCGAGATTGAAGTGGTTGCGCACTTGGTCGGTGGCCTGGAACCAGCCCGCACGATCATGCTACAATTGCTGGAAGCGGGCAAAGATGTCGTGACCGCAAACAAAGCCCTTTTGGCCGAACACGGCGAAGAGTTGTTCGACCGCGCCCGAGCTTTGGGACGGACGATTGCATTTGAAGCTAGCGTGGGTGGCGGCATCCCGATTATTGCCAATATCAGTCAGTGTTTTTCGGCCAACCAAATATTGTCGTTGCGTGGTATTCTCAACGGCACCAGCAACTACATCATTTCTCAAATGGATGAGCAAGGTGCGGACTATGCCGTCGCCTTAAAACTGGCTCAAGAGTTGGGCTATGCCGAAGCCGACCCGACGATGGATGTGGATGGAAGCGACGCGGCCCAGAAGCTCGCTATTCTTGCACATCTAGCCTTTGGAGTGCGGGTGCGATGGCGAGACATCTACCGTCGCGGTTTGGAAGCGTTCCAACTGGAGGACCTTAAGTACGCATCCGAACTCGGTTATCGTATCAAATTGATTGCAACGGCTCAGTTGCGAGCCGATGGTTTAGAATTGCATGTTTCGCCGACGTTGATTCGCAAAGGAAGACCGCTGGCCGAAGTGCGTGGTGCCTACAACGCTGTGACAGTCGTCGGAGACGCGGTTGGCGATATGTTCTTTCATGGACAAGGAGCGGGCCAAATGCCGACAGCTTCGGCCGTCGTAGCAGATATGATCGATACGGCTTCCGGTAGAACGGACATCACCTTTCGCAGACTTGAATTATGGTCCGATCGAGAGTCCAAGATTGGTCTACTCCCATACGAACAGACGACGGGCCGATATTACATGCGATTTTTTGTTGCGGATGAGCCCGGTGTGTTGTCTCAGATCACAGGCATTCTTGGCAAACACGCTATTTCTATCGCGTCGATTATTCAACATGAGCCAACCAGCGATCAACAACCTCGCAAGGTCCCATTGGTCATCATGACGCACGAAGCCAATGAAGAAGCGGCCGCAGCAGCCAACGACGAAATTCGAAGGTTGCCAAGCGTCAGTAACGAATGCGTCAAGCTGCGTGTCACTTAGATTGGCAAGCCAAGGCCATTACAAACTATGCACCGCAAGACAATAAACCGATTGAAAACTCCAAAGGACGCTCAGCAATGAAATGGGTCATCATCATCCCGGATGGATGCGCAGACTATCCGATCGAATCACTTGGCGGCAAGACGCCACTGCAGCAAGCCAATATTCCGGCTATGAATGAGATCGCTCGACTCGGTTTGGTGGGTCAGAGCGACAACGTCCCTCTGCACTTCCCGGCCGGCAGCGAAGTGGCAAACATGTCATTGCTTGGATACGACCCCAATCAGTTTTTTACTGGGCGAGCCCCTATTGAAGCTGCCGCGCAAGGCATTCAGTTGGGACCGGACGATTGGGCGATTCGGTGCAACTTGGTCACGGTGCAGAATCAAATCATGGTCGACTTCACGGCCGATCATATTTCCACGGCCGAGGCCACTGAATTGCTTCGGACGGCACGGGAAAAACTGGGGAACGAATCCTTAGAATTTATTCCTGGCGTGAGCTATAGGAACTTGCTCATTTATCGTGGCAAGCCAGGGGGCATCCCTCCATTTTCGATCGATTCGCGAACCAGTGCTCCGCATGACCTGACCGACGGAACGGTGTTGGACGATTTCCCGAAGGGGCCTGGTTGCGATTTGCTTTGCAATTTGATGGAGCTAAGCGTGGCCCTGTTTGCAGACCATCCGGTGAATGTGGCCAGGGTCGCCAGTGGCAAACGACCCGCCACCAACCTTTGGCTTTGGGGATTGGGGAAAACACCGCAATTGGAGTCTTTCCATTCACGCTTTGGAGTCCGGGGAGCGATGGTTACTGCAGTCGATCTGCTTCGAGGCTTAGCCGCACTGATTGGCTGGGAACGCATCGAAGTGCCGGGTGCCACGGGATACCTGGACACCAACTACGCTGGCAAGGGCGCGGCGGCCATCGAAGCGCTCAAGACGCACGACGTTGTCTGCGTGCACATCGAGGCACCCGATGAAGCCAGTCACGAGGGGCGTGTCGACGAGAAGATCAAAGCGTTGGAAGCAATCGATCGTCATGTCGTTGCCCCCATTCATCAGGCCCTCCAACAGCAAGGTGAATATCGCATTCTGGTCATGCCAGACCACGCTACGCCCGTTAGTACGAAGAAGCACTCACATGGGTGGGTACCTTTTGCGGCTTGCGGAACTGGTATCTCGCAAGATGCGAGTTTGACCTACGATGAGTTGTCGGCAGCCAATTCTGGATTATCGTATCCCCATGGCTGGGATTTGATTCCCAGGCTCATGCGCGGCGATTTGCGTTAGAGAGTTTATTGTCGAGGTTTTGCGAAACCTGTTTGTTAAGGATCAGAAATGCCATTGATTGTTCAAAAGTTTGGTGGGACAAGCGTTGCTACACCAGAAAAAATCCAAGCGGCCGCCCGCAAAGCGATTCGCGCTCAACAAGAGGGCAACCAGGTGGTGGTGGTGGTGAGCGCCATGGGGCACAACACCGATCATCTCATCGACCTGGCCAAGGAAGTCAATGAAGAGCCCCCAGCTCGCGAGATGGATATGCTGCTCAGCACGGGAGAGCAAGTCAGCGTGGCGCTCATGGCGATGGCAGTACATCGATTTGGCCATAAAGCCGTATCATTGACGGGCGCCCAAATGGGGATCAGAACCGACAATTCGTTCACCAAAGCCCGGATCAAGACGATTTCTACCGAGCGGATACGTCGCTTGCTCGACGAAGGGAACATTGTCATTGCGGCCGGGTTCCAAGGGGTCGACGAAGATCTTAATATCACAACCCTGGGACGCGGCGGAAGCGATACGACTGCTGTCTCGCTGGCTGCGGTTTTGAGAGCGGATGCTTGCGAGATCTATACCGACGTCGATGGTGTGTACACGACCGATCCAAGACTGTTGCCCGAAGCTAGGCAAATGGGGCAGATCAGTTACGACGAGATGTTGGAGTTGGCCAGTCTGGGAGCGGGAGTCATGCACAACCGTTCGATCGAGTTTGCGAAAAAATTTGACGTTCCTATCCGAGTTCGGAGCAGTTTTTCGGATGCACCGGGATCGATGATCGTTTCGAATCCTGAGTCCGCTTCGGTACCGGTTTGCGGGGCTGCGCTCACTAAAGATGAGGCTCGCATTACGATTCTAGGAGTACCGGACAAACCCGGTACCAGTTTTGAGATTTTCAAACGATTGGCCGATCGCAAGGTAACGGTCGACATGATAGTTCAGAACATCGGCCAAGGAGATTTGGCGGACATCTCGTTTACCGTCCCGAATACAGAATTAAAGGACGCCTTAAGGGCGGTCAACGAAGCCGCTAAAGTGGTCGGGGCGACGAGTGTGACGCACGACGATGAGGTTGCCAAAATCTCGGTGGTTGGACTGGGGATGGCTGCCCAGACGGGCGTAGCTCAGCGGATGTTTGAATCGTTGGCAGATGCTGGCATCAATATCCAGATGATCACCACCAGCGAGATCAAGATCAGCGTGTTGGTGAAGCGTTCCGAGGCGACTCCGGCCTTGCGTGCGGTACATCAAGCGTTTGCATTGCACCTGAAGCCGGCAGATGCCAATCACTGGCAGATCGGTCAAAAGAACACCAGCGATTTGAGCGCCAATGAGATCATCGAGCGATTGCGCAATTCGAATATGGAGCAATTGACGTTGCTCGACATTTCCATGGTTGGGGATCAAGCGCGTGTGACGTTGTCGGGAGTTCCGGACACACCCGGTTTGGCCCAAAAGGTATTCAAACGGGTGGCTGAGGCGGGGGTCTTTGTGGACATGATTGTCCAGAGCTGCGATGGCTATCAGGGTGAAACGAGTCTTAGCTTTACCGTGCCCGAAGCGCAAATGGAGCACTGTATCCAAGTGCTAGAGACGATGGACTGTAAGTTCCGAAAGATCAGTGGCTCGACTGAAATTGCCAAACTTTCGGTCAGTGGCATCGGCTTGCGAAGTCATACCAGCGTAGCGATAGCCATGTTCAAGTCACTTGCAGACTCCGGCATCAACGTGTTGATGATCAACACGAGTGAACTGCGAGTCAATGTGGTCATCGACGGCAAGCAAGGCCAACAAGGACTAGAGTGCCTTCAAAAGACTTTTGAAGCATCGTTGCTTTGATATTGTTGCGGCGTTTTGCGGAGATCGAGACTGCGAAAAAGGGACATGCCAAAAACTGCCGATCCTTTAGAATTTGCAGATAAAGTAAACGACGAGCGACGGAGAGAGCTTTTAGGCGTTCTTCGCTACGAGCCCTAAGAAGCGATGGATGAGTCGCTTGGTCGAAAAACTTCGACCAAGCGACTCAGTGGCTTTGGCCGTTGCCTTCTGGTTTTTTTTATTTTATCGATGAACCAAAGCGCCCAGAAGAGGTTCTTGTAACTATTCATGATGCAGTGGTTTTCGGTGCCCCTCGGAAACCGGTTTCAAACTGCAACTGATCGTGGACTACGTACCCCTCAAATCGCTTTGATAGCAATTCTTTTAGCTCTGGCTGTTGAAAGGGCTTGTAGGGAGGTGCATTGATTTGCAGAACTGCCTCTACAATTGGTGCGTGATGCAGCCTGGGGAATTCTTCGTCAAGGTCGATTTGAAATCTTGTGTGGGAGTTCATTATGGGGCTGGGCAAAAGTCTTCGAAGCGTTGCATGAATGGTCAGGGCAATTCGGACAAGCCAAGCTCTACGAGGAATTTGTTGTGCTTGGCGGTTGCTCCCTGAATGGCCGCTTCGATTCCTATAAGATTGCTATGGGTTGCTGCCAAATCGATCTCCTCCTCGCCAACCGCAGTACTGATGTAGCGGGATATGTTGAGGTTGAAGTCGTTCTTTTCGATCTCAGCCATCTCGACGCGGCGGGAGTAGCGGGATTCTTCCTTGCGGAACTGATAGGTATCGACGATCTTCGCGATGTGTTCTTGCGTGAGTTGGTTCTGACGCTTGCCTTTGACGAAGAGTTCGGCGGCATTGATGAAGAGCACATCATCGGGTTTCTTGCATTTCTTCAGGACAAGGATGCAGACCGGGATTCCAGTGGAGTAGAACAAGTTCGCGGGCAGGCCGATGACGGTGTCTATGTGGCCGTCTTTGAGCAGCTTGGTGCGGATGCGTTCTTCAGCCCCGCCTCGGAAGAGCACGCCGTGGGGCAAGATTATGGCCATCACGCCTTCGTCTTTGAGGTAGTGAAATCCGTGCAACAGGAAAGCAAAGTCTGCGGCGGACTTGGGGGCGAGGCCGTGGCTTTTGAAACGAACGTCATCGGCCAGGGCGTCGGTAGGCTCCCAGCGGTAACTGAAGGGTGGATTGGCGACAACAGCGTCGAACAGCGGCTTCTTGGCGGGATTCGCCTCTCGCATCGTGTCCCACTCGTTGAGAAGCGTGTCACCGTGGAAGATCTCAAACTCCGAATCCTTAACGCCGTGCAGAAGCATGTTCATGCGGGCAAGGTTGTAAGTCGTGATGTTCTTCTCCTGGCCAAAGATCTTGCCGATGTTGCCATTCGCCTTCTTCACTCGGTGCCGCACATTCAAAAGCAGCGAACCGGAGCCGCAAGCGAAATCCAGCACGCTCTCGAGCCGTTTCTTTGTACCAGTACTTGGCTCCTGGCTGTCCAATGTCACGATGGCGGAAAGGATGTCGGAGATTTGCTGAGGAGTATAGAACTCGCCCGCCTTCTTGCCTGAACCAGCAGCGAACTGGCCGATCAGGTACTCATATGCATCACCCAGTGCGTCGATATCTGTGGAGAAATCGTTCAGCCCCTCGGCGATCTTTTGGATGATCGTGCAGAGCTTGGCGTTCCGGTCTTCGTACTTTTTGCCCAGCTTGTCCGAGCCGAGATTGATCTCGGAAAACAAGCCTTGGAAAGTGCTCTCGAAGGATTCCGTCTCGATGTATTTGAAGCCTGCTTGCAGGGTGTTCAGCAGCTCGCTGTCCTGTGTGCGAGCCATGTTTGCGATGCTGTTCCACAAGTGTTGCGGCTGGATGACGTAATGCACCTTGCGCCGCATTTGCTTTTCGAACTCGGCAACGTCGTTGGTATTGTTGCCATACCAAACCGACAATGGAACACGTCGATCGTCACCGGAAGGCTCGCGCCTTTCCGCTACCATGTCCGCTTGCATGTTAGCGGAACGGCGCGAGCCGTCCGGTTTCGAACCCCCGGGATAGTCTTTCCCCAGTTCCTTCTTGGCCGCAATCTCGTAGTTATCCGAAAGATATCGCAGGAAGAGAAACGACAGCATGTAGTCGCGGAAGTCGTCCGCGTTCATCGCACCGCGAAGATCGTCGGCAATTTTCCAAAGAGTGTTGCCGAGTTGTTTTTGATTGGTGTCAGACATGTCGTCACGTGGAGCGGTGATCTGTAGTTGGCTTAAGAAACGCGATGAAGCCACCCACGCTGAACGGCCTTCTTTTGAAGTATCTTGCTTTTCGTTCGACAGTCTTTGTCCGTCAGCCCATTGAAATCGATAATCACGTGTTCTTGAAAGGGTGCCGGGTCAGGATAAACTGCAAGTGAAGCTCCAGTGCATTCGGCGACGGAGAGCCCCATGACACCATCAGAAGCCAGACTCAGTTGGTTCACGTAATGATGGAATGAATTCTCTGGTGTTATCAGATCGCCATCGTAAACAGATAGCCTGGATTCATCTTTCGATGTTGGCCGAAAAGCCTGCGATGTTGGAAAACCCGCTTGCACAAAGCTGGGGTGAATCTGCCTATAAACAATAGTAGCATCGTTCATACAGAAACGCCCCCCATTTCCTTGATGGGATTTGAAATCAACTCCCAGCCATCAGACTTGGTCAAATCAATTTGTTTTGCTTCTTCATGGTTTGTGGTCAAATTCAGGACATGCCAATCTGCTATTCGAGTGCTTAGATCGATCTCGACCGACACCGAATTTTCACCTAATGACCACTCTGCCAAGAGATTGCCTTCAGGAGTTGGAAAAAGGTATGGAAGCTTTGCATCGTCCGCAAAGTAGTTCCGAAATGCGTCTGCCAACCAATCCAACTTCGCCGAATCAAGTGCCTCACCTCTACCATCAAACCAACCACGCTTCAGCAACTTAAGCTCCTCAATTCGCACCTCCACATCAAGAGGATCGAGAAGTACAACGTGCTCCACGCTTACAATCTCGAGAAGTTTATCAAACGCATCAAAACGGCCAACGCCATTAACTCTTATTCGCTGTTGGCTTCTAAACTCTTTGTGTGCTTCAAAAATAGAATCATAATGCTGCGAGTCCGCAGGTATTCCTCTGAGAATTTCTCCGGTCGGCAATGTCAACTGAAAAGTCTTGGCACGCTGATCAAATTCGTGGACCAACCCATACACGGAAGTTTCTTCCGTGTATTGTTTCGAGGACGAAGCAAGCACAAGCTTGCGCCGCGTATCTTTGGTTAACCGAGCGCGTTGTTGAGTCGTCACGGACTCTAATTCGATTGCCTCGCCTTCCGCGAGATTTCTCCCAAAGCGGTCGAAATAGCCAAGCAGCTTTTCTGGAAGGTGGTCGGTAATCCGAGTCCCTTGTTCGGCAGCCGCCACAGCCGAAATGACCGTGTCTCTAGCGACGTTGTAGTATTCTTCTGACTCGGAGGGAAGCAGCAGCGCTGACCCCACAACGAGGCTAATGACTGGAATTACACTTCCCTGTTCCACGCCCGTCAACTTGAGGGAGATGCCGTCGGAAAACCCTCTGGGCACGCGGTGTCGCGAAGGATTGTCTTCGCGATATTTCCATTTGGCTACCTCAAGAATCATCTCGGACAGAACCGCGAAATCGGCCAAGACTTCAAGCGGAATAGAACCATCTGCGAAGCGAGCACCTGTAATTCTAGGCTTGAGGAACGGTTTAGAAGTCATATTGTCCGCCCTCTGTATAGTGAATGTTGGCGATGAGTTGATTCGTTGACAAGTCCGTAATTCTACTCCGAATCACTGTCCCAGTAGATAGGCGAAGACAGTATTGCCAGCAATCAAGATCGACGATCCGAAATAGGTAGCTGTTGTATCCACTACAATCGTACGCATTTTGGCAATCTCTAGTTCGGATTTGCTGCCTAATTGTTTTTGTTTTGTTTCGGTCATGGAATTTTTTCCCCTCGCCCCGCTTCGGGGAGAGGGGTCGGGGGAGAGGGGCTTGGTGTTCTGGGAGAGAGGCTCTTCTCTCGCAACTTGCCCACAAAAACTTTCTATCTCATTCCTCACGCTTGCGGGATCTTGTGTCACTCGAAAACCGGGAATTCGCAACACGGAA
>JAYTVM010000300.1:0-1538 GCA_043743995.1 Pirellula sp. | reverse complement strand
GCAGGTACATGACTCCGATTGCTTGATAGTCTTCCTTGCCGATGACGCGCCGACCAGAGCCTTTGCCCTTGAGTTCCGCTTCTGCGATGGTGAACTTGTGATCGGCATAACGGAGGAAGATCAACCCGAGAACGGGCGTAGCATATTCCGACGATTTGAGTTCGGAGTTGGCTCGGAATTCATCGGCAGCCGACCAAAGACGACGTTCGGTTTCGGAGTGGTTATTGGCCATGCGGTGGGTTTCGAGACTGCTTTTTGATTGGTGATTGCAACGGTTGCCTTGTTACTGCAAGTATCGTACGATGAGCCGTTTAGTATTACAACACGCCATCGAAACATTGTTAGCGGGGCAAATGTCATGCGTTTCGGCGAAACGATTCAATCATTGCGAAAAGCTAGGGGATTAACGCTGCGTTAACTGGCGGAACAGGTGGATGTCGGCTTCCACTATCTATCCAAGGTCGAGAACCAAAAATTAGATTTCGGGGATTATCCCTCGGATGCGTTGATCGGTCGGCTGGCAGTAGCGTTAGATGCTGACTGCGATGAGTTGCTGCTTCTAGCAAATAAAGTTCCAGATGGGATGCGCAATCGCATCTTCGAGCGTCCCGAAGTGTTTACAGCGTTGTCAAGATGCGATGACGCTACGCTTGATCGTGTTCTCGAATCCTTGTCCAATTAGGCAATTCGCATGAACATTGGCGAAACATATGCCCGAAGGCTTCGTTCACTTGTGGAAACGATCACGATTGAAGGACAACTTTTCGCTGAAGTTGATGAACTGCTGATAGAAGTTTATCAAGCTGGACTTTTTGACCGTTGTTCTGGGATTTGCAATCTTGTGCACCGATTCTTGGAACTCGTAAAGCAGAGCCAATCGCCCAAACCTAAAAACGGGAAGCAAGCAACAGTAGAGACGACATGTGAGAGCTTGTTACGTCCAGATTTCAATGCTGTCGGGACTGAAATAGAGCTACTCTCAACGCGACAAGGTGAGTTGTTTCGGACCTTGGTCGGCTATCGACGGATAGTCATGAAACCTCGCTTCGAATCACAAACGAAAACGTGGCGTGACTGTTATATGGAACCCGGCTTGATTTCAGAGATCTACATCCTACCACGACTGGAATGGCGGGATCTCCACTGGGATCCTTCGCTGGGCAAAGGCGAGACGGATGAGAGTATTTGCAAACTGTTTGAACAGGGTTCGAGAGAATTCATTTGCATGCAACATCGAATTGCGATACGTGCGATTGCTGATCAGTGCGAAATGACGGATAGACACGACATACGCTTTTTACAGGGTTATAGGAATTGGTTCGCGGATGAGCTGGCTGTTGCAATTCTGCTAAAGCAAGACAGTACATGCGACTATCGAAAATTACGCGAATGGCACACGAGCGGATACGAAGAGCCATTTCCAAACTTCGATTCCGAAACGTAAGCGTACGGGGGCCTGGGCGTTTTTGATTCGGCCTGGCCTTGGATCGTGGGGTAAGTTTTCTCGTTCACATAACGATTCACAACCCCAACAAGGA
>JAYTVM010000299.1:0-18072 GCA_043743995.1 Pirellula sp. | reverse complement strand
CAACCGGAGGAAGCAGCACCATAACCGGAGGACGCAACGCCGCATCCGCTAACTGGCACTTCTTCTGTTACGGTTTGGTATGAGCCCATGTCCCTGGTAACAGTTCGTGTGCTTTGCACTGGGTACGAACGGCAAACTTGGCGTGTGCCAGTTCGTTGTTCGGTGTATGGAACCTTGACCGTGGTCGATACAACTTCGTCTGTGTAGACAGGAACTTGCACCGTGTAAGGTACTTGTTCGTCTGTGTAAACAGGAACTTGAACCGTGTAAGGTACTTGTTCTTGGGTTGTTACAGGCACATTTACATTGTAGGTCTGAACGACATCTACGTAGTGTGGAACCTGAACGGTGTAGTCAACTGTTTCGTTGACAGTGGTAGGAACTTGAACGGTGTAGTTCTGTACTTCTGCAACCGTCTTGCAAACGGCTACTTGGTAGGTTTGTTGTTCCACTACAGTCGATGGAACTTGAACGGTGAAGTTCTGAACAACGTCGTTGTAAACGGTTTCGTTGACAGTGTAAGGAACTTGTTCAGTAACTGTGTTGGAAACGTTGACCTGGTACGATTCTTCGACTTGGCTCGTAACCGCATTGTTCACGGTGACCGTGACTTGTTTGGTTTCTTGCTTTGGAACCATGACCGTGGATGTGCTGGTCTTGGTTTCGGTGCGTGGCACTTGACGGCTTACTGTGTAAGTCCGAGTGCGAGCTTCTGTGCGACTAGCGGTCTTGTTGACCGTTCGCATTTCGGTAACTTGCGTTGGGACCATAATGGTCTTTTCAACGTAGCTGATCTGAGCGCCACAACCACCCATGTCTCCGCTACCACCAACCACCATACCGCTAACAACACTTCCGGAACCGGTTGCACTTCCGCAACCGCAATCCGCAAATACGCTACTGGCCCCAAACAAAATTGTGGCCAGCCCAAGGGCAAAACCTGGGCGAAACTTCATTGTAGTCTCCTCGAAGTAATAAAAAATGTGGCCACACGGCCAGCTAACACTCTTACAAGTTCCACCACAAACAAGATGGGGCGGTGTAATTCGACGTTGTTTATCAAAGTAGAAAACGGATGCTTGGGAGTATCCAGATACCCCCTAACGAGGAACAACTCGTTTGTCCCTAAGTCCTCTCTTCTATGCCCCCGAGTTTAGCTTCATGTTCTGGATAAGGAAGATCTTTAGGAAAAATTTACCTGTTTTTCTCTATTTTACTAACCGAAACATACTTCCCAGGCGAACGAGTTCAATTAAAAGAGTATCGCCCACATACAGTTCTATTGGACTAAGGCCAACCTCAGCGTAGCCAGGGGGCAACGCCCCAGGGAACTCACACGAGACGGTACGGTTTGGCCAACGGCCTCGTTGAACGGTATTGCCTTTAAACCCTGGACATTCCAAGGTCTACTCTTTGACGACAGGCCGAATCTCTAATGTCGACAACTTACCGTCACGCAAAAACTTGATCGGATAAGCTCGGTCGGCCGGCAACTGTTCGACCAAGCTTCGAAAATCTTCTGGCGTGAAAACTTTCTGGCCGCCTAATTCCAGGATCACATCCCCGATCTCCATACCCGCCCGTGTAGCCGGAGAATCCGCCACCATCTTAGTAAGCTGCACGCCTCCCCGAACCGGTATCTTCAATTCCTCTGCTAAATATTGCGGGATTACGTCAACCGTTACACCGAGCTTCGCCCGACGGACTTTGCCAAATTCCACGAGCTCCTTCGTAATCCACTGGACTCGCCGCATGGGGATCGCAAAGCCAATTCCTTGAAATTGACCACTCGTACTTGGTATCGCTGTATTGATTCCGACGAGATCACCATTCAAGTCGAGTAAAGCCCCTCCAGAATTACCAGGATTGATAGTCGCGTCGGTCTGTAATAACTGCCCTAATGTCTTGTCCGAAGAACTGGAGGATGTACCTGAAGACCCGGGCGCTCGAATCGTTCTCCCCTTGCTGCTAATAATTCCAACACTCACCGTTTGATCCAAGGCAAATGGACTGCCGATGGTCATCACCCAATCGCCAATGGCTAATGCGTCCGAATTTCCAATCCCTGCTGCCGAGAGAGGTTCTTTGGTTGAGATTCGAAAAACAGCAATGTCACTTGAGGGATCGGAGAGCACGTCTTTCCCCAACATCTCGCGACCGTCGGACAGCCGAACTCGGATTCCCTTGCAACCCTTGATTACGTGATGATTGGTAACACACAACCCATCCGGTGCGATGATAACTCCCGACCCAATATTGAAGGCCAAAGGATTTTCCTCCAGCAAATCCAAGTCGTCGAGTGTTTCGTCTACATCCGCTCGCTTGGCAAGGACTGTAACCACGCAAGGCAACATCTTGGCAGAGGCCGATTGGAATGCATAAGCCAATCCGCGGGCCTGCTCCTTGGCGGAATTCAACCGGACTGCGTCCGCCCCTTCTTGAGCGAGAATCGGGCCACCCGTCACAGCTTGCAATGCGATAGCCATTGCAATTGCAATTATCAAAATCTCTTTTCGACGACTCGTAGGAAAAAACAACATTCGTCTACCTATTCCTATGTATAAACCTTTTATCATCCCAAGACCAAAAGCAGCACAGACCGATCGGGTATCATACGATAGGTCCTCAGCCACATTTGATCCACTCAGTCTACTCCATCCATCCGAATTTGGTTGACACAAACATGATTCCCGCAGTTGTCATTGCAAACAAACGAGATCGACGACCATTATCTGGCGACGAAATCAAGTTCATGATCGATGGCTACGCTCGTGGTATCATCCCAGATTACCAAATGTCGGCCTTGGCGATGGCGATTTACCTCAACGGAATGTCCGATCAAGAAATCTCAGACCTCACCGACTCTATGATTGCGAGCGGGTTGAGACTTGGCAAGGTCGGTGACACTCCCCGCGTCGACAAACATTCAACCGGTGGCTTGGGGGACAAGACGTCGCTCATTCTCGCTCCACTCCTGGCCTGTTGCGAATTGCATGTCCCTATGATTAGCGGCCGTGGTTTAGGCATCACCGGCGGTACGCTCGACAAATTAGAAGCAATAGATGGCTTTCGCACCAACCTCACCGAATCGGAAATCCATCGCCAATTGGAGACGGTCGGATGCGTCATCACCGGCGCAACCGAAACGCTTGTCCCCGCTGATAAAAAGCTGTATGGCCTCCGGGACGTCACTGCGACCGTCCCTTCTATACCGTTGATCACCGCCAGCATCATGTCCAAGAAGATCGCGGAATCTCTCGATGCTTTGGTCTTGGATGTCAAATTCGGCAGCGGTGCTTTTCTGGCCACCGAGCAACTTGCCACACAACTTGCTGCCTCCTTGATTCGTGTCGGTAAGAACGCTGGGGTTCTTACGACGGCCCTCATCACCGACATGACTCAGCCGCTAGGCAACATGGTTGGCAACGCATGCGAAGTCGACGAATCCATCTCCGTCCTTCAAGGTGGCGGACCCGTCGACGTTCGAGAGCTAACGATCGAACTTGCCGCTCGTTTGCTCTTGAGCGCAAAACGCGAAACCCAACTCGATGATGCTCGCAACCGGCTAGGCAAACTTTTGGATAGTGGTGCAGCCTTGGATCGCTTCGAACGCATGGTGCAAGCCCAAGGAGGTTCGCTCGTTGCCGCCAGACCTATCGGCCACAGCCATCCCTGCCTAGCTAAGTCCGCCGGTACCATCCAATCCATTGATGGTCAACTCCTCGGCCAAGCTATCATAGTGATGGGTGGCGGCAGGAAAGTTGCAGGCGAGGCTATTGATTTTTCAGTCGGTCTCCAAGTGCATTGCAAAATCGGGGAAACGCTCACCGCAGGACAGCCCATCCTCGATGTCCAGTGCGATGACGACAGCAAAGCACAAATGGCGATGAAGCTGGCCGAACAAGCCATCACCATCTCGGATCAAATGCCAACACCAACGCCACTTTGGAAAGATTTTGAGGCGCAGCCTGGGCTGTGCGAAAAATAGCAGTTTTGATAGTTCTTTCTGATTTAGATCGAGACTCTTTTGTTCCAAACAATAATATCGCGAGCCCATCCATTGGGGAACCTGTTCCGTCCATCCGTTCGGGGAATTTGTTCGGTCCATCCGTTCGGGGCTTGTCCGGACAAGCCCCGAACGGATGGGCTAGCGATATTGTCTAACCCTATTGTTGTTCGGAACAAAAAAACTCGCAAGGAATCAGATAGAAATATCGCAAATGCTATTTGTCGCACAACCCACGCAGAGCGATTAGCGATGGGCGTGGGAACTGTGGCAAATGTTTCTAGCTAGCGATTCACCACGCCCTTCGTAACCTCAGGGACGTGCCACACGAGGCTAGATAATACGCTCTGCTATTTTAGTTCGGAACGAACTTGAGTTCTGTAAGCCACTTCAAGCTGTCGTGTTGCCATGCATCCCACATTGGTCCTCGGTAACCATTCAGCCCATGATCACCGGTCGGAAGTTCTAGGTACTTAGCAGCAACCCCCTTCGCCTGAAGCGCTTCATAAAATGCCTTGCTATGATCCGGAGGCACGACCTTATCATTCAGGGCATGCGTTAAAAATTTGGAATGGGGCCAACCGATGTCGATTCCACCAGGGCTGGCACAGCCACTGCTGAAATCGGAACCATTACTTCGGGTTTCTTTCTTCTGAACCAATTCCACGAATGTGGTTTTTTGGAGGCGTCCGGTAGTCCCCCCTCCCATTCACGTCTATCCACGGGCGTCAGATTTCGGTCGAGCAAGGGCGTAGTTGCCTGTGCGTAGTCTTCTTCGGATGCAAAGGAACAGAACTCCCCCGGTCGTGCGATGCGAGGAAGTAAAGTGATGATGATCTCGTTGCGTTCCTTCAGGCGATCGCGACTCTGAAAGAGCCGCCCAACCAACCACAAGTCTCCCAAAAACGGGACCTTGTTTTGGCTGTCATTGCTCGTCTCCTTGATCAACCCGCCTATGACAATCGCTTGACCGTCAGACAGTAGCGCAGTTGTTTGGACTTCCGTAGACTCGGAATCGGGCAGTTTCGATGTGGGATTGATGCGAGCCGTAGAGACTTGAGGCTCAACGGTCATTAGAACTTGACCATCTTCCGTAATAATGGGTGTCACAGTTAGTACCACGCCAAAGTCCAAAAAGCTTACGCTTTGCAATGTGCTAGTCTGGGTCGCGGTGGTTTGTAAATAGCCGAGTTTCCCACCCACTGAGATCCTTGCTTTTTGGCCGTTTACCACAGCCACTTTGGGTGACGCCAATGTCTTGGTATCACTTGTCGATTTCAGCAGATCGATCAAGCTTGTAAGATCGCCTCCCTCAACTCGCATCATAGTTGCAGGTGATGTACCTGAGGCCAAACCCATCGTTCCAATGGAGACGTTGGCTCTGTTGACCCGCGCGAGTTGGTTGAAATTCACGCCGTGCTTGTTGTTGTCCTTGAGCGTAACTTGAAGAATGTTCGCTTCCACGATGACTTGCCTAGGTAATGTATCGACTTGAGCAATGTAGTCCGCGATTCGGTCCAAATAAGACGGCAGGTCCTCAACGACTAGTTGCTCATGGGCGTTGCGTTTTTCTTCCTTGTTGATTGTGTTGGTGAACGACTGGCCGAGGGGTGACATCAGTCCCTTTACGACTTTGTCGACATCGCTTGCCAATACGTAGTTGAGAGTAAAGAGTCGTACCATTCGACCTTGGACTGAGGGAGACGTCCTGCGATCGGTGCTCATGCTTGAGATAGTAATGATATTATTCTGGCGTACCCAAGTATAGCCGTGCACAGCCAGGATTGCGTCGAGGGCATCGTTGAGTCGCACATTGTTGAGTGTTACGTTGACGCGCTGGCTAACTTCTTCTCCAGTAACGATATTGAGCCCCTGCTGCTGAGCGATTAGGGAAAGGACTGTCGACAAAGGGGCATCGCGTGTGACCAACGTCACTTGATCGAGATTGCTTTGTAGCTGGACACGATTTTCGGAATCGTAGGCACTTAACGCAAGCGGTACGATGTGCGAATTCGGTACGGAGAAATTTTGCGACGGGATAGGCGTTGAAGGTGCCAATTGGACCGGCGGGTATTTGGCTGGCGGGTACTGGGCCGGCGGGTATTGTGGCGGTACTCGATTTGCTGGCAAAGATTCCTGTGAAAAAACACGTAGATCCGACTGCAATCCCGTTGCAAAGACGCAGGCCAAAGCACATGCAGTCGCTCTAACTGCCCATGCATGCCAGCGTTTGAGAATGTGGAGGTAGGTCGCAATCATGCATTTGCCGATATTCGAATTGGAGTTTCGTCCAAGGAACTATCGTCTGTTCATGGCTGAGTAGTCAGCAACTTTACTACAACCCGACCAAGTTGCCTAAATTATCCAGAATTCCAATTCAGCGGGAGAGCGAGGCTCCTGCCGAGCTGAGGTCGCCATGGTTCGGCAGGAGCCCCACGCCCCACCCTCCCGCACGAAGACTCGGCAGGTAGATTTATATCTGCCGATCGACTATTGGGCCGTTGGTGACTCGACTGTGAGTTGTTGCGGAGTGATACCAATGACGTGTGAACCATCTTTCAATCGATCGCCAATATGAATAATTCGTTCACCAATCAATGCCGCGATGCCCTGCGGCGATTGAAAAACCGCTTGAACTTGGAACGACTCCAATGGATTTGCCGACAAAGGTCGGTGGGATCCTATTAGCAATTGTTTCTCTGAGTCATTTGGATCCGTAGGCATCGCTTTCGCCAAAGTCTCCGGAAAAATCATTCTGCGATCAAACGGGTCGACGTTGACTAGTTCGCTGAGCGAGAACTCCGGCCATTGAACCTTGGATGACAAACCAATTAACTTCGCGTCTAGTTCGGGTTCGCTTTTGGCTGTGGGAGGGTCCGCGGGCGCGACGGCAGGGCCAGGGCCACTACCAATTACCACGGGTGCGGTCCGATTATACGAGAAAACCATATATAGGATCGCAAGGAGCAATGGGATCACCGCAACCTTGACGTAATCATAGGATTTTTGGTTCATGCTGACGTTACTCCGATTGAGCCCAAATGTGATCGAAGACAACCTTCAATTCCAGTTCAAAACGGCATAAGCCATTTGGATTGCTTGACTCTGAAACTTTGAAACGTGCCACTTGATAAATGTAGGGAACGCTCTGTAGCGCATCGAAGAATTGAAAAAGACTTTTGAATCCGCCTTCCAAATGGAGTTCAAAAGAGCGGGTAAGGAATTCCTTGTGCCTTTGATTTGCGACGGGACGGAAATCAAGCAAGTTGCAGTGCGATGATAAGGCCAAGCCTCGGACAGATGATAGTATTTCGGAATCGACGATTTTGGCTGGAATCCGGTCGAGTATGGAACGATATTCTCTCTCGAGTTGTTCTAGTCGTTCTTGTGCTTGGGCGACCGCGTCGGTGAATTCGCGTTCGGAATTGCAGAGACTAGTGCATTCGTCAAAATTCGAAGCGATAGCATCGACGTATTGAGCAATCGAAGAGTGCACGAGGAAACACCCTGCGATAACCAGCACCATGAGAATCGCCATCCCAGCATGCAGGAAACGCTCGTTCCGAAGCAAAGAGTTCTTCATCCAACTGCTATTGATCATAACCAACACACTCCATTTGAAACTCTTGTACGTGTCGTTCCGATACGAGTCGTTCTTGCGAAGACCGAAGCTCAATCTTTGGGAACAAACTCGTTTCTTGGAGACTTTCCATAAATGCAGAGATCGATTCGCTTTCGATTGCAATACCGCGCAGTGTTAGTATGTATTGGTTTCCCAAAAACTTGCTTTCCATAGGGGCGTTTGGTTTCGCATTCGTCCCTCGTTGTGGATCGGCTGCTGGGGCAGCAGAATCGTTGGGTTTTGGAGATACCGCCACCTGCATCTCTTGAATCTGAATGGTTCTAGCGGTTGAGCCCACGCCGGCAGCGACGACTCCGAGAAATGACGAGGTGCGATCTTTCGAAACAGCGGCCTGCAGTTGATTGATTTTTTGTTGTAACGAAAGCGACTGCGTTGCGAGTCGAATGCGATCCGACTGCAATTGGCGAATAGGTTCTGCGGCGGCATGAATTCTTCGCAGTTCATGAAGGCCATTCCACCATTTACCAATCAGTTGGACGTTCCAGGCAAGAACGAAAACACCGAGCAATCCAAAGACGCATCCCCATTGGCGAAGGCGCTTGCTCATCCGACGACGCCACACAAAAGTGGCCGGTAGCAAATTGACGTGCATCAAATGGACTCCCAGGCAAGCATCGACAAGCCGGATGCGACTGCAAAAGTTGCAACATGCTGATTGCCGAAGAGGTTTTCGGAAAGATCGATCGCCCACGTGTGGGTAGGTAGGCCGACTCGAGCCTCGATGGCTTGATCGACGTTCGGGATACGGACGCCAGCCCCCATCAGCAAAAGTTGGCTCGGTGCCATCGAGCGATAGGCTCGGTTGGTATAGTCAAGCGTTTTGTCAATCTCTTTCGATAGCGATTTTAAGAATCCGCCCAATTTTTGCTCAAGCGGATTGGAGAATTCGTCGTGTCCATTCGGGCTGCCGTTGTGTGCCGAAGGAGATTGAAAGAGCAACGTTTGCGCATCCGACATGCAAAGTTCGAAGGAACGTGCAATTTGTTCCAAAAGTGGGATTAATCCAAAGTTGCGTAACCCGCGCGATATTAGGGGCTTGCCAGCCCTAACCAGCGTAACAGTTGCCTGATGATAGCCCAGGTCAATCGAGAGTGTCGAAAGACTGTCATCGTCGACAACCATCGAGGTAGCCCGTGCCATAGCGCATGGAACAGCATCCAAGGTTTGGCACTCGAAGCCAGCATTGAGCAGGTCGCTAGCTACCATCAAGGCTGTCGATTTCAACAGGGAGACAGCAGCGAAGCAGGACGTTTCTGCGCGAGGCCGATTTGTGGGTAACTCCCAGCAGTCCGTTGAGAGTTCCTCGAGTTCACACTCGGACTCAATTGCGATTTCCGAGCTAACCATGGATCGCAACTCGGCAGAATCACTCGATGGCAGATCAAGTTCACGGTATGCAATCATGCCATCGGTTAGCGTTGCGGCACAGTCGCGACCGTGAAAGAGAGAATTCAAGTCTTCTAAAAGCTCCAGGGTCGGTGCAAGCCCGTGTTCGCAAATTGTGTCTGTCGCCAACCATCCGAAAACTTCATCGCAGGGAGACGCGTTTTGGATCGGTTCCATCGCGTACGGTGTGGGATGTTCTACCGACCAAACGGCAGCCAATTGCCAGCGGCTATCGATTTTACGAACTTGTGCCATGTTGATGGCGTGACAGCCGATTTCTACGCCTGTCCACCCGTAGGAACGGTGGAGTGCGAGGTGGCGAACGCGATCGAGTTTGAAAGAGAGTGGACTCATGGTAGCCAACCCTAGGTCGTACTTAACCGAAAGAGGCCCGTAGTTAACTTTCCAATCGTCGACTTACCTGGAAGCCGTCGTCACATCCAGCAATGGCAGAATAATCGACAGTACGACGACCGCGACCACTCCTCCCAATCCGATGATGATGGCGGGTTCAAGCATTTTAACCAGCGTTCGAAGGCGACGTTCCCCTTCGTCTTCAAAGTACTCTCCAACGGATTGCAAGACCGCGGGGAGTTTGCCCGTGCGTTCCCCGGTTGAAATCATGTGTGCAGCGCCGGCGGGTAGGAAGGTTGCATCCACCAGTGTTTGGCTCATGCCTTCTCCCTGCAAGATTTCCTGTTCGACTTTCTCAAACAACTCTTGAAAAAGGCTGTTGCGGGTTGCTTTGCGGCACAGTCGGATACTGTCTAACAATGGAACGCCGTTCTCCAACATGGTTCCAAGCAATCGAAAGACTCTACCCGTGATCAAAGCTCGAGTCGAACTCTTGATGATTATGGCATTCAGAAGCGCATGATCAAAAATGCGTTGAACGCGAGGATGGTTGCGAGTGCTAATTCCCAAAACCACGACTGTCCCTGCGACCAATGCGATGGCGATCCAGTTTTCCCGAAGCCCTGACCCGAGGGACAGCAGAATACTGGTTAAAGGGGGAACGGCACGATCCATATCCCGAAAGATCGTTGCGAATTGTGGCAAGACGAAGAAAAGCATCGAGCAGATAACCACCAATGTGATCGCACACAGCACAGCAGGATACATCAACATCGCTATCATCGAACTTCGGAGACTTTGGTCTTTGCGCATCATGCGCGTGGTCCGTTCGAACACGTCGACGATACGTCCGGCCTGCTCTCCCGCAGCCAGCGCAGCCACCATCGACTCATTGAAGACACTTGGGTGCTTGGCTAACGCAGCGGAAAATTTCAATCCTTGCGAAACATCCTGATAGGTGTCAAGCAACACTCGTTGCAATCTCGGTACGGGACACTGATTCGCGACCGTGTTGAGGGCTTCGGCCAGATCGTCCCCCGATTGGCACATGATCGAGAGTTGTGAAAGAGCAATGATTATGTCGGAGTTCTTGACTCGGCGTAATTTGGCGGAGACGAATGGACTCGAGTTGATCCGGACTTTTTTCGATAGAACTTTTGGAGCACTCGACCTCGATTGGAGAGCGGTGACCGAGAGCGCAAACAAGCCCTGAGATCGCAACCGTTGTCGGATGACCAGCGCGCTGTCACCTTCGAACTGTCCTTCGACAAACGTGCCCTGTCGATCCTTTGCGCGGTACTGAAACTGCATGTGCGATGGCCGTAATATTGGATTGATACTTTTGGTTACTTATTCGGAATAAGCAACTTCGATGACTTCTTCAAGGCTCGTACGCCCAGCTTCTGCGAGACGAATCCCCTCATCAAGCAACGAACCGCTTCCCTGCCGGCAATGGTGTGCCCGCAACGCATCCACCGAAGCATTGACAGAGATCAGTTCTCGTACCTCGCGATCCACTGCAAAAACCTCGTAAATGCCGGTACGGCCGCGGAAGCCCGTGTCGTAGCATTCGCGACAACCCTGACCGCGAACAAATTGCCGCCGTCGGTCCCCTTGGTATCGAATCGCGTCAAGCTGCTCGGGAGCAGGGTAGTAGCTGGTCTTGCAGGACGGACAGACGGTTCGAACAAGTCGCTGTGCTATGACACCCAGCAAGGCCGCCGAAAGTTTAAATGGCTCGATTCCCATATCTAGCAATCGAGTCACCGCGCTAAAGCTATCGTTGGTGTGCAATGTGCTTAGAACCAAGTGACCGGTGAGGGCCGCCTGGATCGCGATCGCAGCAGTTTCGGCATCTCGAATTTCCCCGATCATGATGACGTCGGGGTCCTGACGCAGAATCGATCGAAGCGCATCCGAGAACTTCATGGACTTGGTGTTGCTCACCTGCACTTGATTGATCAAATCGAGTTGGTATTCAACAGGATCTTCCACCGTAACAATATTGCGTTTGATGGACTTAATCAGTTCTACGGCTGAGTAGAGTGTCGTTGTCTTGCCGCTACCGGTGGGGCCAGTCGTGAGGATCAAGCCGTGGGGACGCTTAAGTAGGCTTTTGGTTCTGTTGAGCGCGCCCTCGGGCATTCCGAGCTTATCGAGATAAAAAGTCACGTTTTTGCGATCGAGCACGCGCATTACGATTTTTTCGCCAAGGATGGTTGGCAGAGTTGAGATTCGCAAGTCGATTTCTCGGCCATCGACGGTCAAATGCACGCGACCATCTTGAGGCATCCGGTGTTCGGAAATATCCAACTTTGCCAGAACCTTGATTCTAGAAATCATGGCGGGATGAAACTCGCGACGAGGCCTAAGCACTTCTCGCAAATGGCCATCCACACGGTAGCGGACCAATGAGGATTGTTGCCCGGCTTCGATATGAATGTCGCTAGCTTTCTGTCGAATCGCGTGAACGATAATGTAGTTCACTAAATTAATGATCGGACTTCCGTCGGTGAGTGATTCGACGTCCGCCAGCGAAATATCGATCGCATCCGCATGGATTTCAAGCGAACCTTCGTCCAGGTCGGCGGTAACGGCATCGACCGCAAAGTTCTCTTCGTAGCAATGGGCAAGCATACGATCGATGGCGGATCGCATGGCCAAGACAGGGCGAATGGACAGCCCAGTGATGCGTTCTAGCTCATCGAGTTGTCTGAGATTGGATGGTTCGGCCATCGCAACCGTCAAACTTCCACGAACGCAAAAAAGGGCGAGCACCGAGAATGATTCCGCTTTGGAACGCGGAATGAACCGAACAACGCTCGGGTCGACTAGACCACTACGCAATCGAACAGACGGTATACCTAGCTGCTGCCCCAAGAACAACAGTAGCGTGTCTTCCTCAACGAAGCCCATTTCGAGCAAGGTCTCGCCGAGCTGTGTATTGGTGTTGGAGTGTTGCTGGAGTGCGGCCTCAAGGTCGCCATCGGTTAGCAAACCCGCGTGAACTAGGTTCTCACCGAGCGGAATGGCGGTCGGTACGGGTTGGCCCTTTTTTGTTTTGTTTCGTAGAACAACGAGCGAGTCCCGCGTCAAAGATCGAGGAGTATCTACGTTCATCTTGCAAAACTCCCTATCGCCTTGACAGCGTCATCGTAGACATTGATTTCCTTGTCGATGCCATTGACGCGGAGAATATCACGGCAAAGAGGGTTGGGGCGAGCCAGCACGATACAGCCGCCGAGTTTTTGACATCGATCACGAGCCTCGAGAAGGGCCTCAAGTCCGACGCTATCCATCAGTGGGATATTGCTCAGATCAAACACGATCCGTGGCTGGCCATTTCCAAAGCAAGCCTCGACCGAGTTCAGAAAAGAGGATTGGTATTCTCGAGTCAGGGGCTGCGAACCACTAATCGTGTCCACGGCGCCGGAACGTTTGCAGGTGTACATGGCTTTTCTTGGCTTTTAGCGAATGGGGAGTTCGAGAGTGAAACAAGAACCTTGATTCAACTGACTGCGAATGGAGACATTGCCTCCGTGCAGTCTTGCAACTTCTTGGGTGAATGCCAAACCCAGCCCTGTGCCGACCATCGCTTGCACACGTTCGTCGCTGCTTCGAAAGAATTTGCCGCACAGCTTTGGCAGGTCTTCAGCAGAGATACCAATGCCACTATCCTCCACCATGAATAGAACCCGGGCTGAGTCCGAGTCAACCCGCACGGTCACTTTGCCCCCCTCGGGTGTGTATTTGATCGCATTGCTGACCAAGTTGGTCATAGCGGCGGCGAGTTTGTCCTTGTCTGCCAACACTTTCGGCAACTTGGGCGCAATGGAGAAGTCGAACGACTGCTTCTTTTCGTTAGCCAAAGGGCGTTGGCTAGCCAGAATTTCATCCAGCAATCGTTCCAGTTGCACTTCGTGTTTCTGGATGGTGATCGCTCCGGCTTCCATTTGACTGATACTGAGTAGTTCGTCAACGAATCGGGCCAATCGGGTGGCTTCGTTGTTGATTGTGTTATAGAACGATTGCTGCTGTTCGACGGAAATATCGTTAGCGAGCGATAGCGTTTCGGAGTAGGCTCGGATATTCGCGAGGGGTGTTCGGAGCTCATGTGTGGCTGTAAAAACGAACTGCTCTCTGGCTTTCTCAGCTAGCTTTTGTTGAGTCACGTCGCGCAGCGTCCAAATAGTATCGGTTGGATTGCAACTGTCACCCGTCTGGGTGATTCGACTCAAACGCCATACTCCTTGGGCGAGATCATTGGATCGTTGAATCTCGATAACTTGAGTAGCATGATTGTTGATCAAGCCGCCAATCCGTTCCTGAGATGCCTCGTCGGCCTGGTCCGATAGCAAATCGAGAATATCTGTTCCGACAAGCGATTTGGAATCAGCTCGTTTGAGCAATGTTGCAAAGGAACGGTTGAGTTGGATGATTCGACCGTCGGAATCGCAAATCGCAATTCCATCCGTGAGGTTCTGGAATACCGCTTCCCAGCGTTTGGCCTGCTGAGTGTGATTGGCTTCCGAAAGCCTACGCTCGACCCCATTCCAAGCCGAGTGTTCTTGGACGCGAGCCAGCAATTGGTTCCAGCCTGCGGCGAGTGAATCGGTAGCTGGTAGCGGGCGTAATTCCGCAACAGAATGATTACCCGAACTTGCGAACCGATGAAGTTGCCGTTCGATGTTTTCATGCCAACGCGATGTGCGTCTCAGGACGAAAGAGCCGAACAAGAGCAGACCTAGGGGAATGCCAACCGCCGCTGGGATGGAATTTAGCAACGATCCACACCAAGATAGGTAAATGGCTGTCACCGTAAAACAGAATAGTCCGGACAGGCCGAACAGCAAGTACTGTTCGCTCAGACGCCGCGTCAAGCTACTGTTGTGTTGGGCTGCAATCATGAGTTTTATTCGATGCGAAGAGTTCGTAAGCAATCTCACCAGAGATTTCTAGACTAATTGTTCTCGGAGAGGACTGGCGTGCCGCACTAGATTCTCTAGTAGGGTCGTGAGCTCACGAATGCTGAAGGGTTTATAGAGAATCGCTTCGATGCTGAGTCTGGCCATGATTTCTTCTCGGTCCAACTCCAGCCCTTTGGCCGAGCACATCACAATTCGAATCGCGTCTAGTTTTAGCACGTTCCGAACACGATTGCAGAGCTCCTCGCCATCGATTCCCGGCATTTCATAGTCCGTAACCAAGATGTCAAATGGCTGTGATTCAGCCAGTCGTAGTGCCTCGGTGCCATTCCGAGCAAGTGTAACCGCGAAACCGGAGCGTTGGAGATTGAACCGAAGGACATCGCCTAGGACGACATTGTCTTCGGCGACCAGAACTCGTTTAGTTTCAGACATGGATATGATTACCAGGATATGCAAGCGGCATGATTGATAACGAATTCGCCAGTTGTTTCGTTGTAAGCCCAACCTGCAGTACCCGCGGGGGTTGCGATTGGATTACCTGTGTTCGCAACGACTGTGTTGTTTTGATTGGCGCTTGGAACCAAAGTGGTTTGGACCTTAGGAAAGGCCCCGTTGATGAACGGCTTAATGGTAGTGGCGAAGGTCGCGGCAGTTGGATACGTACCGTTCTGTGCCTTATACAATTCGATGGAATCGCGAATGACTCCGAGCGACGCTTTCGTTCCTGAATCTCGAGCGTCCCCCGCTGTGTTGAACATGCGCGGTGCCGCTACGGCTGCCAAGATTCCGATAATCAGAACAACCACTACAAGCTCAACCAAGCTAAAGGCGGATCGCTTGCGTGCACTAAAGATTTGCGATGTCATGTTCATTTTTTTCTCAGGGCCAAACGAAAAACAGGGTTATTGTCAGTTCACTGCGAAGCAATTAACTGTAGGGAGTTTGGGGAATGGACGCATTCCCATTCGGACGGAAGAAACGTACGTTCCTATTTCGCTCGGTGCAAACTTATTAATTGGAAAAGTTTTCGGTTTCGTTAAAGATTACGTGCTAGATATATACATATGCGAATGTTGAAGTCCAACCTTTGTCCGCCCCCTGAGAATACGATCACACACTCTTGGAAACCATGTTTAGAACAACCGCTGACACTCAACTTGCATGCCAACTCGCCAGCCGGCTGGAGTCCGCGTTAGGTTCATGTGCGTTGGTACTTCAATTCTCTAAGGCAACCTGGAGGAACGTTTCTAGCGGTGATTCACAGGATGACATTGACCCAAACGTCGTGGCTGCACTCCAAGAATTCGACGTCCGATCCGGGCAACCCTTTGTTTGGCGACATGCAGACCGATTGATCGTTGTCGTCAATGCGTGTCTGGATGCGATGGTACCGATCGTTGTAGCTATGGCACTGCCGGAACAAGACGAAAAGTTGATCTGTTCGCTGTTTTCCGCCCATCTTGAGGCATTGCAGTATTGTGCAGAAGCAGCGGCTACCAGGAAGCAATCGGAATTCTTCATCGACCAAGTGACTCAAGACTTCGAGGAGTTGACATGGCTACGGAGTGCCAACGAGTACTTTGACCTATGCGGTTCGAAGCACACGATTGAGTCGATCGCACGCAAATGCCTACCTGATCTTGCAAGTGTCATTCGCGCGGAAACCATATTGTTTGTGCGATCCTACGAGGGTTCGACGTCAGACTCGTCTGGGTCGGACTGGAAGAGCGTCATTGCGACAGGTTTTTCCGACAAGGATCAGGATTCATGCTCCCGATTTCTTACGGATTCGATCCCGCAACTCGTGAGGGGGCCGCGCGTACTGAACACCAAGTCCAACGAAGAGCACCTACCTGGATACTTCGGTTTACGCAATTGCATCGCGTTATCGGTTGCGAAGGGAGCCCATGTTTACGGTTGGATATTGGCCATCAATAAGATACCCTCAGAAAACGCAGTTCCTACCGTGGAATGGCAGCCTAGTCAAGCCAAACCCGCTTCGTTTGGAACTTTTGAAGCAGGACTGCTAAGCGCTGCAGCGAATATCATGTCTTCGCATGCCCGCAATTTGGAGTTATTTGAAGCTCAAGAGTCACTTCTGACGGGAATTGTGCGAGCCATCATCAATGCGATCGACGCCAAAGATCCGTACACATGTGGCCACAGCGATCGCGTCGCTTTGTATGCCAAAAGAATCGCAGCCAGACTGGGTGCGAGCGCCGAGGAATGCGAGCGGATTTACATGGCCGGCTTGCTACACGACGTTGGCAAAATTGGCGTCCCTGATTCGATTCTTGCAAAACCAGGTCCACTGACCAGTGAAGAGTATGCAATCGTCAAAAAGCATCCTGAAATCGGGCACGCGATTCTTAAGCACCTCGAGCAACTTGACTATGTTTTACCAGGCGTGCTACATCACCATGAAGCTGTCAACGGTGGAGGCTATCCCGCAGGTCTGGCGGGTGAGGCAATTCCGTTGCATGGTCGTATTCTAGCGGTTGCCGATGCCTACGACGCCATGACGAGCGATCGACCCTACCGGCGAGGAATGCCAAGTGAAATAGCCGAATCGATTCTGCGTGATGAGGCAGGCAAGACCTGGGATTCCGACATTGTTAGCGTCTTTCTGGAGTGCCTAGCCAATGACGAAATCCAACCACACTGCACTGAATCGATGACTTCAACGTTTTCAACAGAATCCGACGCAAATTCCAATACAAGCTTGATGCGCCGAATTGCGAACTCCATCAACAGCTTGGTGGTGGAGTAACGACCATGCTTTTCAATCGGACGACTATTCGAAAAGATCAACCAGGCGGCGTGACGTTAGTCGAAGTCACCGTGACGGTCATGATTATGGGCATTCTTGCGTCTGTAGCCTCGCCTATCTATTCCAATAGTCTCTCACGGTACCGAGTCGATGTCACCGCTCAGAGGATTGTTCAAGACATTGTTCAAACCCAACGCATCGCCCGTCAAACCAACTCGACTCGCACCATTGCCTTTACATTGGCCGATCATAGCTATGTCATCAGCGTTATCAGCTCATTGGACCGTGTTAGTCAGCCTTACAAAGTCACTGTTAATCAGCCACCCTATCGCGCCGAACTGTCCTCGTTAGTGACGGCGGCACAACCCGCCACAACACTCACAAGTGTAACGCTTGCCTTCGATCGCTTTGGAATGCCCGACCAAGGTATATCGGTGACGGTTCGCGAAGGCACATTTCAGAAGCGAGTCGATATTGCCCCAATCTCTGGGCGGGTGAGCGTCCAATGAATCCAATCCAACGCCGCTCAGGCGTAACCATGTTGGAATTGATGATCACGTTGCCGTCCGCAACAGTCCTGATCGGCGCGATGGCCATGTGCATTACTATCATGATGCGAGCCAAATCACAAGATGACACCTTATTTCGTAGCACCTACGATCTTTCGAACGCAGCCACTCAAATAGTTGGCGATCTTGAGATCGCCATCGCGCACGTTTCGTCTTCGACAACGCATATGGAGTTTGTGGTGCCCGATCGCAACGGTGATGGGCTACCGGAGCAGATGCGTTACGAATGGGGGGGAGCGACCGGTGCAAACGCGAACAAGATTTTGTGGAAGTACAATCAAGGGCCCCTTTCCGTGTTGTTCGATGACGTCGGCACGTTCGAATTGCAAAAGGGAACTGCATTGGTCCCAACCTCGGTTCCGAACCACTTGCGTTCCGACGTGGCCGTGCTTAAATCGATCAATGCATTTCCGAGT
>JAYTVM010000298.1:0-1542 GCA_043743995.1 Pirellula sp. | reverse complement strand
TCGAATGGCACTTAGTTTTCTCTAACTCCTTTCAGCATATCGAGTTTGATTTCTTGTCGAGGCTTCATCATTCGATCGTATTTTTTCTGCCTGCGTTTCCTAAGACGCGGCTCGTACCTATCCGGTCGGTCGGCAACACGATGAGTTGCAATTGCGTCGAGGACTTGTTGATATAAATTCTGTCGGTGTTTGAAATCATGATCGCCTTGGATGGCGACTACCGGTTGGAATGCTTCGAGTGTCTGGATTGCTCCCTTGAAGCTGATTGTTCGTGGTTCGACGTCGTTTTGACTGGCCGCCTGAGCGATAATCGTGCGGATAAGATTGTAGGCCAAGATGTGCGCCCAAATTTCCTTGCGGACTAACTCCGGTGTTTTGCAACGCAAGATGTCCATCTTCATCGTTTGCTTCAACGACCTAAAATCAAGTTCTGCATTCCATCGCGCACGATAGATTGTTGCGAGGTCATCGACGGTGATTTCCTCGGCGTTGAGCATGGTCGTGACCAGAATAATACTCCGGCTACGGAAGCCAGGCTGTTGGACTTGCACCAGCGTTTCTCGGACCGTGAGAAATTCAGGAAGGGAATTGCGTGTTTGCGTATCAATCGCACGGATGATAGCAGGACGCCGCCATTGAACGATGTGATCGCCTTTACCCAAACGTTTGCCTCGCCGAAAGTCAGCTTGGCGATGGACTCGTAATCGCGTGATGGAATCGATGCCGCGTTCTCGCAGCATGAAAATTTCGTACCAGGCGCACATGTAACGGTCAGCAAGCATGACATCCCCCGGTCGCAGCACCTTCCACAATTTGTGAAGCAATCCGAGTTCACTATTTCCCTTGCCTTTGCAACTACAAATTTCTAGATCCATCACAGCTCCACAGGCGAGTGAAAAGAAAGCTGCGATGCGTGCCATTGGAAAGCCAACACCATGCTTCTGTTGAGGAGGTTGTGGATACGCTTCTTGATTCGCTTCAGTGTCAGGCATCGACACCGTCGAGCCATCATAGGCCAGGACCCGTCGTCCTTTCCAAAGCCATTGCTCCTTTGCTTTGTTCTCTAATACAGACCCAACTTGACGTGCCACTTTCGAGAAGAACTCTTCTGGCAACCGCTTCCTCGCCTGACAGTAGGCCCCCGTTTCTGCAGAGCATGACGATTGACCACGCGAAACGCGATGCGCGATCAATCGTGCAACGGCCGCACGACACGAGTGATCTTGGCTCAAAACTTGGCTCAGGAAAACCCACAACGTGACCACCGGAGAATAGATGCGATTCTTCCAAACGCCTATGAGTTGCATGGCTTCCGCGATCAGCTCGCCGGTCAACACGTCCGCGAACGCTAGCTCACCATCATGTAAAAACTGCCGTTGTAAGAATCGAACTTGCTGTCGAAACCGTCCTTGGTTAGAACACTGCATTATAGGCCTCCTTGCCGTGGATGAATTGCTGATACAACTCGTCTACACAAGCGAGGCCTTTTTTGTATATACCATTGCCCAACAAACACTTACGGCATAACTAAGTGCCATTCGA
>JAYTVM010000297.1:0-1544 GCA_043743995.1 Pirellula sp. | reverse complement strand
GGAGTGCAAGCACACTCAATGTCGCCTACAACGGGCTCAAGTTCTTCTATAGAAAAACCTGTCCACGTGATTGGCCTACCCTCAAAAAACTCAAGATTCAAAAGGAGCTGAAGCTTCCAACGGTCTTATCGATCGACGAGACTCATATTCTGTTGAAACTCATCGAAAAGCCGGCCATGCTTTGTTTCTTCTGTGTCGTCTATGGACTGGGGCTCAGGCTTCAAGAAGCTCTTCATCTGCAAGTATCTGACATTGATTCCAATAGAATGCTCGTCCATATTCATCGTGGCAAGGGCGCTAAGGATCGTCTCGTCCCGCTCCCTGAGTCGACACTGAATCATTTGCGGGCGTTCTATAAGACCCATCGAAACCCCGACTGGATTTTCCCAGCCGAAGGTAGGAATCATTCGATGGCTTCAACGGCCACAAAGCCCATGAGTGAATCTTCGGTTCAGCTCTGCATCAAGAAATTGGTTGACCAACTTGGCTGGGGTAAGCGAGGCGTCTCGACGCATACGCTCAGGCATTGTTACGCGACCCATTTGCTTGAAGCAGGCGTGAACCTTCGTCTCATTCAGAAGTATCTGGGCCACGCGCACTTGACCACCACGATGATCTACCTGCATGTCACGACGGTAGGCGAAGAGGCCGCGATCGCGAAGATCAACGCTCTTATGAAGAGGAAGTCATGAGCAACGATCAAACCGTTGCTCCATGCAGACCTTCGATCGGTGACATTTTTCGTTCCTATGGACCAGCCTACTTGAAAAAGTATGATGACCAGATGTCGACCGACCAGATCAAGGCAATCGTCTCGATCATGCGATGTCGAACTCCTGAAGTTGGCAGTGTGGTATATCGTTGCGTCCATTGCTCGAAATACCACTACGTACCAAAATCATGTGGAAATCGGCATTGCCCGGTCTGCCAGGGAAGCAAAGCCAAGGCTTGGTTGAAAAAGCAATTATCCCAAATGCTGCCTTGCTCTTATTTTATGCTGACCTTTACCGTTCCCGCCGAGTTTCGACGCTTTGTTCGATCGCATCCTCGCGAATGTTACAAGGCGCTGTTCAAAGCTGCGAAGCAGACGCTATTCAAGCTAGCCAAAGATCCGAAGTATATCGGTTCTTCGAATCTAGGTGTGACCGGCGTCTTGCATACCTGGGGAAGAGACCTCAACTATCATCCGCACTTGCACTTCATCGTGCCGGGCGGAGCCATTGGCGAGGACGGCACGAGTTGGCTTGCCAGTCGAGTCGACTTCCTCATTCCAGTCAAAGCGGCTTCGGTTGTCTTTCGCGTCAAATACAAAGCGATTATGAAACGCTGCGGTTTGCTTTCGGAGATCCCTGAAGAAGTTTGGATTAAAGACTGGATTGTGAACTCAAAGGCCGTTGGCGATGGACGGCTTGCGCTGAAGTATCTGGCGCCTTACGTATTCCGAGTTGCGATCAGCAACAGTCGAATCGTCAAGGTAGAGCCAGGCCCCGATGGCGCAGGCTTGGTAACGTTCACCTATCGTAAGAGTGGCACGAACGCTTACA
>JAYTVM010000296.1:0-1552 GCA_043743995.1 Pirellula sp. | reverse complement strand
GCTCTGGATTGCGTCGCGGTGATCAACGTGAAATCAAACTTTTTCATCTTGAGCCGTTCTTGAATCGCAACGAACTTGACCAACCGAAGTACGTCATGCCTTAATACTTGTGCTGATCGAACGGGCGAAGTATGGATATTGGTATGCACGCGAAGAAACCCTAAAAACGCGGGATCCGAACGTCTTACGTAGAACCCTTGAGGAAGTCCATTGGACGGTACTCCAAGTCTTTGATTTAGTTCGTTGGGTTCAATGCTCGTGGCAGTCGAATCGTATCGGGTAAAGAACAACAGCCGTGCATACATGCGAAGCTTCGATGCTTCAGACATCGGCTGGCTCCTGAACTTGGGAAGACCAAGCTCTTTAGCAGTCGCTTCTGTTAGCATGAAATAGCTAATTCCATGGTGAAGTGTCCGAGCAGCCACCATGCGTTTTCGAGTCAACGACCACATCGCCGACGCCATCGCATCCTCCGAATCCTTGTTTCCGTTCGACAGTCGCATCCAAGTGGACTTCACGATGAAGCCATAGGTCACAATCAATGACAACAGCAACTGCTCGCGTTCGTTGACCCTATCGAGCTTATTGTTGGCGGGTTGACTAGCAGACGACATATTGCCCCCCGTTGGTAATCAATGATCGCAACCACGCAGCAGTTTTGTCACGCGACATGGTCGGTGGCGCGATGAAAAACTGAGGTCGATTCAAGGAATGGGTAACTTTTGCGATAACCAAATCCTTGCCTTTGCATGGCGGAGCTGTTTGCCAACCCACCTCGCCGCCATCGAGAGACAGCTTGGCGAATGCTCTTCCAAGTCGGAGATACCGAACCAGTTTGTCCAAATCCGCGAACTTCAATGTTGACCGTCCGTACAACCCTAATAGCCTTCTTGAAGCCATAACAAACTGCTGTGGCTCGCAAGACAAACTGGCGACGGTACGGGAAACGCTCATCACATTAGCAATCGCATCATCTGAAAGTCCCGCTTGGGTTAGCGGACAGGTCCACCCTTTGATTGGTGGTAGATTCGCGACTGTCCTTGTAACCATTCCGGTCCGTCCCATTCGAGCTAGAGTCCGTTCGAACGAACTCGAGTCGACACATAAGCGACTAAGACTCTTCTGCAAGTCGGAAAGCAAAAGGACAGGAACGTTGAAGGTCAGTGTCCTTGCGATCGCTCGTGATAGTTCTTGATTGTTCATGTAAAGCACTTTGATGGCGTTTCTAAGGTAATTAAGAAAAAAGATTGCCAAAGTCTTGAGGCTCAACATCGTTGTTGGTGTCCTCTTTTGATCGCCACGCCTTTTTGGACTTTGAGACCTGCGGTTGTGGCAACTCTTGAACCTTGACCAAACCTGGCAAGTCATTTGGCCATTCGAATCGTTTTCTTTCGTTGTACTCGTCCTCTGAAATGTGAAAGTCACTCCTGACAACGAATGGAACTCCTCGGTACTGGGAATAGCCAGAACGGACACCCGTGATTTGAGTAATACTCAGGAACGGGTCGTTCGAAATATGATGCAGATCGGTCATGGTGATACGGGGAGCATC
>JAYTVM010000295.1:0-18353 GCA_043743995.1 Pirellula sp. | reverse complement strand
AGCCTCAATGCGCTAGCGTGAGGGCCGGATTTGCGAGTGATTACTAGCCCAGCAGCCCGCACGCTAACGCGTTGCGGCTCAAAGTGAGTGCCATTTGGCTTTTGCCCGCCGGAGGCGGGCAAAAGCCAAGGGGAACGGGAGTCAGGACGTCGCACCGGATGTTGTTCATGCAGAGGAAGAACCTTCTACGCCCATTTGTAGTACGCCAAAACGCATCCGTCGGGGACAAGCCCCGAACGGATGGGCTAGCGAGTAATGCCCTTATGTTAAAGTTTTTTGAGCTTCTCGATGGCTTGTTCCGCCGCGTCGCGTTGAGACACTAGTTCCCCCAAGGCTTGTCGCTCTTTTTCGATAATGTCGGCAGGTGCTCTGCTGACAAACGATTCGTTTGTCAGCCGGCCTTCCTTGCCCTGGATCTGTTTCACCAGATTGCTTAAGAGTTTTTCGTTGCGAGAAATTTCAGCGGCTACGTCGATGAACTGCGTCAGATCGACATACACGTCCATTTGAGCGATGCCGATGTGGGCATTGATCGACGGCATGCTTGGAGAAGTGCTCCACTGAGTTGCGGTCGCACCAGCCATGCTATGGAGGAATGGCACCATCGGGGCGAGAAGCTGTTCCATCGTCGATTCGCATCGCACGCAGAATTGCAGCTCTACTTTGGGGGCGATATTCTGCCTCGAACGAATCTCTCGAATCGCACCAACCAAATCGACGAAATGAGCAAATTGCTTTTCAACCTCCGGTCGAATGTGCTCCTCATGTACCGTCGGCCAGTCCGACAATATGATCCACTGGCTCGGTGCCGAATCGGAGTGCAAATCGCGAGTCGGAGCAAACCGCACAAACTGTTGCCAAATGGATTCGGTAACAAACGGCATGATTGGGTGAAGCAAACGCAACATGGAATCGAGACAATGAGCTAGGACCTGCTGAACGAGCGGTCTGGCCGCAGGATCTTGCAATCGCGGCTTGGCCATCTCGACGTAAAGCGAACAGAAATGATCCCAAGCAAAGTCATAGGCAGCCCTGGCTGCTTCGGCATAGCGAAACAACTTGATTTCCGATTGAATTGTCTTGGTTACCGTAGCTAGACGGGAGAGTATCCATTGGTCTTCCAGTGGCAAGGAAGCAAAATCGACTTTTATCGGTTGAAAACCTTCGAGGTTCATCATGACGAACCGAGAGGCATTCCAAAGTTTGTTCACGAAGTTTCGAGCAACTTCAAAGCGTTCGCTAACAACGGGAGCTTTGGGCAAGGCTTTGTCCGATTCCGTTTCGGCCCATTGGGTCGAAAATTGCTTTTTGCACTTGTCGCATGTAACTAGTGGCTTTGAACGATTCTCTTTGGTTTGGTTGACGAGCGCTTCGCAGTGTGGGCATTCAAACTGGACCGACATGCGCACATCTTGCGTCTCGGTGCACAACCAAGTCAGTCCAAACCGCAGTGCATCAGGGCCGAATTTGTTGATGACATCCAGCGGGTCGACGCCGTTCCCTTTGCTCTTGGACATGGTTTCGCCGTAGCCATCTAAGATCTTGGGGTGGATAAAGACCTCTTGGAAAGGCACTTTGCCCATATTGTTGAGACCCATGAGCACCATACGAGCGACCCAAAGCGTGATGATATCCCGCGAGGTGATCAACGTGTTCGTAGGATAAAAATACTCCAACTCAGGGGTCTGTTCGGGCCAGCCTAACGTCGAATGCGGCCACAGCGCAGAGGAGAACCACGTGTCGAGAACGTCCTCTTGTCGGACTAATCCGAGCGACTGCAATTTTGTTTCAAGCCCCGCATCTTCGTTGCGAATACAAACGTGAAGCGTGGCAGGGTCTTCGATCGACACCCTGATTAAACCCGATGCGCGCTCAGGCATCGCTTCAATCTTGAACTTGAGCGACTGAGCATCCGAAGACTTTTCGAAAGTCCTGCTCCAAATTGGAATCTGGTGTCCCCACCACAACTGTCGACCAACGGGCCAATCGCGTTTTTCGCCAAGCCAATCCAAGTAGCCACTTGCATAACGCTGCGGAAAGATCTTTACGTCGCCATTGGTGACCGCGTCCATCGCAGACTGCGCCAGTTGCTCCATTCGAACAAACCATTGGTCCGCCAGATAAGGCTCAATGGGAGTCTTGCTTCGATCGCTGTGCTTTAAGTCGATCTCCCGATCTTCGGTTTTTTCGAGAAGCCCGAGTTCCTCTAGCGCATCGACCACTTTTTGACGCGCTTTGGCCATCGACAACCCAACATACGCACCACCTAGCTCGTTGATCGTCCCGTCCGAGTTCATGATGTTGATCATTGGCAACGAACAACGCAGAGCGACATCATAGTCATTCGGGTCGTGCGCAGGTGTGATTTTGACGCAACCGCTCCCGAGCTCAGGCTTTGCCCAAGTATCTAAAACTAAGGGTATTTCTCGATCAATCAAAGGCAAACGTAGTTTACGCCCCTCGCGAGCCATCTGGGCAAGCAGAATCAGTTGCGGAAGAACTTCCGTTCGTCGTGTTGCAAGTTCATCGAGTTGCAATTGGATGGCAGCTTGGTCCTTGAGACTCGCTGATGGCAGCTTTTCTTTAAGGAGGCGCTCGTATTTATCGAGGGCTGCCGCGGGTTCCGGATGGACCGCAACGGCCGTGTCACCCAACATCGTCTCTGGCCGAGTCGTGGCGATCGTTACAAACGACGGTTCGCCAGGCTTGGGGGCGATAAACGGGTAACGCAGATGCCAAAAATTACCTTTGACGGTTTCGGTAAAAACTTCATCGTCGCTGACCGCCGTTTGCAAAAACGCGTCCCAATTCACCAATCTTTTTCCGCGATAAATCAGCCCTTTGGAAAACAAATCGAAGAACGTGGTCCGAACCGCCTTGGCGCACATTTCGTCCAACGTGAATCGTGTCCGTCGCCAATCGCACGAACATCCCATGCGCTGAAGTTGACCAAGAATCCGCTTTTCGTATTGTTCCTTCCACTCCCAAATGCGCTCGACCAGCTTTTCACGCCCAAGGTCGTGACGCGTCTTGTTTTCAACTTCTTTTAAACGACGTTCGACAACAGCTTGGGTTGCAATCCCTGCATGGTCCGTCCCAGGCATCCATAGCGCAACATAGCCTTGCATGCGATGCAGTCGAATTTGGATGTCTTGCAACGTGTTGTTGAGCGCATGACCTAAGTGCAACGCACCGGTGACGTTGGGAGGCGGAATGACAATCGTAAAGGGTTTCTTGCTCTTGTTGACGTCAGCATTGAAACAGCCGTGTTCAAGCCACTTATCGTAAATCTCCGTTGCGCTCGTTGCAAAATCGAATCGATTGGGGATATCGTTGGTTTCAGCGTTCATATTTGTATGGCTTGGTTTGATTTACTTGTTTAATTTGAATTCGACAGCATCGACCAGCGCGTGCCAACTGGCTTCGATAATGTTCTCGCTAACGCCGATGGTTCGCCAAGTGTCTTGATCGTCCGCGCTTTCGATGTTGACTCGGATACGAGCCGCAGTCCCCGCTTCGCCATTGACAACGCGGACTTTGAAGTCGACCAATCGCATCGTGTCGAGACTTGGAAAGAACGGCAAGAGCACTTTGCGAAGCGCTGCATCCATAGCATTCACTGGCCCGTGACCTTCGGCCGCTTCTACCCGAATCACGCCGTTGACTTGCACCTTGAGGATGGCTTCGGCATAGGTCTGGTTGCGTTCGATGTCCAAGTCACCTGCAAGGATTTGATACTTGATCGTTTTGAAATGTTCGACGTAGGATCCTAGGCAGCGTTTGACGAGCAGATCGAACGAGCCTTCGGCAGCTTCGAATTGGTAGCCCTGATTTTCCTTGGCAACCACGTCGGCCAGGATCGTGTCGAGAACGGCACGATCGTCGGGTAGTTTGTGGTCGGCCGTGAGGGCGGCGATGTTGGAACGCCCTGACAATTCGCTAACCAAGATGCGGCGTTCGTTGCCAACCAGAGCGGGATCCATGTGCTCGTAGGTGTGGGCAAATTTATTGACAGCATGAACGTGCATTCCTCCCTTATGGGCAAAAGCACTCCGGCCAACAAAAGGCTGTCCGCTCCGCAATTGGAGATTGGCAGTTTCGTAAACATACCGCGACAATTCGGTCAGATGTTCGAGCGAGCGACCTCCCAAAACCGAGTACCCCTTTTTCTTGAATTGCAAATTGGCGAGAACCGTGACTAGGTCCGCGTTGCCACAGCGTTCACCGATACCATTGATCGTGCCTTGAACTTGCTCGCAACCTGCATCGATCGCGGACAACGAGTTGGCCGTAGCCAAATCGCCGTCGTTGTGGCAATGGATGCCGAAGCGTACGGGAGCTCCGGCCAGCGCATTGCGAGCATCGGTGACGATGCTTGCAACTTCTTCCGGCAATGTCCCACCATTGGTATCGCAAAAGACGATCCACTTCGCACCCGCCGTGGCTGCGGCTTGGATGGCTTGGATCGCATATTCGCGGTTGGCTTTGAAACCGTCGAAAAAGTGTTCCGCATCGTAAACCACCTGAGCATGCTTAGCCAGAAAAGCCACGCTTTCGCCGATCATATCGAGGTTCTCTTGGAGCGAGACACCTAAGACATTAATCGCATGGAAGTCCCAGGATTTGCCAACCACGGTGATCGCTGGCGTTTGGGCGGCGACCAACGCTTTCATACCCGGATCGTCCTCAACAGCGACACCGCGTCGCCGAGTCATGCCAAAGGCGCATACCTGGCTCTGCCCCATCGGCAACGATCGGACTTTTTGGAAGAACATCGTGTCTTTTTCATTGGAGAGCGGATAGCCACCCTCGATCATGTCGATCCCCATCTCTGCCAGCCGGACAGCAATATTGAGTTTATCCTGGAGCGAAAGACTTACGCCTTCGCCTTGCGTCCCGTCTCGCAGGGTGGTGTCATACGTATGGATAGAGCGAGCCGACATGATTTTCTGATTTGGTTGGTTGAAGCGTCTAAATAACGAAAAAACCCCTGAAGCCTTCGATTAGGCTTCAAGGGTTATGTTTTGCAATCCACACGCACTTTCACGTTGAAGGATCCCCGAGGCCTAATCGCAATGGGGAATAATAATCACACTTGTGAAGTTGGTTGTCATTGGATTCATGGGTTGATTTTTGGAGCGTTCGAGTTTTCGAAGTCGAAAATTGCTTTTGAGCCTACAGTGTTAATCAACACGAGACCTTATTGTAGTGGCTGTGGTTCGCCTGTGAAAGCTGAATTCGTGTTCCAAGTCGTGGATGAATGCGTGGAAATTCACGCATCCACAAAATTCCCACTAATTCAGCACCATTGGATCAGGTGGATCAGGCAGCATTCTTTAGCCGTTGGAAGTTTAACAACACGTCGTAGAGATCTTTTGTGATCACGACCGGATCGTCTTCAAAGTCTTGGACCCACGCAAATCGAGAGGCTGACGATCGCTGGAGTATCGGGAGAATGTCTCTCAAAAGGACCGTAACCGTGGCGGGTTCCGTTTCCTTCCAAAGGGATAATTCCGTGCCCAACACATCTGGACAGGTGGGCACAGTGCGCGTTTCGATCCCGCAGTACTCACTGTCGCATGTAGCATGGTCCAAACCAACAACCCGAAAAACTGGCTTGTTCATAGGCATTTGTATTCTGAATGGGATAATCTAGACGTCATTAATCGAAACGATCTGTGTTGCTTTGGATCGACTGGGTAGACTTTAACGCTTGACTCATTTCGTCAATTTTTCCCAAAAAGTGGCTCATTTCGCCTAAACCTGCCAATTTCTTACCACTAAACCCTCTTCGCCATATGGAAATCAACCGAAAGCTTGACAATTTGGGGTGCCTCCCCTAGATTCCCAGTCTTAGTTTGCTTGCATCTACCACTTTGCACCAATGTGCATAACGACACCCATTTACGTGAAGGACTTCAAACTTCGATTTCGGCCTCTAAGCGCGATGACGTTGTCAAGCGTTTAGAACCAACGTGATTCGCAGAATGAACTGGTTTGCTTATGAAAGATCTACAAGCGATCGCGCGGTACATGCGCCTTCCAGAGGACCAACTCAAATTCCCAATCGAGTTGCTCAACCAAGGCTATGAACCGAACTATCTTGCAAACTATCGGCCCGATGAACTTGGGAACATCGATGAGCAGACTCTTTCGATTCTCCGGCGCGCTCTCAACTACTCCGAAGGGCTAAAAGCCCACAAAGAAAAAGTTCAACAAACACTCGACCGAGAACAGCAATGGAACGAAACCGTCGCGTCTGTCGTCTCTCAAGCCAATACGATTTCGCAAGTCGATACCGTAATGCGTCATCTTCGCGCAAGGAAGAACTCGCGTGGCATTTCAGAAAAATGCCCACAAGTTGAGACGGTCGGTCAAGCTATTTTGACCATGCAGGGAGACGCCCCAAAAGATCTTTTGCAATGGGTTTCCGAAGTCGCCAGCGTACCGCTCGAACAGGCAGCGGATGTTTTAGAACAAACCAAACGTTGGATGGTTTTTCTACTCAGTGAAGACGTCCGGCTCATGCAAGAGCTGCAAAAAACACTCCTCAGGAAGGCTGGGGTTTCGGTGAAAGTATTGCCCGATCCGCCGAAAGGAAGCGATGCCGAAAAGCAATTGGATCGCGCCGAAGCAAATCCTCAATCACATCCAATTCCATCAACAGCGAACGGCGAACAGTCTGCTGCCCCGGCCCTGCCACCAGGTTCCGCGGTCCCATCAAGCGAATCTGAAGGTGCGGAAACGGCTGTCGAACCGATAGTTTCAACCCCGGAGTTGGAACAAGTTCAGACAACCTTGCACGAATCCGCGGATATGCCGATTCCGGCACAGACAGCCGAGCTACAGACAGCCGAGCTAGAGGCTGCGATCACATCAACGACCACAGAATCGATGCCCATCGAAACCGCCCCGTTGGCCACGCAGTCCGAATCGGCAGCCATCGAAAGCAAACCGAATTCTTCCGACCCTGTGGCTCCAATGATTGCGGAGTTTCATCAAGGTCGAAAGCAGGGAAAAGGACTCAAGACAAAAACCCTGTCGGACAAACAGCTTTCGCCTCGCCAACGTCGACGCAAATGGCTTCGAAGCATTTTGGAGTCTTATTCTAGATTAAAAAAACCTCTTTCCTCGCTGACCCCCTACCAGATCCTGATGTTGTCGCGAGGACAGCGGTCCCAAATCGTGGCCCTTCAATTCCATTACGACGAGAGACCACTGGTTCAAGTTTGCCGCGAATCGCTTTGCCCCGGCAGGCATCCCATGCATCACTGGCTTTTGGAAGTCGCAGAGGACGGGCTCCGAACTCAAATACTTCCGCGGCTACACCAAGATGTTCTGAGCATCTTGGAAGAAGATGCTCATACGGACCTTACCGAAGCCGCTGTGGTCCATTTGCAAGCTTCCTTGTTGCAACGACCCGTGCATGGCCATCGCATTCTAGTTATCGATGCGATTGGCCCGAAGATGGCCGCCATTGCCGTCGTAGACGCCGACGGCAGAGTGGTGTTCACCAATGAAATCCCATGCAATAGCAACCGAGCCGACGTGGTTGCTCAAAACGTGGTTTCACTCGGGCAATGGATTCATGAACAAAAAGTTACCCTGCTGACCATCTCCAACGGACCCGCTCGGCGGTATCTGATTCATACGGTTTCCGAATTGCTTAAACAATCTTCGGATGGATCGTTGTATTGGACCATGGTCGATCGAGCCGGGGCTGACGCATATTGCATGTCGCGTGGCTGTTTGGTGGAATTGCCAAACATTTCCCGTCGTCATCGCGCTGCTGTTTGGCTTGCACTGAGACTGCAAGATCCCCTCAAGCAAATCCTCAAAGTGGATCCGGTCCGACTGCGGCTTGGTTCCTACCAGCGTGAATTGCCGCAAAGGGAATTGGAATCCGCTTTGCAAGACGCCGTTTCAACCGCCATCACTCAAGCTGGCGTCGATGTGTTCCATGCGGACGTCGATGTATTGAAACGGATTCCCGGGATGACAGCCGACGCTGCGAAGGCCGTTGTCAAAGCATTCCACGACGACAAGGTCGTCAATCGAGAAGCCCTCATGACGGTGCTGCGTGAACATCTCACCGAGATGCAAGCTCGACAAGCCATCGGATTTTTGAAGGTTTACGGAAGTTCCGAACCACTCGACGGCACAACCATCCACCCAGACGACTACCGTTTGGCAGAACGATTGGTTGCGCATGCAAACCTCGCGGTGCCAGCCTCGTGTCCGGCTAACTGGACGAAACCAGATTATGCTCAATTGGCCGTGGCAACAGCCGCCGCCATCGTCGAACACGCGAAGCAAGTTGAGGAGCAGCCCTTCGGCGAATCGATCCATTTGTCCGAAACATCCAGCGACGACTCGGCTGCAAGCGAATTGAACGCTGAGTCGGAAATGGACATGACGCCACCTACGGAAGCCGAGACCGAAGCGTTATCCCAGCCCTCGGATAGCAATGTCGCAAACGAAGTGCCATCCGTCACTGAATCATCCATCACTGAATCATCAGCCGAAGTCGCCAGCACAGAAGCAACGGTAACTCCTCCGACGCCTCGAATGTCAGTCCCCATGCCGGCCATTCCTTCCGGTCCAATGGAACGTCCAACACACGCCATTGACGTCGAACGACTAGCAAGAAGCTGGCAAGTGGGTCGCGAAAAGATGAAGCGAGTTGCAAACTGCTTGCAGTTCGCATTCACCGATAGCCGCGACTTCCAATATCCGCTTCCACTGTTGAGCAAAGTGCCAAAGCTCGAAGGCTTGCAAAGCGGTACGATGCTTCAAGCATTGGTCATCGGCGTAGCGGACTTTGGAGTTTTCGTGGACCTTGGACCGGAATGCAGTGGTTTGATTCACATCAGCCGTCTGGCACCCGACTTCATTGAAGACCCGCATCAATTCGTTCAAGTTGGCGATTTGGTACCCGTCTGGGTCCTCAATGTGGACGAAAAGAAAAAGCGAGTATCACTCACGGCCATTCCGCCAGGAACGCCATCGCGTCGCCATGATGGACATCAGGCACAGGAAAACACTCAGGATCGAGTTGGAAACGCAGGCCGGGACAATCGCAATCAACGCAACGATCGCAATCAAGGTGGATCTCGTGACAATCGGCCACCTCCAGCCGCTGAGAATCGCAGTCCGATGCCAGCCGGAGCAGGTGGAGACCGCAGCCGCGGGCCTTCTGGCGGAAACCGACCAGGAGGCGGCGGCGACAATCGCGGTGGCAGGCCCACTGGTAGAGACAACAATCGCGACCGATCGCGAAATAATTCGCGGTCCGAAGATCAAGGGGCGCGAAGGCCAGCCCGCGTCGAACCGCCTAAGCCTGTTACACCGATTACAGACGCCATGCAGACGGGAAAGGAACCACTTCGCTCGTTCTCGGACTTGTTGCAGTTCATGAAAAAGGAACGCGATGAGCCGATCGTTGAGAAGGTAACAGAAAAGGTGGTTACACAAAAAACAGAAACCGCGGATTCAAGCCAGGGTACAACCGATTCGGCAAATCAGAGCGTAGCAAACGGCTCCGAATCAACCGAACGCGGAGACGCGTCCGAAACCTCTGCTTGAGAAACCCATGTCTGAATTCGACGACAAACTAAAGCAAGCCGCTGCGCGCGGCGCGAATAGAGCCTCGCAATCTCAGTCCGAGGCCGAGCGAAAACGAATCGAAACCGAAGAATTTCGAAGTCTGCATAGCAAATCGAGACTGGAACTTTCCGACCGAATCGAGACCGTGATTAAGAAGCTTGCGGACCTGTTTCCCGGTTTTCAGTTCACTACGGTGTTCGGAGAAGCAGGCTGGGGCGCCGCATGCATTCGTGATGATTTGGTTATGGAGCGAGGTCAAAGAAAGAACAAGTACAGTCGCTTTGAAATGGCCGTACGTCCAGTCAATGAATTCTACATTCTCGATCTTCAAGCCAAGGGAACGATCGCGAATCGCGAATTGATGACCAGAAGCTTTTACCAACCATTGGGTGAAGTGGACCTGAACAAATTTCGCGAGCTCATTGACGCTTGGGCATTAACCTACGCCGAACTGTACGCCGCCAACCGATAAAGGCAAACCGTTTTTCGCTTGTTGGGCGAGGGGCAGTTTGAAATCTACCTATAGAGCGGGCGGGTGGCTCGGGTGGCACGGGTGGCTCGGGTGGCACGCTCTGAGGTACGAAGGGCGTGGTGAATCGCTAGAGTCATTGCCACACTTCCCACGCCCATCGCTAATCGCTTTGGGCGTGCCACACGGTGGCTTGGTAGTATTATATCTGCCGCTCGCCTTAGTGTCGCCTTGTGCGATTCGTTAACGCACATTTGCGAGGCAAAAGGCGACAATGACCTCCCTAAAAATCAACGATTTATATCTCTCCCCTCCACAAAGGTGTTCGTCATGATCCCTAAGTCATTTGCATTCAAGATTACCCATGTATTCTTGTTCACCGCTTTCTTCTTACTGTTCCCATTCCATGTGCAAGCTCAAACGCGGCAGCAAAAAGTCCTCGGGGATAAGCTGAAGTTCGAAGCGACCGGATCGTGGTTCTACAACGATTTAGAAAAAGGATTCGAAGCGGCAACGCGACTAAAACAGCCAATGCTAGTAGTGCTGCGTTGCATCCCTTGCGAAGAGTGCGTCAAGCTGGACGACGACCTGATCGAGGTCAATCCAAAACTACAGCATTTGCTGAAGTCCTTCGTTCGAGTAAGGGTTGTCGGGACGAACGGTTTGGACTTGTCCATGTTCCAGTTCGACACAGACCAGTCGTTTGCCGCGTTTATTTTCAATGCCGACGGGACACTTTACGGACGCTACGGTACCCGCTCCGACCGCATAGAATGGAAAGACGACGTCTCCGTGGAAGGCCTCGGCAAGGCGATGGAAGCGGCCTTGGAATTGCATCGCAACTACCCCGCGAACAAAGCCACTCTCATTGGCAAACAAGCCGACAAGCCGTTGTTCGCGTCTCCCGAAAAAATCCCCTCGCTAGCATCGCGGTACAAAGACAAGCTCGACTACGAAGGTGACACGGTCAAAAGCTGTATTCACTGTCATATGATTGGCGAAAGTCTCAAGGCACATGTCCGAAGTGAGCAAGGGAAAATACCAAATTCACTGCTATACTCGTACCCTCATCCTAAGACCGTCGGGCTCATTTTGGATCCAACTGAGTGCGCCACCGTCAAGAATGTTATTAAGGGAAGCGACGCCGAAAAGAGTGGCTTCCAAGTGGGCGATCGGATCACGCACTTAAACGGCCAAGCGATTCTGTCCATTGCGGACGTTCAATGGGTCCTGCAGCATGCTCCCGATACGGACGGCACGGTTCAAGCAGCCATTGAACGAGGCAATCAAAAATCAGAACTGACACTCAAGCTTGCACCTGATTGGCGATCGAAGGAAGATATTTCTTGGCGAGCATCTTCGTGGTCGTTTCGGCAAATGGGTCTGGGTGGTATGGCTGTTAAGCCCTCCAGTGCCGAAGAACGCAAAGAGCTAGGAATTTCCGATGGGCAGATGGCTCTGACGGTCCAACATGTCGGAGCCTTTTCACCACATGATCGCGCAAAGAAAGCCGGAATGCTGAAAGGCGATGTCATTATCGAATATGATGGACGAAAGGACCTGCTTCGAGACTCGGATCTATTGGCCTATTCCATTAACAGTGTCGAGGTAGGTCGCGCAGTCAAGATACGCATCCGACGGGGTGCGGAAGAGCGAACGATTGAAGTTACGACGTCTAAATGAGGCTCCGCGACCGGCGGTCCGTGTAGCCCGAACCACACAAAACCTATCCTTCCAAACGACCTGTGCCCCATGCGCTGCCGCCCTTCGTTACGTCCCTTTGGATCGGATGACGCACGCGGCGTTATCAAACAGGACATCCGTCGGCGGAGCGACGGATCTACGTAGCCAACCGTCAGCCATCCTACAAACTTCGCTCTTTCACTTCGCGGCGGATAACTTCCAAAAATTCAGACAGCGGCTTCACGCCCATATCTCCCTTCTTGGCGTGGCGGACACTTACACTTTGCTCCGCCGCTTCCTTTTCGCCAATGACCAACATGTAAGGAATCTTCTGAAGCTGCGCATTGCGAATCTTCGCACCGATTTTCTCGGAGGCATTGTCGAGAGTTACTCGCAGATCCGCGGACTTGAGTTGCGCCAGCGCAGACGTCGCAAAGTCAGCGCTCTTTTCGCTGATCGTTAGAATGCGGACTTGTTCAGGAGCTAACCAGGCTGGGAAATGGCCGGCGAAATGCTCAATCAAAACGCCGCAAAATCGTTCCAGACTGCCGAAGGGGGCGCGGTGGATCATGACCGGACGATGCCTAGCATTGTCCGCACCCACGTAGCTCAAATCGAATCGGACAGGCAGGACATAATCCACTTGAACCGTTCCAAGTTGCCATTCGCGACCTATGACATCTCGAACCACAAAATCGATTTTCGGACCATAGAAAGCAGCTTCACCAGGTTCCTCGGTAAAGGGAACGCCTAGTGTCTTAGCTGCAGCCCGGCAGGCTTCCTCGGCTTTGTCCCATTGTGCAGGGTCGCCGGTGAATTTATTGCCATCTGGGTCTCGCAATCCAACGCGAACACGATAATCTGACATCCCGAGTGTTGTGAGGACTTTTTTCACGAGGCTTAGGCAACCGATCATTTCGGCGGCAATCTGCTCCTCGGTGCAGAACAAGTGGGCATCGTCTTGGGTGAAACCGCGAACGCGAGTTAGTCCGTTGAGTTCGCCACTCTGTTCCCATCGGTACACTGTTCCAAATTCCGCCAGCCGTACCGGCAGATCGCGATAGCTTCGCGGTTGGCTGTCAAAGATCTTAATGTGATGCGGGCAGTTCATCGGCTTGAGCATGAAGCCGTCAACGATCTGCTCGTCTGCTAGAACTCGATCCGGTGGGATGACTTCCCGTCCGGCTCTTTCATTGATGCCATCCGCAAGCCGCTTACTAACGCCGTCGAGACGTTGCATGATTTCAGCACAAGTACAACCGGCCTCCGCGCATTTCTGGAAATCATCGTTCTCGACAATGGCTCCGAACTGGCTGTCTTTGTAGTACGGAAAATGTCCGCTGGTCTTGTAGAGTGTGAGCTTTCCAATATGGGGCGTGAAGACTTGGCAATAGCCTTGCTTTCGCAATTCTTCGCTGATGAAATTTTGCAATTCTTGCCGAATGACAGCCCCGTTAGGCGTCCACAGGATGAGACCTTGGCCAACATCATCGTCGATATGAAAAAGCTGTAGCTCTTTCCCAAGCTTACGGTGATCGCGTTTTTTGGCTTCCTCAAGTGCCACAAAGTGCTGCTCCAATTCTTCCGCGGTCGGAAACGCGGTACCATAAAGTCGCTGGAGCTGGCCTTTGGATTCGTCCCCCATGTAGAACGATGCAGAGACACTCGTCAGCCGAATATACTTGCACTTGCCAGAGTAATTTACGTGTGGACCCGCGCAGAGGTCGATGAAGTCACCGTTTTGAAAGCATGAGATTTCTTCCCCTTCCGGAATCTTGTCGATCAAATCGAGCTTGAATCGGCTGGCATTGCCAGGGCGTTCGGTCAAACCGCCAAGCCGACCGCTTTCGGCCATCGCTTTGGCCTCGTCCCGGCTAATAATCTTCTTTTCAAATTTCTGGTTCTCTTTGGAGATTTTTTTCATCTCCACCTCGATCGCGGAAAAGTCATCCTGCGTAATGCGATGCTTCATATCGAAATCGTAGTAGAAACCGTACTCGCCAGGTGGTCCGTACGCGAACTGCGCATCCGGCCATATCCGCAGAATGGCTGTCGCCATGACGTGAGCACAGGAATGACGCAAGCGATCCAGATCCGACATCTGATCGCGTTCTTGTAGGGTTTTTCGATCGTTCATGATCAATGTTGTAGAAACGGAACTCGAATTTTGCAAGTCCGTGTGGCTTCCGAGCCCTTCGCGTGTGACACGTTTCTAGCGACTCTCCACGCCCTTCGGAAACTCAGGGACGTGCCACACGGGCTACAGTTTTACCACTCCCTTGCGCTTGGGAGCCATAACGTCTGCAAAACCCATTTCAAGCAGCTGATTTTCTAACGCAAGCATTTGCTCAGGCTCTCCGTGGACGAGTCGAACTCGTCCCGTCCCTTCGACCGCATCGCGAAGCAGCCAGTCGAAATCGTCTTTGTCGGCATGTCCAGAAAAGCCTTTGACTTCAGCCACCTCGATCCATTTATTCCAATTCCGACCTTGGAATCGAACCGTCGGTACTGGCGACAACAGTTGTGCCCCCAATGAATTGGGCGCCTGATAGCTGACCAGGACAATCGTAGCGCGTGGATCGTCAATATGGTATTGCAGGTGCTGTACAATGCGGCCCCCCTCGCACATGCCACCCGATGCAACGATGATACACGGTTCGCATTGAGTCGACTTAAACCAAGCGTCATCGTCGGATTCCAGCCACTCGCAGGGGACCTCGTCCACCTCCGCCGACAGGAAACTTCGGTATTTTTGATAGACGACATCGATTTTCTTCGCGAGTGGACTATCGACGTAAATCGGCAACCGAGGCAATAGCCCTTTTGCCATCCATAGTCGCAGATAGTGTAGTACCAAATGCGTCCTGCCGAGACTGAAGGCCGGGATCAGAACCTTTCCGCCCCGTTCCGCTGTTTGAGTAACAAGGGCGGACATCTTGGCGGACATAACATTCAACGCATCATGCGTTTTGCCGCCGTAAGTGCTCTCGCAGATGATCAGGTCCGCGGAAGGAACTTGGGACGGTTCTGCCACGTACGGAACACCACGACGGCCCAGATCGCCGGTAAAAGTAATAGAGAATTCTTGATCGCCGTGTGCGATCTTAACCGCAATCATAGCACTGCCGAGAATGTGTCCAGAATCGATAAAGCGGATCTGAACGTCTGGGTTGACGTTGATAACGCTTAAATAATCGACCCCAATACATGCATCGATCGTTTTCTCTACATCGTAAAGCGTGAAGAGCGAGGACTGCCGTTCTCGCGTGTTTCTCGCCACGGAAACGCTTGCAACTTCATTTCTTTGAATGCGAGCGGAGTCGGTTAGCATGACCTCGATCAAGTCGCGTGTAGCATGTGTGCAGTAGATTGGCCCCGAAAACCCCTGTCGAACTAGATTCGGGATATTGCCGCAATGATCGACATGCGCATGGCTGAGGAAAATTGCGTCGATGGTGGCAGGATCAAAATCGAAGTAAGAATTTCGCAATCTAGCTTCTTCACGCGACCCACGATACAGTCCGCAATCCAAAAGAAATCGGTATGGCCCGGCCTCGATGAGGTGAATGGAGCCAGAAACCGAACGAGTCGCGCCATGAAAAGTTACGGTCGGTGTTTTTCCAATGGCGGGCGATGGGGGAAGATTCATTCTCACATTGTACACTACGCCGTCCGATTTAGAGCCAACCCACCTTGCGAAACCAACGATAAAGGAAACCACACGCGCTGAGCATAACAGCAAGAGCGATGGGATAACCTAACGTCCACTCGGTCTCCGGCATGTATTTAAAATTCATACCGTACAGCCCAGCAATCATCGTTGGCACGGCTAAAATTGCCGCACAAGCCGCTAGGCGTTTCGTATCGTCATTCTGAGCAACCGAGATCAAAGCCAAATTGCTCTCCAATGCGGTGTGCGAAAGCTGTTGCAAAGTATCGATCAGATCGGCAATGCGAATCACATGGTCATGTACGTCCTGAAAATACGGTCGCGTATCGAGCGGTATTAAATTCGAACTCATTCGTGTCAGATGTGCGGAAACATCCATGAGCGGGGTCACCGCTTGTTTGATCGCAAGTAGATCACGCCGCAGATGGTAAATTCGGGCGGTGACGCTTCGCACAAATTTTCCGCTGAAGATGTTCTCTTCCAAATCGTCGAGTTCGGCTTCCAGGGCATCAATCACCGGAAAATACTGGTCAACAATAAAGTCCATCAACGCGTGAAGTACAAAGGCTTCTCCCTTGGCCAATAAGTTTGGCGTGGCTTCACAGCGGCCTCGCAACCCCACATGCGATTTCAAGGATCCATGTCGCACTGTGATGATGTAACGTGGTCCGAAGAACACGTGCGTTTCGCCGAACTCAATGCGATGTGCACCATCATCAGAGAGCCTAGCCGTGCGGATAACGACGAACATCGAATCGTCATAAACCTCCAATTTAGGTCTCTGATGGGCGTTGTGAGCATCCTCAATCGCCAAGTCGTGGAGACCGAAGGCCTGCTGAATGTGTGACAGCACCTGCTCACTCGGCTCATACAGACCCACCCAAATGAAGCGATCGGAATGACTCCATGCGTCTCCTAAATCGGCGATGGGTATGTCCGCCACGCGCACGCCGTTGTGGTACGCGCAAGAATTGATTACACCTTTGCGTGGCTGAGATGAGGATGGGTCAGAATTCTGACTTGTCAATTCACTATCCAATTAGTTCGGGTTGAATCCAGTCGGACGAAAATTTGAGTCTTGATTTTGCAGGTAGAAATTGGAAGAAACGTCTCGCGGCTCAACCTTTGGAGCCGCAGGCACTTGTTCCAATTTCTGTGGAGCCGGAAGCTCCAATTTACCACGATCGCTTGGCGACGGTTGCGATTGACTCGGGGCAGGCGGAACCGATTCATAGGATGGTTGAGGGGTGGGTGCCCACTTCGGCAAACTCTGCGGTGGTGCCTGGTACATCGGCTGAGGCGAAACGCCCATCGTCGAGCCGAAGCTCGGGGCCAACGAGCCTAAATTTGGAACGCCAAAATTTGGGGCCACGCAGTTCTCTTGAGAATACAACGGAGCTTTGCTCGTCGCCCGCTGTGTTACCACTCGGCTGCTAGGGGGAGCTGTAGCGGTACCGTAATAAGAAGACATCGATTCCCATGGTTTCCAAATTGAGCCGCCTCTGCCGCTCTTGCTATTATCGCTGTCGCAGCGACCGTCTTTGCAAGCGTGGTATCCTTCGCTATAGCCGAAGCCATGGAACCGACCAAGGTAATTAAGTGGGGAGAAACTCTCCGACGGCAATTGAGCTTGGGCCGCAACGTTGAAAACGCAGACAAGAGCCACCGATAGTAGTCGCGTTACCATGACCATTTCATCCTTGAATAGATCACTGATTCAAGCCAAGCGCGCTCAGGAAGTCCATTTCCAACGAAAGTGCACTTGCTTGTCTCGACTATTGCCAAGACGTTGCTGTAATCGTCAAAGAAGTCGATCTACGATAACTTCGAACAAATGAACTCGTTGTCCCAAGAACCCGATTTGCCCAAAAAACCGCTTAGGTAATCTGTAACATCAGCAACATTTGGAATGTTGGGATTCAGCCCAGTCGTTTAACCACGTGGTGGCACGCTCTGAGGTACGAAGGGCGTGGTGAATCGCTAGCTAGAGTCATTTGCCACACTTCCCACGCCCATCGCTAATCGCTTTGGGCGTGCCACACGTGCCACAGTAAACTCGGGGGCATTAGTCCGGCTCGAAAGTGCCGGATAGACAGACACTTTGGAAAAAGAAAAGGTTCGAGGGCGGCTCAGTCCCCACTATGAGTGGCTACGTTGCCACCAATCGTACATGTCGAACAAGGACTCGCGTAGGTTTTGGCCATGTTTTTCCCGAGATCGAGCCCAATCCTCGGAAAGAAGCAATTCTCTAATTGCGTCAGGGGACTCGGACTGTTGCAGTAATTTCTCGACGACCCAGTGGGATGAGGACTCATTGACCGATGTTTCCCAAATCGTTTCGAAGCCTCGCACGGGTTGATGGGCCGTGGCCAGTATACAAATGGAACGGCTTCTGGCGGCCCATTTGACCAAGACTCTGGACCAGAACTTCAATTGCTCGTAGCCGTCAAGAATGGCAATCGACCCAGGAGTCCACTCGCGAACGGACTTACGCAAGGATCGAGAGGCCGATCGGTCGGTCGAAAATCGCAGTTGATGGATTTGGGATCCAGGCCGAATGGACCTAATCTCAGGGACCAGACTTGCAATCAACGTTGACTTGCCCGAGCCATGGGGTCCGATAATGCTACCCCGTTTGGATGGCAGGTTTACGATGCGATCGGCCAGTTGGGTTACGTTGCCGCCATCGAAGCACTCGTAGGAGATGGCTCCAGGCTGAATGTACCGCGTCGAGAACGGATTGGACTGCATAAAGGCTGGCGGGGGCTGATCAAGCGGTTGAATTTCCCCCCATCTTAGATGCTAATCAGCAACCGGACTAGGGCATTGTCAAGTTGATAACCGAGGGTAGCCACGGTCGCGGAGACCGTGGGGAGCGAGATCGTTTCTCGCAGTTCACCCACGCTTTGGCAAGCGTGGCTACCC
>JAYTVM010000294.1:0-18462 GCA_043743995.1 Pirellula sp. | reverse complement strand
CGGGAACCTACTAACTGGATAGCCGTATGCGGGAAAACCGCCCGTACGGTTTGGAGGGAGGGGAGCCGGTCTACCCGGCTTCCCTACCCCTATCACTGCTTACTGCTTACTGCTTACTGCTTCGCATGCCTTGAGTACTCGCATCATATTACCTGACATGATTTTGTGAATATCGGTTTCCGAGTATCCCTTTCTCAACAACAACTCCGTGATCGAAGGGTACTTGGAAACGTCCTCGAGACCTTTGGGAAGCATATCTACGCCGTCGAAGTCACCACCCAATCCGACATGATCGATGCCCGCTGTCTTGGCCACGTGATCGATGTGTTCAATGACGATCGCAATATCGCCCGGCGTACTTGGGTGAGCGGCTTTCCATTTCAACATCGCATTCTTGCTTGCATCGGTATCGCTTCCAAACTCCTTTTCGATTTCGCGTCGGGCGCCAAACATGTCCTTTAGATTCTTGGCGGACTCCGGGACGACGAAGCCGGAAAAAAAATTGATCATGACAAGTCCGCCGTTGTCTCGCACGCGGACCAAAATATCGTCTGGAACATTTCTCGGATGGTCGGCAATCGCCATTGCCGAGGAATGGGAGAAAAGGACCGGAGCGTTGGTGATATTCAATGCATCGGACATGGTTGCCGGCGAAACATGGGAAAGGTCCACAAGCATTCCCGTTCGATTCATTTCTCGAACGACCTCTTCGCCAAACGGAGAGAGTCCATCACTTTTCGATTCGTCCGTGGCTGCATCGGCCCAATCGAGCGTGTCTCCGTGCGTTAGCGTCATGTATCGTGCTCCTCGCGAATACAACTCTTTCAGCTTGCCGAGTGAGTTTTCGATGGAGTGGCCCCCTTCGACCCCCATTAGAGAAGCGATTTTCCCAGATTTTTGGATTCGCTCGACATCGCTGGAGGTCAAAGCGATTTCAAACACGTCCGGATACTTCTTGACCATTGCGTAAACGCAATCGATTTGTTCCATGGTGGTCTGGAACGCAATACCAGCTTGTCGTGTCTTTGAAGGGACGAAAACGGACCAAAACTGCGCCCCGACGTTTCCAGCCCGAAGTCTTGGGATGTCGGTATGCAATTTTGGCTCGTTCCGAAGATCTATTTTTTCGAAACGAACGTCGTTGCGTTCGCGGGCAGCCCATGGCAAATCGTTATGCCCATCCCAAACGTATCCACTCGCGTGAATTTTGAGGGCCCTTTCTGAGATTTCAACGGAGTGCTCGTCTCCAAGAACGCAAAGGCAAAAAGCAAATGACTGAGAGACTAAACAAGCTGCAAGCACAAAAGACTGGTTCATCGTGGCGGATCGTTTTGGTAATATGTCTTGAGTGGATAGGGCAAGGTGAAGCCCAGGGAAATGCAAAGAGGCCGGGAGATTCTCCCAGCCTCTTTCAAAATAATCAAACGGTTTCTCGCCTAGTTGCCTTAGGGAGCTGGGTTACCACGCCCACCACCACGAGCCGGTTGAGCGGGGAATTCGAACTTCTCACCCTTCATTTTCTCCATTTCGGCTTTTTGATCCGCAGTCAAGACGGCCATGGCTTTTTCGTCACTCTCCTTGCGTACTTTCTCCATTACCTCGCGGAAATCGGCTCCAGGAGTCATGGCTGCTCGCATTTCCTCACCGGCACTGGTCTCCAGTGCGGTAACTTTGGTTTTCTGATCTGCGGTGATTTTCAGGCGTGCCGCAACCGTCTTGCTGCTGAACGACCGAACTCCGTCTTTCTGAATATGCAATCCTACCAGCCGATCCATTTGGATTGGATCTAAGATATCACTCAGCTTATCCTCGGATTTGTTGCGAAGCTCAGTCATGGCTTCCCGCATCTTTTCCATGTCAAATCCTCCAGGTCCACCCGCGCCGCCAGGACCACCTGCGCCACGTCCTCCCGCACCACGTCCACCAGCACCGCCGCCAGGTCCTCCAGCACCCCCTCCAGGTCCTCCAGCACCGCCAGGTCCCCCAGCACCTCGACCGCCAGCACCACCAAACATGGTCGTCATCTGAGTTCGCATTTCTTCCCCCATTTCCTTCGCTGCGGCATCCAACTCCTTGGCTTGCGATTCATCTACTTTGAGCTCATCGCGGACTTCTTTCAATGCAACAAGTGCAGCCATACCCACGCCACCGCCCATGCCACCACCCATGCCACCACCGCCGAAACCTCTACCGCCTCCGCCTCCGCCAGGTCCGCCGCCACCCGTTCCTCGACCGCCACCTCCTTGACCAAAAGAGCAGGGAACTGCAACCGCGACGATGCATCCAACGAGTAAGAATCTTGACAACGCACGACTGATTCGCATTTTTGGTTAACCTCAGGAGAGATAAACGTGGAAGAAGAGACCGACCGGGCACCGAGAGACCAGCCAATTCTTCTTCTAACACGATTCACTGGGTTACGTTTCGCCCACTCAAAGAAATTTTCAAAAACTTCAGAGTTTTTCGCTTAATGCGCCCGGAAATGTCGCTGGGATTCGTTGTAACTCTTTTTGGGTCAATACCGTTAAACGAAGCCCAATTTCGCAAAGATTTCGTTTGACCGTTAGCCGTAGGCGTACGTCAATGGTACCCCGAGTACGCCTTCGGCTGACGGTTAAACAACTAATTGAACGGTATTGCTGTTAAACACTGTTCAACAAAGCTTCGCCAACTCTATTTCTTGATTTGGAAATCGAGTTGGTTTTGACCAAATTTGCGAGCTTTCATGTCTTCTACCGTGAGCCGCAACTGATAGTTCCCTGCAACAATCTGCTGGGGCATGTAGATCTTGTAGACGATAAAATAGTCTCGACGATGGTTTTGGCAAATCTCAGGCTCCATTGGCAGCAATTGGTCTGCCACTTTCCGCCCCTGCGAGTCGATGATTTCATAGCTCCCCTGTAGTTGCGATTCGTAGCCCTCCTTGACTTTGCTTGCAGCTACATTTTCAATTTCGCAGTACAGCAGCAATTCCTGGTCCGCTTGAAATTGATACTTCGGGAACTTGGTGATAACACCATATCGTTCCACTTCCGTGCAAAAAGCTACCGACCTGACTTCGAGGTTACTGACCGCAGCCAAATGACTGGTGGCTTCGCGCTGGCTGTTCATTACGAGCGACCAGTGTCGAGACCGTACGGGCATTGCGTCCGGATTGCTGGCTTCGTACAGCGCGAGGATTTGGTGATGGAAATAATCGTTTTCGCCGTTGGACAATTTGTCGATCGGTCGCAATGCATCGTCTAATCTTCGTTGACTGACATAAAGCATTCTTAAGGTAACCTCCTGACTAATTCGAAGATTGTCATCGCTGGCTGGAGCCTCTTTGACTTGCTTTTCTAGTTGCTCAACGGCTTGATGGAGTGACTGACGCCAGGACATTGGACTAGTTGATGGAAGCGAGTTCCCCGATGGAGTCGGTATCGATGGTATCGAAGCCGCAACCGGACTCGAGACCACCGGACGGACAGCCGAAGCTGGAACGACGTTGTTCGTGTTTTTGGCGGCTAATTCGAATCGATCTACCTCAGGCGGCGTCATGGCGATTGCTGTTGATGCAGTTGCGTCATTTGCAAGGGAGTGTGTGGCGTTGGCTGTCGTTACGCTCTCGTAATCCGAGCCACCTGTGTCGGTCATCCGAATCGAAACCTTGCCCGTTCCTCGGTCTTTTGCAAGTGCTTGTTGCGGGTCAAACCTGCCAAGTTCTGTTCTCTTGTTATTTTCATCCGAAAACGTTCGTGTCTCTCGGGCGCCCGTCCGAGCTTGGCGCTGAACTGCAACCAATTGTTTTAACAAGACGTCGCGATAAGCTGTAGGCAAGGACGCAAGTGCGCCCTCGATGTCGATCTCTTGATTCGGTGAACTCAGGACTGAGGACAGATAGCGATCGTTTGAATCAGGACCCTCGTTGGCGGTACCATAATCCACGACCGAATTCTGCCTGCTCCCCGAATTGCGATCTCTTGAGCTAGAACTCAGGTCACCGAGCGGGCTAATCGTTTTTTCCCGACGGGCTGGCGTTTTGAAATCGTTGACGTTGGGTCGCGGAACACGGCTGGTTGGCGATTGCGGCAAAGCCCAGTCATCTTGCTCCGCCATCATTCTTGTCAACTCTTCATCGCGAGCGCGGAACCCCATTTGTTGGCAACCCGCAAAGCAAACGGTGAATGCAAAAAGCGAGGCCGTCGCTACTTTTCGCAGTCGTTGCTCGTCAAGAGACCGGCCAAGAAAACGGGTTTTTGGACGGATTTGGATTCGCTCGTTCGACATCATGGAATGATCTACCCGGAGTTACGATGCAACTGAATGGACTTCGACGTTGGAAGTGGCTTTTGCGTCTACCGCAAGAACTTCGTAGGCTAATGACATGTAGTCCTCGGAACCGTGGCTATTCGGGGCGTACGCAAAAATGGATTGTCCAAAACTTGGGGCTTCGGCCAATCGGATGTTGCGTCGAATCTTGGTCTGAAAGAATTTGGCTTGTGCCCAGACCGGGCTTTGGGCGGCGCTCACTTGCAAGAATTCTTCGACGTCTCGACTAACCTCAGCGGCCAGTCGCGTGCCTGATTCGTACATGCAAAGGACGATACCTTCCAGCTTAAGGCTCGGATTCAGCCGCTTGGCCACTAGCTCGATCGTCTTAAGCAACTTGCTCAACCCGTGCAATGCTAAAAAGTGCGGTTGCAGTGGCAGAAACACCTCGTCAACAGCGGTTAATGCGTTAAGTGTGAGCACCCCAAGTGATGGCGGGCAATCCAAAATCATGAAATCAAAATCCGAGTGATCCATTTCGATTTTGTCTTTCAAGATGACCTCGCGCCCAACTTCACCGGCCAGTTCCATTTCGGCAGCAGCTAGATCAAGGCTCGCTGGCACAATGGCCAGATTCGGCAAAACCCATCTTCGTACATGTTCCAGCAGTGCATCCCCACAAAGAATGTCGTAGATACTGATTTCATTGTCGTTGAGCGTGAGCCCGAAATGCAAGGAAGCGTGCGCTTGCGGATCCAGGTCCAGGACGCAGACTTTCTGGCCGCACTGCGCAAGGCCAGCGGCTAGGTTTACGGCTGTGGTCGTCTTGCCGACACCGCCTTTTTGATTGAGAACAGCAATTTTTCGCATCGTCAAATTGTCTCTTTTGCAGGTTGAGTCTTGACGTCTGCCTTGATAAACCAAGAGGAACGGGAATCCCTGTTGAACAGTCTGTGTGGCAGATTCTTCCGGACACTAGCAAATGGCCCAGTCACAAATCCAGGGCAATGCAGCCTGCCAGTTGACAATTCCAGCAATTCGAACATCCTTTTGTTCTGATCCACCCCAAAACTCGTTCCCCTTGGAAAGTCGTATCTCGTGAGAAAGTTCTTAATTGCTGGCAATTGGAAGATGAATTTGTTGCGTGACTCTTCGGTTGCCTTGGTTCACCAACTCATGGATCAACTACACAGCACTGGGAATGTGGATGTCGCTGTTTGTCCGCCCAATGTGTACTTGCATGACGTGGGAGCAGCCTTGCGGGGCAGCCGAATCCATCTCGGTGCGCAAAACGTTTACCATGCGGGCGAAGGTGCTTTTACCGGTGAAGTCAGTTGTGCCATGCTCAAGGATTTGGGCTGCAACTATATTATTCTTGGGCACAGCGAACGTCGGGCGATTTTCAACGAATCGGACTTGGACGTGAACACCAAGCTGCACGCCGTTCTGAAATCTGGCCTTACACCAATAGTCTGCGTAGGGGAAACGCTAGCACAACGCGAGGCGGGATCAACCCAATCCATCGTTCGTGGCCAATGCACTCAATCGCTGGCTGGCTTGACCGGCGAACAGATGCGTAAGACAGTTCTTGCATACGAACCTGTTTGGGCCATTGGAACAGGCAAAACAGCTTCCCCTGATCAAGCCGAAGAAGTCCACGCGGATATCCGGCAGTTGCTACTAACCCTGTTTGACGCAACGGTCGCAAATTCGGTTGTGATTCAATACGGCGGTAGTGTCAAAGCCGACAACGCCAACGAACTAATGAGTCAGCCAAACATCGATGGTGCATTGGTCGGGGGAGCTTCGCTAAAGGCGGAATCTTTCTTACCAATCGTTCAAGCGGCCATGAAACTCAAGAAATAGGTTCGCATTTGCCCCAACCAAGCGATAAAATCAAGGTTGCACACAATTCAAGCACGCGGGCTGCTAATTTATTAGTTTAAACGCAATACCGTTCAATGAATTGTTTAACAGTCAGCCGAAGGCGTACTCGATACCAGCAACGTACGCCTACGGCTAACGGTTAAACGAAGTTTTTGCGACATTGGGATTCCTTGAACGGTATTGCCGTTAAACGATTATGATCCCTGGAAGTCGAAATCAACAGCCCGCAAGCCGAACAAGCCAGCAGGAATGCAAGTCATGAAATGCAATGTACTCTTACTCTTTTTTCTCGTTTCGCTTTGCCGAGTTACAAACACTGGCACCTTGCAGGCAGACCAATTTGAGATCCGGAACGGAGGATTTATCAGTGGCAAACTGCTGAACGAGCCGTCCAGCCCCATTCTCAAGATCCTTACCAACGATGGCGTGGAAATTGAGATCGCTAGCGGCAAAATCAAGTCCACCGCGTTGATACCTGCCGACGTTCTGCAAGTGTATAAATCGGTTGTTGGCAAAGAAGACAGCGTTGAGCTCCATCGAGCCATCAGTCTAGACTTCAATCGTGATCAGAAAGCGCTCGCATATGCACACCGAGAACGCGTCGTTGAACTCGACCCCAGCGATGAGAATTGGAAAGCGCTTGGCGAACATGCCCAAAATAAATTGACCGGAGAATGGGAACCGCGGGATGTTTTGTTCAAGAGAAAGGGCATGGTGTACTTAGGCTCCAAATGGGACACGCCACAGTCCAAAGCCATCACGGATAGTGATTCCAAACAGGACAAGGATGCCGCGAAGGTCAGAACTCTGATAGACCTAAATCTCAAAGCCCTCAGCGATCGAAGTCCCAAGGGAGCGAAAGCTGTTGAGTTCTTTAATATATTAAATAATGGGCCGGCTTTTTACGAAGCCTACAAGTTGGACCATAAATTGGCGATCAAGCATATTTCCGATTTGCAAAAAAAGGACACCGCTGGCCGGACGGATTTATTCATGGGGATATTGGCCGCAATGCCTGGAAACTCTGCCAGTCCAGTATTCGTTGACATAGCGATGAACTCACAAAACTCCGATCTGGTCCGTCAAGCCTTAGAGTTGTTGGAGAGAAACGAGTGGAGCCGTGAGTACGCGTTCCAACAGTTTTTGAATGTGATTAGAAACGAAAAGTCTAAGCCCCCAGCGGTGGATCGAGCAGGTAGTAATCTACAAGCGTTCGCCGACCAGCGAGCGATCCCAGTCTTGATCGATAGGCTTCTTACTAAGGTAACCCGAACAACCGTGACGCCAAGTCCCACCTCGCTTAGTTCAGATGGAGGCATCTCCATGGGCGGCCCAAAAGTCAGCAAAGAAGAAGGCCTCTACAAACATCAGACAGTCCTAAGTGCACTCGTTGGTTTGGCTGATGGGGCGAACTTCCAGTATGACCAAGCTCAATGGCGTCTCTGGTACGCAAATACGTTTGCCAAGTCCAACCTGGATCTGCGACGGGACGAGTGAAGGTTGCAGTTCTTGAGTATCTAAGCGGCGGCGGACTGCAAAAAGACGTCAACTCGACATCTTTGTTCAACGAGGGGCTGGCAATGCTCAATGCATTAGCCATCGACCTCAAATTGTGCGGGCATGATGTGCATACTTGTCTACACGGGAAAGCAGAGAATGATCCCAATGTCGCCTTTCGCTCCGCGAAAGATGCGATGAGCGACAACGACGAAAGCTCATGGATGAACCGATGGATCGACGTTGCGTCGCAGTGCGATCAAACCATAGTCATCGCGCCTGAAATACATCAGCGACTAGAAAATATCGTTGCTACGCTTCGCCGATCGGGTATCACCGTAGTCGCTTCCTCTGAAACATTTCTTCAGGCCACGAGCTGCAAACTTTCGACGGCCAGTCTTTTCAAGAAGTCGCAAGTTCCGCATCCGGCGACGCTATCGCTTTCTAGATACCTAGCGTCCATAGAGCCGCTCGACGGTAGCCAGCCTGCATCAGCCGTCGTACTCAAACGTCGGGACGGAGCAGGTTGCGTCGACATGAAAGTTTTCGCCAACCCACGAAAACTAACCGAATGGTTGCAAAAGCATGCTTCGCAGAATCTCTTCAGAGACGAATGGATCATACAGCCTTGGCTCATTGGCCGACCAGCAAGTATGGCACTCCTTGCTGGTGACGACTGGCAACTCCTCGGTGCTGTCGAGCAACACATCGAATTGGATCATTCTTCAAACCAATTTGGGTATGCAGAAGTTTCTTATTTAGGTGGATCAGGACCACTAAACGGTGTCTCTGTCGAACAACTTGAAAACTTGGCAAGGCGCGTTCGCGAAGCTCTCCCTTCGGGAGCAGCGAGCTGGATTGGGATCGATTTTCTTGTGCCCGATGATTCGGTTGGTTCGAAGGACCTAGTCGTTATTGAAGTCAATCCGCGATTGACCACGAGTTATCTTGCCTACCGAAAATGGTATGGCCACAAACTAGCAGATGCTCTGTTGGGAAACGAGTGGCACAAAGGGGTCCGGCATGCTGGCGTGGATTCAGCTAACGATTTTCGCTTCCATCTAGCGTGGAGAACAATAGAATAACAGATTCTTCGATGTCCCGAGAATACTCCCGGTTCATTGACGATGCAGCATAATTTCGAGCCAAAACCAAGTAAAACGTTTTTTAGGCAACACGCACTGAGATAGTCAAGAGAATGGGAAACCTGCAACTATCATTTCAATGCTTCCTTCGTTCGTTCAAGAAATTCTACGACGAAGTTTATGTTCCAGACCACACGGCGCCTCTCAATCGGTGGGTGCATTTCCTGAGCAATGTATCTGCGATGGCCTTTGGTCTCGCGGGATTGTGCTTACTAGACCTATACTTAGTAGCGATTGGTATCTGGTGTCAACTCGGGCCACCCTTCCTCGGTCATATTCTGTTTGAGAAGACACATCGAAGTATTGATCAGTCACCGATCTTTGCAGCGATGGGAAGTTGGTATACGACGTACCAGATTCTTGTGGGCAAACAGTCGATCACGCACGGACGCCGTCGTGAGAGCAAATCATGATCGATCGCGACGTTCAAACTGCACGACTGTTAGAACTTCTTGAAAGGTACGGGCGAAACCTCCATTCGTTCATGGTGCTTGAACCTGGGCTTTCCGTGTGGAGTGGCGACGATGCTGCCGTCGCGTACACGCAGCGAGGTGGGTACTGGGTTGCGGTCGGAGGTCCGCTGTGTGCCCCAGAACACACCCTTTCGGTCGCAAATGCATTTCGCGAATCGGCGAGCAAAGAAGGCTTCAAAGTCGTCTTTTTTGGAGTCACTCAGTCGCTTGTCGATCGACTGCGAAATTCGACGTTTGACTCATTGCAAGTTGGGCTTGTTGCCGTCTGGAATCCTGGCCAGTGGCTAGAGGTGGTTCGAGGTGCAGAGAAACTGCGGAATCGGCTAAGCAAGGCAAAGCGCGGAGGTATCACGGTCGGGCTACTCCGTAGCGACGAAGTTGCCGAAGGGTCGTCCGTTCGAAAGCAACTGGTCGATATAGTCGATGATTGGTCGGACCGAAAATCACTACCGCCTATGGGGTTCATGGTGACGGTGGAATTGTTCCAGCATTCGGATCGGCGACGGTATTTTGTTGTAGAGTCCGAGGGTACTATCCATGGCTTCGCAGTCTGTGTTCCCATTTATGGACGCAATGGATGGCTGCTTGAAGACATGATGATTCGACCCGAATCCCCAGCCGGCTGCAGCGAAGCGTTGGTCGATGGCGTTATGCGGCAATTGTCTGCTGAGGGTGCCGAGATCGTTAGCCTTGGAATGGTTGCACTTGCTGGACTTGATGCGGGTGTTGAGACGGAACGACACCCCATGCTTTCTGGTCTGTTGCGATTCTGCGCCCGGACGATGGGATGGCTATACCATTTCGAAGGTCTCTATCGTTTTCGAAACAAGATGAAGCCGTTGGCTTGGGAAAAGGTTTACGTTGTTTCCAGCGGACCGGTAACTTTCTGGACTATTCGCGCCATATTGATGGCGTTTGCCGAAGGTTGGGTCCCCCGTTTTGCTGTACGGGTGCTCGGGCGTTGGGCCCGTAGATGGTTTCGGCGTAGGGACCTCATCAACGCGACCGCTAGGAAACAAAGGCCTTATGTCGACGTGACCATCGTCTCGCTCGCTGTTGTTTGTTTATCCGTTGCATTCATAGCCATCACGGGCTCCTACCAAGACTGGCTTCCATGGTGGGGAGCGGTCGGTCTTGGATTCGTTGCTTGTTTTGCAGGTTTCACACCTGTCCACGAAGCGGTTCATGGCAATGTATCGCGTTGGAGAGTTCTCAATAATCTGGTGGGGCATGTGTGCTCCTTGCTACTGAACGGTGCATTTCGACCGTATTGCTTCCTCCATCGCGAACACCACGTACACACCAACCAAGCGACCGAGGACCCAGATCTTTGGTGTGGGAATGGCCCTCGGTGGCTAATCCCTTTGCGATGGTTTACACAGGACATAGGATACTTGCTCCATTATTTTTCAAAGTGGCCAACGCGTCCCATTTATGAGCGCGCAGAATTGCTGCTTTGCGGCTGCGTCTACTTGGGACTCGCGGTCGGCACATTCCTGGTCAACCGACAACTCTGTGTTGCATTGATCTTAGGCTGGTTCCTACCTGCTCGCCTCGCGTTGTTTGCGTTGGCGGCGACCTTTTCCTGGTTGCCTCATCAGCCCCACCTCGCAAAATCTCCCTATCAAGCAACTACGGTCCACAGTTCCCCTTGGCTGACGTGGCTGCTTTTCGGACAAAATTTCCATCTTGTTCATCACCTCGATCCAAGCGTTCCGTTTTATGAACTAGAGAACAAATGGAAAAACAATCGAATGGATTACCTTCAGCGCGGTGCAGTTGATCGAAGCTGCAAGCAGGAAACGATTCGGCGCTTATTTTGAACATGGTTGGATGATCTCGCAAGAATTCTTTCCGCATTTGGGGTAGAATCCTAATGGAGCCCCATTTTACTTGCATGTTCAATGTAGAGTCACCAGATGTATCGATTGATTTGTCCGTGTGGACAGGAAATGGAGATTCGGGGTTCGCAGGCGGGCTGCCAGGTGACATGCGTTTGTGGCAAGGAAAGCCGAGTGCCTCCGCTAAGCGAATTAAAGGTTCACCAAGATCGAAACGAGGCTACCCCCGTGATTGGCCTAGTTGTGGAAAAGCAGGATGCAACCTCAACGTACCCGAAACTCCAGTTCTTTCACTGCACCGGACGGGTGGGCAGAGACGGAAACGTCTCAAATTTGGCACTTAATCACTATTTGGCGTTAGTGCATTGGCAGCTTAACGAGGCGATCCAATCATTGGGGCTCGCGGAATTCGTTCTTTCGGTTGCGTTAGCGCCAGGAGCGCGGAAACGGATTGAGTTCGACAGTTACCCAAAAGAGGTGAACCGTAACCAGTTGGATCTGCTGCGCAATCAGCTAGAGACGCTGAGCACTCCTCCGATTAACGAATCGCCAATTGTATTTGCTTTCTACGTTTGGGTGCACCCAGCCGACAATAAAAATCGATCGCTGGTGATGTTTCCAAGCCTTAGCCGGTCCGTAAAACGGGTTGGATTGGAAGCAGCAATTCGCCAGGCATTCGGTATGAAAACAATTGCGAAGGACAATAAACGGTCGACTTGGTGGCGAAGACTCTCCCTTGGTTGGAAGTCGCCGTCACCAATCGCTCTCGCGGAACAGTCGGTGCGAGAGAACTTTTTTGAACAAGAGCAATGGATGTACCAATGCGAGCAGATTGCTAACAAGTATTCCTGGATCGATCTGAAGCGGGCCCTGGTCGATACTCCCGACGATCCTGGGTACCGCGTTGCATTTGCGGAAAAACACTGTCAGCAAAGCTCGTTTGAGTTGGCGATTCCGTGGTACGATGGGCTAATAGGTCAATTTCCTGATTTCGTGCCGATGATTGGGCGACGGGCCGCATTGCATCGATGTGTTGGCAATTCACACGCGGCACTCATTGACTATTCCCAGGCGATCACGCAAGCGCCGCATGAAGCTTCGTACCGAGTTGAACGTTCATTCATTTATGGCGAGCTGCAGGCGTGGGATCAAGCGTTGTTAGACTTAGATGAAGCGTTACGACTGGCCCCGCTTGACCCTGAACTTTTCTTTTACCATGCTCAAGTCCAGCTTCAACAAAATAATCCTACCGGAGCGTTGGATGATTTTCTTCAAGCAATTCGGTTGGATCCGAACTTTGGCCAAGCCCACTTTCGCTTGGGATGGCTGTACTTTTGCCTCGACGCCGACAAAGGAAATGCCGCGATTGAACACTTAACTCGAGCGATCGTTTTGACGAACAACCACCCCGATATCCGACTCCATCGCGGTGTCGCCTATCTGTCGCAAAACAAATTCGCATTGGCAATCGAGGATTGCCAACAGGTGCTTAGCCTCGAACCCAATAATGCTCAGGCACATGGAGTCCTTGGTAGAGTCTTGCAGTGTGAGGGGCAATTCGAAGAAGCGATCACGGCTTGCACGCGTGCGATCGAACTTGGAGATGAGCATGCGCCGGTCTACCTTGCCAGAGCGATTAGCTATGCGTCTACCGACCAGCCGACCTTGGCTGTTTCGGATTGCGAGGCGGTTTTAGCGCTGGAACCGAATAACCCCTTGGCGATTCAGCTGCATGGACGTCTATTGCTTCAGAACGGCGATTTGGATGCTGCCATGGACGCCTTTCACCGGGCTCGTGAACTGGCGCCGGATTGGGCAGAGCCTCGCGAGCAGCTATCGCTTGTCCATCTCCTAAAAGAGAATCCAAAGGCGTCAGTCGATGAGCAAACGCATTTAATTGAGCGCCAGCCAAAGCAGGCATCGCATTACGTTAATCGCGCTTTTGCCTTCACTCAGTTGCAAGAATTTGCCGGAGCTACGAACGACTACGATCGAGCAATTGAGCTCGAACCCGAAAATGAAAGGCTCTATTTTCTTCGGGGCGTCTTCCGAATGAATTGCCAATTGACGGAACTTGCTCTTGCGGACTTTGAGCGAGTTTTGGCTATCACCGGAGGCGACGATAGCGCTCGCGAGCATCGAGCCAGCCTTCTATTGCGATTGAACCGATATCAAGAAGCGATCGAAGACTTCGCCCAATTGATCGCGAAGTACCCTGAAAATCCTTACGCCTATTCGGGACGAGCGTTCGCCCTGGCCGCGCTGGGAAACAACGACCGGGCCCAGGAAGATGCCAATCGAGCCAGCGAAATGTCTCCTGAGCTAACCGACGGAATCCATCGCAGCACCCAAACCGCAAGTGTTTACCGATTCGTGGGAGCAGAGGATTATGACTCAGCATTGGACGCCACGAATCAAATGGTGGCAGAGTATCCAGACGAATCACTCGGCTATCGGCTCCGCGCCTTCGTACGTTGGGAACGAGAAGAATACGTCGAGTCGTATGAAGATTACACTCGAGTGATCGAAATGGATGGCCCTACCTCGGATTGCCTCAGCTCCCGAGGGCAAGTTCAAGCCGAGTTAGGGGACTGGGACCTCGCTTTGGCTGATTTGAATCAAGCCGTGGATATGGCCCGCCAAGCCTGTCAAACCATAGTTCTTGCCTACGCTCTGAATGGCCGTTCTTTAACCCTGGCGGGAATGGAGCGTAACGAAGAGTCGAAACGTGATTTCGACGAGTCTGCTCGACTGTGTCCGACGAATCCATGGGTGTACTATCACCGAGGGATTAGAAAATTCCACTTCAACGAATTGGCCGATGCGAAGGTGTTGCTGGAATTGGCGTTGGAGCTCAACAACCCGCCGTTATCAAAGCGTAAGAAACAACGAGCAAGAATTGCGTTGAACTCAATCGATTGCACTCTACGACACCAAGGCGAGAACGTCTGAACGAACTGTGTGGCACATAACTTGGGCATTAGGATTCTGCACAACAGGTTGGACGCGGCGTCTGTCAGGACGGAAAAGGGCAGGACATACCAGGGGACGCAGCTCTTTTGTAAAATAGCTGCGTCCCCTTTTTTGCCCGCCGTCCCCTTTTTTGCCACGGTCTAGGCGACCGTAGCTACGCTCGCCAGAGCGTGGACGAACGCTTGAGCGATGGCCTAGCTCAGGCAAACTTTGCTACTAAACCGACAGACGTTTACGGCGAGAACGGGTTTTCTTCGTTTTCCTCGGCAAGTTTCACATACGCTCGATCCGTATCGCTGAGTTTTTGAAGAGGTACCTTGATCTCCTTGGCATCGTCCGTCTTTAAATACACCGTACCATCGACCAACTTCACGAAGCTTGCTTTTATTTTGAACTTGCCCGTCCGGTCCTCCCACTCTCGAACGTCGCTCTTGAGTTCGGGCTCCTTTGGTCGATCAGGTTGATCGACTTCCTCCGGTGCCAATTGAATATTGCGACGAGCGAGTACCATCGAACGAATAACCCGACCGGCCATCAATAGGCCCAGTTCTACTTTGCCATCGGTTTGCAATCGCTGAACCTTGGCAGACTGCCAAACGTTTCCAAACTCCTGAGCCTGAACGATTTGCCCGACAAACAACGGAGTAGACGAGTCAACGGGTTTATCTGTGGAGGGCACGTGAAGCGGCCCCATATAAAGCTTGTTGATTTCATGTCTCTTCTTAAACGAAGGGGACCAACTCGACAACGCTCTTTCGGCAGAATCTATCACCATTTGCGATTCGTTCTTCAACAACTTCTCGATTGCATTTGCGATCTCTGGATCGGATTCTTTTGGAGTCTTGGAAGCGAGTCTGTCCAGTGCTTTTTTCAGGTCAAATGGTGCACTTACTTTCAGGGCAACGAGCAGTTCCTGTTTTTCAGCTTGCGTCAAAGGTCGCTCCGCCAGCTCTTTCGCATCCGCCGCTTTCTGCTTGGCTTCCGTCGCGCGTCGTTCAAGTTCCTCGGGGGGTACTCGCTTGATTTTTAACGTGATTGGGATGGTGACGGACACATTATCCTCCGTGCGTTGAACTTTAAGTCGCATATCCATCGCATCGGGGATACTCTCCACTAAATTGAAATCCCAAGTGCCTTCGCCTTGGATGTCTATTGCCTGCTTGTCCAAGGTCTCACCGGTTTGCAATTTGTAGGACTTCTTGACAACGATTTTTCGATCGTCCTTACTCTGAACCGAATAGTCAGCCACCTCACTCGCTGTTTGAATCCGTTTTGGTTCTCGATCTGCAAGGGGTCCAAAGGGAGCGAAAAAACCGAAACGCTTTGTTGGGCTTTCGCCGGAGTTGATCGAAACACCAAAGTCGACTGTCCACTTTACTTCATCGTTATCAGGCAAGGGCTCGAAGGGCAAGAGAGAGAGGTTTCCAAGTAGGAACGGCAATTGCGAGTCCCCCTCCATTGCCAAAACCCTGCCGCGACGCGTCATCGTGATCCGATTCATCGTTTGATTCCGACCCATGAAATTTGCGTTGGAAAAAATGGCGCCATTCCCAGGTGAGAAAATCGGCCCGATCGGGATCTTTGGGAAGTTGGAATTGCTTCCCTTTGTCATTACCGACTCTTGTAGTCCCCCTTGAAACGCAACCTTAATTTGCTCGTCACTCATCGAGTCGATAGTGTACTGCGTTGTTCCCTTATACTTAATGATCTGCCCAGGAGAATCGGCCTCGATATCGAAATCATAAGTAAACTTCTGCCCTTGGTTCTTGCCATATTGGAGCGTTTCAGCCATCGCAAGTGAGTTGAACCATGCGATCCCAACGACGGCGCAGAGGTAAGCTCGGTTAGACGTTTTCATGTTTTTTTCCACCGCTTCTGTTTGGGACATCACAACCGGACCTAGAGTTTAGTGAAGCGACACAATAACAGATCGACCACTGTTTCGAATACGCAGCTTCTCTTCGCGAGCTAGCCAACCAACGGCGGCCACCACAAGATCTGCAGGGCCATCGATCTCGCTCTTGATTTCGGCCATTTTTAGCTCACCCTTTTCATTCAGTAGTTGCCAGATCAAACCTGCAGCAACTCCAACGTCTTGAATGGAAAAAGTCAGTTTCGTGGCAGGTTTTTCGTCTTTACTTTTTGGTTGCTTACTCGGAAGAGCTTTCGACGGAAAAGCGGTTTTCTTTTTTGTCATAATTCGATTCTTGAGAGGCCAAAGTGAATTAAGAAGGAAGACGCTTCCGTGTGATTTGCAATAGTATTCTAGCTCGAAACGACCCGGACGAGCAAGAGTCGTACGTCAAGGCGGCAGCACAGGAAGCAAGTAGCGTCGGCGAATCATCGACATTGAATTGGACGTCGTGTTACGTAAGATTGCCCACAGTTGCTGCGTCTCAGGGGAGGCTTGGATTTGCGAATTGGGGGCATGAGGCACATTACCAACTTGCGAGGCCGATTTCGTAAAAGTCAGCACTCGCATTAGCAATCATTAGCAATTTCACACTCGCGACCAAAAATGACTATAGAACTAAGCAGCTCTCGCCCTATTCTGGTGGTGGAAGATGACATCAAAACCGCCCATTTGTTGGAGACTTATCTGCGAAACGAATGTTTCGATTCCGTTTTAGTCTTCGACGGACCAAACGCCATTACTAGTTTTTCGAATCTCGAGCCTTGTCTGGTCATCTTGGACGTGATGGTCCCTAAACTGGATGGATTCAGGGTCTGCGAGGAGATTCGGAAGACGTCAATAGTGCCTATTCTTTTTCTTACAGGACGCGATGACGAATCGGATCGAGTGCGAGGCTTTCAGTTGGGGGCGGATGTGGTAAATGGGCTAACTTGGGACGAACTGGTTGCCCAACCGGAACGGAAGTTATCCCTGGTGAAACTTGGCTTACTGCCAGACAAGCTGGTCAGGGGAGCGGTTAGATGGACCATTCTCTGCTAATTGCAAAACTCGCCTTCCTGCCGGGCAAGCCGGCCAGGGGACGGAACAAAACGTATCCCACGGGACACCCAAAAATTGCATGTCAACCCCGAATTTTTAATGGGCCTTTAGCCTCCCCCTTCGATTGGGTCGTTGCGCTCGGAACAGACCAATCGCGTTGCTGGACGCCTAGTACAATGCCCCCGAATTTATTTCGGGGGATGGTTACCTTTTCTCTAGAAGGGATGGTCAACACCCCTGGCATGAAGCCAGGGGCTTGCTCGGGGAGCATGCTCGGCGGCAAAAAACAGAGAAGTCGACTCATTGTAGCGGGAGCGGTATGTGGCTAGCGGATCGTTATCTGCGGATAAGCCAAGTGGATCGAAATGTTCCATCATGGGCCAAATGTTCTGGCAAGTAACTGGCAAGTCCGATTTAGTCTTCAGTCCGTTTTGACCTTCCACTTTTCGAAAAGCCACATGCTCGTTTCAATCCTTTCACGAAGTTCCGCCGCTGAGTCGTACATTCCTGGATTGCATCGCGGTTTGCTGGAGCGCCGCCCAGGATAGTCATCGAATAAAACCAGTTCGCCCTGAATGGCCGAAAGTGCAAAACCGAATTGAGCGTATCGACCATGATGGGTGCTGCCCTTTCAGGCCGAATGGGGCAGCAACGCACTGGGATTTTTCAGTAGGCCACTCGCTTAAATGAAACTACGGTTTACCAACGGTCACCGTGCGTTCGAGTTGGATGCCAAAGGAGGCAATCCGATCTCGAACTTTACCGCGTGTGATACCGAGTATTTCAGCGGTTTTGGACTGATTTCCTCCAGCCACATCTAGAATTCTGGCGAACAATCGACGTTCCATGTGCTCTAACGCTTCGGCGTATAGGTTGGTTGATCCAAGCGCTAGTTTCTCGTCGATGAATTTAAAAAGTTGAAAATCATCGACGGTTGCCAGCCACGCTTCGTCAGGGTTCTGATGAGCTACTTGGTTTTCGTCATCGATTGGTTCTTGAGTCAATACGTTCGACGTTGCATCTTCAATTGGGATGACATTTGCCGTTGGTGCGGGCCCAACCATTGTATCGGATGGCGTGCAAACAAACGGTGGTAAGTTGTCTGTCCCGATAACAGTTCCAGTTGTGTTGATCATCGATTGACGCACTACCGATTGAAGCTGCCGAACGTTGCCTGGCCAATCGTATTTGAGCAGAAAGTGGTAAGCCTCGGGCGCAATCCCCAGGATGTCCTTCTTGCCCATCTCAGACTTTGCGCGGCGAAGGAAATACTCAAGCAAAAGTGGAATGTCCTCTCGACGTTCTTTTAACGGAGGTAGTTCGATCGTGAAACCATTCAATCGGTACAGCAAATCCTCCCGAAACTCATTCTGTTTCACCATTTGTTCGAGGGGACGATTGGTTGCGGCGATGATTCGGACATTGGTGGTAACCAATTCGTT
>JAYTVM010000293.1:0-18468 GCA_043743995.1 Pirellula sp. | reverse complement strand
AGTTCTGGACTCAACGAGCGAATAATCGCTGCTTCGCTCAAAATTCCACCACAATTCCGAAAAGACCAAATTCCGTGACTAGCTATGAATAATCCGCGTTAGCGCGGATTATTCATTGGCTATCGAGTTTATCGAGCGATTCTTACTTGGCGACCCCAAACTTGTAAGTTGTGGTTTCGTCGAGTGTCTGCCCTGGTTTGAGAAGCGTCGATGGAAACGAAGTCTGATTCGGAGAATCTGGGAAATGCTGCGTCTCCAAACAAAAAGCTTCGTGCTGCTTGAAACCAGCATTGTCCGCGCCGCCACTCAAAAAATTACCGGAATAGAGCTGGATGCCCGGTTGGGTGGTCAAGACCTCCATCGTTCGACCACTTGCGGGATCGATTACCGTCGCGGCTGGGCGAAGTTGCCCCGCTTGCCCATTGACCACAAAACAATGGTCATAGCCATTGGTTTGCTTTAATTCGGCAATTCTATCGCCAATCGCGCGCTTGCCAGTAAAGTCCAAGGGTGTGTTTGCTACTGGATTAAGCGGCCCGAGCGGTATCATGTTCTCGTCAACCGGTAAGAACTTATTGCAGGACAGCGTCAACTCGTGATTGTAAACCGTACCGCTGTTCGCGCCGGAAAGGTTAAAGTAAGCGTGATTCGTCAAGTTGACATGAGTCGCTTTGTCGGCGGTTGCAGTAAAGTGAATAGACAATTTGTTGTCATTGTCCCAAACATACTCGGCAAAAACGGTGAGTTTGCCAGGATACCCTTCTTGTCCATCGGGGCTAATCAGGGAAAACCGGAGCCCGACACTATTCGCTGATTTTATTTCGGCGGCTTTCCACATGAGCTTGTCGAAACCCACTGTCCCACCATGCAAGTGGTTGGGCCCGTTGTTAATAGCGAGCGAATAGGCAGTGCCATCAATTGAAAACTTGCCTTTCGCGATTCGATTGCAAAATCGCCCTACCGTCGATCCAAAATAGGGATGACGCTGGAGATACCCGTCGATCGACGAATAGCCCGCAGTCACATTGGTTTTTTTTCCACTTCGATCCGGAACGTTGATCGAGACAACAATCGCGCCATAGTCGATCATTTGGACCGTATTTCCACTTGCGTTCGTAAGCGTATAAAGCGTGACATTTTGGCTGTCGGAAGTCTTACCGAACGGAGCTGTTTCAATCTGCATTTTGGATTCGTGGGAGTAAGCGATTTCACGAGTAACCAAGTGAGACGTTAGGGGAATAAAACCGGCAAAACAGGCTATTCGAATACTTGGAAAGTAGTTTTGTAGACTCTTCATGTGTTGCACTGCTATTCGGAGGATTGTGTACAATCGAAGCTGATGATTGTAACTGACTCTATTCGCCTGCCAAAGCCCCCAGCGTCGTGAACAATCCCAATGTTGTCGTAGCTGAATTCGCAAGAATTCAGTGCATTCCTGAATTCTCGCGAATTCAGCTACGTTTTGCGTTTTATCTCCAAATCGCATTAATCGTAAGCGATGTTACCTGCCTGATTGAAAGAACTTCGACATGAAAAAACTGCCATCCGATGACATTTCTTTGTTTTCACGAAGATCACTTTTGGCATCCGCGACCGTTTCCAGCATTTCACTAGCATCCCAAAACGCTAATGCGGCTGCAATTCAGGCTCCCAAGGATTCTGTGCCTGCTGATTTCAAGGTTACCAACAAACTCATTCGCCAGTCGGTTATGGGTTGGTGTTTCAATCCCATGCCGGTCCCCGAACTGATCGATCATTGTGTCAAAATTGGGATCGAAGCGATCGAGGGGGTCGATGCAAAGTTTTATCCCTTGGCACTCGAAAAGGGCCTGAAGATCGCCTTGGTCGGCAGTCATGGATTTGCCAAGGGACCAGCGGATACGGCAAACCATCGCGAATGTATCGAGAAGCTGACCAAGAGCATCGATATCGCAGTCGAATCGAAAGCCCCGAGCGTTATTACATTTACCGGTATGCGGGTCCCCAATATGCCCGACGCAACGGCTGAAAAGAATTGCCTCGATTGCTGGAAGCAAGTCATCGCCCACGCGGAAAAGAACAAAATAACACTCGTTTTGGAACACCTTAACTCACGAGACAGCTCCCACCCAATGAAAGGACACCCCGGCTATTTTGGCGACGATGTCGAACGTTGTTTTGAATTGGTACGACGGATGGATTCCCCTTACTTTAAACTGCTTTTCGATATCTACCATGTGCAGATCATGAACGGAGATGTCATTCGCCGAATCCAAAAGTATCATCCGTTGATAGGCCACTACCATACGGCAGGCAATCCAGGCCGCGCTGAAATGGACGAAACTCAAGAGATCAACTATCCGCCAATTCTAAAGGCGATTCTTGACACAGGCTACAAAGGCTTTGTGGCGCAAGAATTCATACCAACCTGGTCCGACCCCGTGTTGGCACTTCGACACGGTGCTATGGTCATGGACAGCCCAAGGATTTCTTGAACGGCTATCCAGTACTCGCAAAAGCCATAACGATAATTCAATTACCGCGCTAAGAAATGGACATGTCGCGCAAGAGGTAGGAAATAAGGCACAACGAGACGGCAGTCACGCCATCCCCGAGGAGAAAAAACATTGACAAGTAAGACGAAGTACGGCTTGAAGACAAAAGATCGAGATACGTATCTCGATTTGGTAACGGCTTTTCCACTTGCATCGATCCGTTCACCTGATCATCTGGAAGTAGCAGGGCAAGTGATGGACAGAATTCTCGCCAAAGGCAAACTCGATCAAGGTGAGGAATTATATCTTGACGCCTTGAGCGATCTCGTTGAAACGTATGAGTACAATCATGAAACAATCGAGCCAGCATCGGATGCCGATATGCTTCGTCACCTGATGGAAGCGAAAGGTGTTTCGCAGGTAGAATTTTGCACAGCAACAGGATTGCCAAAATCCTCTCTGTCCGAAGTTCTTTCCGGTAAGAAACGATTCAGTCGTCAGATGATCCGTGCTCTCGCGGAGTATTTCAAAGTAGACATGGCAGTGTTTGTTGCTAACCTCTAGCGCACTTGCTTTCTTCGGCTAAGTACTTCCATCGCAACAAAACAATTAGCAAACGACAACTCAACCAAAAAAAAGCTAGTAGCTATTTCCGTCCGCCCAACTTATGATCGACGCCAAAATTACCAATCGAAACTTAACTCTCATCGTAAAACCTCTCAAACTAAGGGCTATCGTAACACGAACCAAAAGAAAACCAAACGTCAGGGTCTATCGCGGAATCAACCGAAGCTATATGACCATCCGCAAATGCAAGGTTGCAAAAAACGCCGTGAAAACTCGATACAGAAGCTGCACCATCCGCGAGCCCTCCTTCATTTAAGCAGCTTGGCGAATTCGGACAGCAAACATGGTTGAAAAGTGTGAACATATTTCCTCCGTGGGCCCATGGGACGCCCTTCATTCCCAAATCTCCCTGCCAACCGAATGTAATAGCGTTTTGAGGTATGCTGCGACAGAGATCCGAAAATGCTCTTCGATTAATATTACGACCAGTTGGCGTATTCCATGCAGTTCGCATGCGATCCGGAGATCCATTTGCATGAATTACCTCTGCGACACAGGAAGTTGCCGACAATCCATGTGTTACGTCTTTGATTCGAACGATCCCGGGTTTTTTATTGCCAAAAGAAGGCTGAAAAATGCCATCGTAACCATTTGCCTCGACCAACCATGACCCTGAACTGCCATTGTAATTTGTCGCCGCACCAAATCCCAACAATTGAGGACCTGGATCGCTTGGACAATGATAAAGCGGGCACGCAAAGTTGAAACCACTCATCCTGCCGCCTTCGTTCCAAAATCGCTCAATTTTTTCTTCTAAAGCCTGATTCTCCACAAACCCCAAAATGGTGACAAGAAAACTACCGTTACCGCCAACAGCGAGCGGATAGCTCCGATGCACACTTTCATAATTTGCTATACCGATAGCAATTTGCCGCAATTTGTTCACGCATGCGAATCGCCGCATAGATTCGCGCGAATATTGGACACCTGGTAACAAGAGAGCAGCAACGACCGCGATGACTGTTACTACAACCAATAATTCGACTAGCGTAAAACCTCTGGACGTCACAGCCCTACTTTCCAACTGAGTTTGCACGATCCCGCCAGGAATGAGGCAAGCATGCCCATTTCTACCAAAATCGCGTACGCGCGTTCGCGTCCTTCTTGTGAACTTGTGAACTTGTGAACTGGTGAACTTGTGAACTTGTGAGCTGGTGAGCTGGTGAGCTTGTGGTTTCATGTGCGGACCCCAGAAGAGAAGCAAACGCAACAGTCAATTCCAATAATTAATTGCAGTTGAAAAGCGCAAGTCAAGAACGAATTCGTATTCTGCAAGATAATATCGCTTTAAAGGCCAGCAAGGTGAACGCAAGTCCCGTAAAGGCCGCATTTTGCGGAAGGCAGATTTTTTCCTGAATTTTTCTGGCGCAGGAGGATTTCGAACGCACAGTTCTGGGATTCATAACACGATCCGGGTTATAAATAATCCGCGCTAACACCCTGGGGCTAATGAATATTCTGGGCTAAGCTGAATGGAATTGATTGGGAAGATGTCCCAATCTACACTTCATGAGCAGCTCGCTTTAGATTTACCATGTAACAGCACCTTTTATCGCCTGCTCACACTCCCCATTACTTTTCGGATAACGCTTCGTGGCCGAACGATCAAATAACGCCAAAGCGCCCCACAAAAAAACACCAAGCGAATTGGATGAATACGATTTCGAATTACCGCGTGAACTGATCGCACAGGAGCCGACCACAAATCGTGCCGATTCGCGGATGATGGTCATCAATAGGCATCAAGGATCCGGAGTTGCCCAGAGGGTGGAACAGGTGCATTTGCAAACGAAGCGGTTATACTTATGGAGAACGCGGCTCGTAGTCGCGGGTTGAATCCAAGCTCCGGAATGGTGAGTATGGCGATCACACGCAAACAAGCACTAAAACGGATTGAGGGATTAATTGGCGAAGGTTCGAACGCGGGAATTGAATCACATATTGCCAAACTTACCCGACCGGGTTCGGGACCTCACATTCGGAATGAACTGGCGACTCGAATTGCCGAAGTCGAACGGTTAGCATCGCATGTGGGTGAAAAATCCGGCGCGGATATTCTGGCAAGGACTGCTGAGTGGCGCAAAAGAATTTCGGAGATTTCAGATGTCGACTACTAATACGAATTCACTAGAAAGAAAGCTACTATCGTTCTTCAATGAGATGGCTTCCGCAAAGGAAATCAACAACTACGAATCAGATCGCGGGAAGTTTGTATTTCACATGACCGATTGGCAAGAAGAACTTGGCTCATTGATTCGCCTTTTCAAAAATCCAGATGATTATGATCAAGATCAGGCCAACAACGTATTGCAGGAGCTGTTTTATCATGTGCTGCCTCATTTGAACGCAGCTGCGGAAATCTACGACGACGCAGTGGAACTTTACAAAATGCACAACAAACTGCCCTCCTCGTAGGCAGTGCTTGTTGCTAACCTTTAGCGCACTTGCTTTCGCACCCACAATGCCTTTCGGATGACGCTTCGTGACCGAACGATCAAACAGCGCCAAAGCGCCCCACAAAAAAACACCAAGCGAATTGGATGAATATGATTTCGAATTACCGCGTGAACTGATCGCACAGGAGCCGACCACAAATCGCACCGATTCGCGGATGATGGTCATCCATAGAGCAACTGGACACATTGATCACGTGTCAGTCCGGGACCTACCGTCCTTTTTGCGAGCTGGCGATGCAATGGTGGTTAACGACTCCAAAGTTATCCCTGCACGACTCATTGGATTCCGGGCTCAGACAGGTGGCCGATGGGAAGGTCTCTTTCTCCGCGAAGAAAACGGGGTTGCAGAGCTCATTTGCAAAACACGCGGCTATATGCTTCCTGGTGAGGAGATCGTAATCCGCGATCCCGAAGGGCGAGAAAATCAAAAACTGGTTGTTGTCGCTGGCTCGGAGCGCGGCCACATGTTGTTAAAACCACAGCCAGAAATTCCATGGCTGGAGCTGCTAGAGACCAATGGTCGAGTGCCGTTGCCGCCTTATATCCGCGACGGCAAAATGACCACAATGGACAAAGATCGTTACCAAACTGTCTACGCCCGAAATCCTGGTTCCGTTGCTGCGCCTACCGCAGGGCTTCATATTACTCAGGATTTAATACAGCGCATTCGCTCGGCCGGAGTTGCATTGGTCTCATTGACATTGCATGTCGGACTGGGAACATTTCGCCCCATTCAAACTGCTCGATTAGCTGAACATAAAATGCACAGCGAGTATGCGCAAATCACGGAGCCTGTTGTAAAGCGATTAGCTGGTTGCCGTTCCGAAGGTGGACGTATTGTTGCGGTTGGCACGACGTCGGTACGAACGCTCGAGACCGCCGCCCTTTCCGGGGGCGGTTCGCTGGTTCCATGGAGTGGACAAACGGATATCTTTATTCGGCCGGGTCACCAATTCAAGGCTGTCGACGTGATGCTCACCAATTTCCATTTGCCACGTAGCAGTCTCTTGGTTCTCGTGTGCGCGTTTGCGAATCGAGGCTTGATCTTGGAAGCGTACCGAAAAGCCATCGAACAAGAGTATCGTTTCTACAGCTACGGCGATTGCATGCTCATCGTTTAAGTACGTTTGACTAAAAAAGTGTCCTGCTTCGTAGCCGGAGTCGCAAGACTTCGGAGCAAACGCCTGCTTTGTAGCCGGAGTCGTAGGACTTCGGAGCAAACGCGGCCAATACTGAACTCTTGCGAGTCCAGCTACGACAGTTGTTTCTCGAACGGTCCTTAGACTCCATTTTATTTCTGCCCCATTGCATTGCTTACCTCTGTGACTGTTTCCAAATCCTGCCTTGTTCTGCAATCAGACTCAAATCTCCGCGATCCGTGGGTTGGGATCGACATTGGTGGCGCGAATCTCAAAGCGGCTCATACTTCCGGCTGGTCTCGGAGCGTAGGGTTCGCAATGTGGCGGGAATGGAGGACACTCGGGATCTCGTTAGGCAAATTGCTCGATGAATGCCCAGCATTTAGTGGAGTTGCAGTTACGATGACCGGTGAACTTGCCGATTGCTTTGCGACACGAGCAGAAGGCGTTGCAAACATTCTTGAACAGCTAACATCCATCCTTCCAGCTTCGATGGTTCGCGTCTATTGTGTCGATGGAACGTGGAAAACTGTGTCGCAATCGGCTCGCGATCCGTGGAGTGTCTCCGCATCCAATTGGCATGGGCTTGCTAGATTCGCAATTCGATTCATCGGCAACAGATCTTGTCTGCTGGTCGATACCGGATCGACAACCACGGATCTGATCCCCATCCGCAACGGGAAGATCGAGTTGGAAGCCCGAACTGATTCCCAGCGTCTTCAAGCGGGCGCGTTGGTCTACACGGGGGTCGAGCGATCTAACGTCGCTGCAATCGTTAACGAAGTGACACTCTTCGGTTCGTTGTGCCCCGTCATGAACGAGCAGTTCGCTACCATCCGTGACGTCTATCTTTGGCTGCGCGAGTTGAATGACGAGCCTAACAACTGCGAAACGGCTGATAACAAACCCGCTACACGCAATGCTGCAAGATATCGTTTGGCACGTATCGTTGGCGAGGACGGTTCCACAATTTCTGACACCGACATCGATCGTATCGCAGAGCAAATTGCTGCAGCGCAAACCAAGCTGATCGCCAAGGCCTTTGCGAAACTTTCAGCATCCGCTACTAAAAAACAATCGAAGCAATCAAAAAATTCGGCTCTTCAGGCTCCGAAAGGAAACAATTCTAGTCCTCACGCTTTCGAATGCATCGCGATTAGCGGTCATGGAGATTTCCTGGTCGAATCCACGTTGGCCGCCTGCGGTTGGGATGGTGAACGCATTCGATTGCAAGAATTGTTGGGCCCAGAACTGTCGCGATGCGCTCCCGCATATGCCATCGCGACACTTGCTTCCGAAGAGTTGAGTGAGGAATAGGAGTGTGACGGAACGTATAGTGATCAAAGTTGGTGGCGCGACACTCTTTCAGCCGGATGGTTTTGAAAGGCAGTTGCATTCGGTCCTGGGCAAATATGAAAACGCTCAGGTTTGGCTTTTGGTTGGTGGTGGCGACCTAGTAGAGACGATGCGAACAGCTCATCGGATTTATTCGAAGCTTGACGATACAGAAATGCATTGGCGGTGTATCGAGCTTCTGGATCATACTTGGGCCATCGCAAAGGAGATTTTCCCCTCGAACCAAGCGATCGACAGTCGCGAGGACCTAGAAAAAGCAACGCAAATGGAAACAGTGCCCGGTGTGTTTTGGGTGCGCGTTTCTTCGTTTTACAGTCGAAACACGTGTGGTTTGATACCAAGTTCATGGCTACCCAAATGCGATTGGAGTACAACTTCAGACACCCTTGCCTGGTTACTCGGGAAGATCATCGAAGCGGATCGCCTCATTCTCATGAAGCAATGCGAATGCGATCCAACTTGGACTCTTGCTGAAGCTGCTCGACACGGCGTTGTGGATACCGAGTTGGCAAGGCTAGTCGAGGCAGAGCCCAGATTCGGTCCGATCATAGAATTGAAGCGATTTGATTAAACCCCGAACCTTAGGCGGCCCAAGCAGGCTTGCGGGATTACGAAAAAACCGCCGGCTTGACCGGCTGGATTATAGTACTATTAGGCTAAGCTCTGTTTCTAAACGTAGCATAGGCATCTGTGAGGTATAATCCTGGAATCTCAGGCTGGAAGCCTAAGCTACGTTTTGCGTCAAGGACTCTAGAGACTGAGCCTACACTGTGTCTATAATACCTAAACTACACTATTTCCATAATAGCAGTGCCTGCCTAACCCTTTCCTACCCACCCCAGAGCTTCGTAATGCGACAATCTATTTGGCTGATTGCGTTGCTAGCCAGCACATCAGCGATGAGCTTCGCGAGCGATCCGGAGTTGCTTTTCGAACGCGACGTGCGCCCGATACTTAAGGCACACTGCTTCCAATGCCATGGTGAAGAAGACAAGAGCGAAGGTGGGCTCGATAGTCGCCTTGCCCGACTTTTACTCGTCGGCGGAGAATCAGGACCCGCAATCGTGGCCGGCAATTCTAAGGAGAGCTTGTTGTGGAATCGCATCGATTCTGAGGAAATGCCTCCCAAAGGCAAACTCTCCAACGTGGAAAAGGAAGTCTTGCGCCGTTGGATCGATCAAGGGGCAAGAGTTGCCAGGCCAGAACCTGCCAAAATAACCGTTGAAGCCGACTGGACCGAGGAGGAACGTGGGTACTGGGCCTTTCAACCCGTGCGACGTCCCGCATTGCCCGTTGTCCGTAATGCAGATCGAGTCCGAACCCCCATCGATAATTTTTTGTTAAGTGAACTAGAATCGCGAGGTCTCGATTTTTCACTACAGGCTGACCGAGCCACATTAGCCCGCCGACTAAGCTTCGATCTATTGGGATTACCGCTCGCACCAGATCGAGTGGCGACTTTTGTAAAGAGCGAGGCTCCAGATGCGTACGATCGCTTGGTGGAGGAGTTGCTGGCCGCACCAGAGTATGGTGAACGCTGGGCCCGACATTGGCTAGATACAGCTGGCTACGCGGATAGCGACGGATATACGGAGAACGACCGTGAACGCCCTTGGGCCTTTCGCTATCGCGACTATGTCATCCGTGCTCTAAATCGAGATAAGTCCTTCAACGAGTTTATTGTCGAACAACTAGCCGGCGACGAACTTGTCGCGCAGCCCTATCAAAATTTGAACGTAGAAGATGTCGAACGACTGACAGCGTCCGGATTCCTGCGAACAGCACCAGACGGGACGGGCGACGTCGGCGACCAGAACACCGCTCGCAACGAAGTCGTGGCGGAGACGATCAAGATAGTTTCGACCACGATGTTGGGGATGACCGTTGGCTGTGCTCAATGCCATTCTCATCGTTACGATCCAATTTCGCATCACGATTATTACCGCATTCGGGCAATCTTTGAGCCGGCGCTCGACTGGAAGAAATGGCGGGATCACGCATCGCGGCAGGTCAATCTGTGGACGCCTGAGGAACATATAGCTGCCGCAGAGGTTGAGAAAGCAGTCCAAGAAATCAACGGTCAACGGACGGCGGCGCTCGACGAAATCGTCAACGACATTTTTGAAAAAGTTGTCCTTGCGCTCGAGGGGGACCAGCAGCCCTTAGCACGCGAGGCCAAGGCGACAGCAGCCGACAAACGCACGGCAGCACACCTACAGATTCTCAAAAATTACCCACGCTTAAAAGTGGATCGCGGTAGTGCGACGTTGTATGAGCCGAAACGTATCGCCGATCACAACAAAAAATTTGAAGAGCTTCTTTCGGCGGCAAAAACTAAGCGGCCACCAGACAACTTTATCGCTTGCCTAACTGAAGTGCCAGGAAACAAACCCGTTACCTATCGCTTTTCTCGCGGCGATTTGCAGCAGCCTCGCGATGAAGTTGCCGCTGGCGATTTGAGCGTACTGCCACCCTGCTCATTGCCGGACGACGATCCACAGATTCCAACAACTGGCCGCAGACTGGCGTTTGCCAAGCATCTCACTAGTGGTCAGCATCCGCTAGTTGCAAGAACGCTGGTCAACCGATTCTGGATGCATCATTTCGGCCGCGGCATTGTTCCAACTCCGGGCGATTTTGGTCGCTTGGGTGAGCCACCCACACATCCAGCGCTGCTTGATTGGCTGGCTGACGAATTCGTTCGATGCGGTTGGAGTTTGAAAGAAATGCATCGCCAGATTGTGCGTTCGGAAGTGTATCGGCAGTCGTCGATGCGGTCCGAAAGCGATACGGATTCAGAGAACCGCTTTTTGGGAAGAATGTCAGTTCGGCGACTCGAGGCCGAAGCGATTCGTGATGCGATGTTGGAGGTTTCGGGAATGCGGACCAACCTCATGTTTGGACCATCTTCAAAAGTGAATCCGGATGAAGTGGGGCAGATCGTCGTCGGGTCCGCGACACGGGATGGCAATGGCATTATGGTTTCGAAAGGGGAAGATACTCCTGTCAAATTTCGACGCGGCATCTACATCCAAGCTCGCCGATCGATGCCGTTGGGGATGCTCGAGCCATTTGACTTGGCGGCCATGAGCCCCAATTGCGATCGTCGTGCTTCGTCGACCGTAGCGACTCAATCTTTGTTGATGATGAACAACGAAGTTATCTTGACCCTGGCCGAGAGATTTGCCAATCGGGTGTTGCGCGATATGGGTAGCGATCCTACCGCACAGATGATCCATGCTTGGACATTGGCGTTCGGTGCTCCGCCGAATGACACCGAACTTCAAGCCGGCGTGACACATTTGATAACTCAGCGTCAACATTTTCAGCAGGTCGCTGACGCAGTTGCTGCCAGTCCCAAGCCATCGGATAAAGATAAATCCGTCGTTACGAACTCACCGGAACTTCAAGCGCTGACGCTGTTGTGTCAGGCACTCTTTTCGTCGAACCGTTTCCTGTATGTGGACTGAACCGATGCCAGCAAAAACTAGTAGGTCCTGCCTGCCGGGCAGGACTAATTCAGACGACGCCAGTAGGTCCTGCCTGCCGGGCAGGACTAATTCCGACAACGCGAATTCAGAGAGCCTATCCGGATTCGACGCTTCGCGCCGACATTTTTTGGCCGCACAGGGATTCAGCCTTTCTTCGATTGCGTTATCTTATTTGACTGCACGAGAAGCGCGTGCGGAGCCGGAAAAACCGATCACTCAGCAGAGAGTCTTCGATCTTACGCCCAAGCGACCGCCGCGTCAGCCGCAGTGTAAAGCGATGATCTCTCTTTTCATGCAAGGCGGGCCTTCGCATCTCGACCTTTGTGATCGTAAGCCGGAACTCGCCAAGCGGCACATGGAGAATTTTCCTGGCGATATCAAGTACGATAACGCTGCGGAATCCTCGGCGAAGCTATGGTATGGACCTTGGAAATGGTCGCGACATGGCGAATCGGGTCTTGAACTGAGTGAGCTGTTGCCGCGGTTGGGAACCATCGCCGACGACATCACGTTAGTGCGTTCGATGCAAACAGGCGTTAACAACCATGGCCAGTCGATCTACTCATTGCACAATGGTCGCATTACCGGTGGTCGACCAACTCTGGGTGCTTGGTTGACGTATGCACTCGGGAGTGAAGCCGACAATTTGCCCGCCTATATGGTGCTGACAGATCCCGGTGGGTTGCCGGTGTTGGGTACAGACTGTTGGCAAAACGGTTGGCTGCCATCGACCTATCAAGGTACAGTTATGCGTCCCAAGGAACCGCGTATTCTGAACCTCGATGCACCGGCGAGGTTTGCTGGCGAGCCGCAGCGTCAGTACCTTAATTATTTGCAGGGCATCAATTCGAGACATCTGGCCGAGCGGCCAGGTGAATCCGATCTTGCCGCGAGAATTGCGACTTATGAACTAGCGGCCAGAATGCAGACTTCAGCCAAGGAAGCGCTCGACTTGAACCAGGAGACTGCAGCAACTCGTCGTGACTATGGTCTAGAAGAAGAAGAGACGCGGGAGTTCGGCTCGCGATGCTTGATCGCTCGTCGGCTTGTTGAACGGGGCGTGCGATTTGTCCAGCTTTATACTTCGACTCAACAGTGGGATCATCATGGCGGCATCGACAAAGCACTACCCAAGGCTTGTCGCAAGATCGATCGGCCATCGGCTGCATTGGTACGGGATTTGAAGGATCGCGGATTGCTCGACACAACGTTAGTTCATTGGGGCGGCGAAATGGGGCGTTTGCCGGTGATTCAAAATGAGAAAAACATAGGGCGGGACCACAACACATTCGGTTTCAGCTCGTGGTTTGCCGGCGGTGGGATTAAAGCCGGTTGTGTTTATGGCGAAACAGATGATTTTGGCCATAAAGCGGTCAAGGATATCGTCCGTCACTCGGATTTTCACGCGACCGTGATGCACTTGTTTGGGCTGAATGCCACTGAAGTTACTTTTACGCGACCGAGCGGTCCCGGCTCGATACTCGATGGTCAGCATGGTCGCGTGGTCCAGGAGATATTGAGCTAAAATCCTCATCAATACCCACATCTTTCGTTCGTTTTCGTACTCTTGCACAATGAAATGGTGCTCTTGCCTTCATCCCGTAGGGATTATAGCCATTAGCCGGGGGTCGCGCAGCGCACCCCCGGACAACGTTGAGTCGTGATTTCGCCGACCCCAACGGGGTCCCAGCAACAAGTCTGTCTTCTGCGACCCCGTTGGGGTCGGTGCATCGTGGCGTTTCGTCATCCGGTGGTGTCGCTGCGCTCAACCACCGGCTAATTGCTTTGACCCTTTCAGGGTCGATCACGACTGTATCTATCCTAAGGGGAGTTAGGATCACCGCTTACTGTGGTACGAACATACATCAGCTGCATCGTAGCAATTAGCAGCACGCTGTACGCAAGCGTTCCAACAATCATGACGATCCAAAAGATATGCGGATTTTGGATCTGCAATTCGAGTAGCCAGCGATAAGTCTCGATTCGAACAACTTCTTTGGCTTCGGCTGTATTGAACGATGCCGCACTGCCACCTCCCCCCGCAGCAAAGTCAATCGCAAAGGCACCACCACCAAACGCGACATGACGGGCAAGTGCTCCGCCTCCAGCTGCCGAATGCCAGCCAATTGCTCCGCCACCGCATGCGTCCCAGCCGATGGCTCCCCCGCCGAATGCTTGGTAGCCGATGGCGCCTCCTCCGATAGCAATCGCTCCAAGCCCTCCTCCTCCAATGCCAAGCAGGCCAATCGCAAGACCTCCAATCGCGATTCCACCATAGGCAAATCCACCAAATGCGACCAGCCCTCGGGCTATGCCACCGATACCGAGCAAAACGCCGTTTGCGCGATCTCCAATCGCTATCCAACCATGGGCTGTCTTGGGCTTAGGCATCCCATCGCCACAAGCATCCGAAACCTGAATGTCGATCCATGGCAATCCGAGAAAACAAGATTTGCTCTGGTACGAACGACCTTTGTAGATCAATTTCTGTTGATTGACCCAGCTGCGCATTCGCGATGGATTTGGATCATCTACCTCGCGAACCGTAGCCCGAATCTGCTTGATCTTGCGATGGACGAAAAAGCTGTGACCGAAAATGATCGCAAAGAAGGAGATCTGTAGGGCTCCAAACATAATCCAGAAAGTGCTCATCGAAGCAATGCGAGATGCAATCGACAACGACAACAAAACGACCATAACGGTATAGACCACCCCTGTCGTCATGGTGACTATGCCTGCTTTTTCCAATAACCGCCGCTCGGTCATCGTGGGTGCGTTTAAGGCTGGCAATTTGACGCCGACATATGCACCCAGCAGTCCTCCTGCCGCCCCAAGCATTCCACCCAAAAATCCAGCAGTAGCACCTCCAGCCACACTTACAACCGTCTTGCCGGCAACCGTGCCCGAAATCGAGCTCGCAACACCCGATGCAATAGCTTTACTACTAATCGCGGAGCTTGCAGAAAAACCAGCGACGGCGGTCATGATCCGAAGCGTTAGCGCCTTGCCAGGTCGGGCACGTACTAGAACCCCTTCTACGGTTTCCGCCATCGAACTGCGAAGCATATCACGGCCACGACTCAATCGCTGTTTTGCGGCATCGATCGAGATATCGAGCGTACGAGCAATTTCCTGAACCGAACGCGACTCTTGGTAGAAGAGAACCAACGGCTCGCGATAGGATTCGGGCAATTCTGCAAGTGAGCTCCAAACCAGCTCCTCTTCTTCACGAGAAATCATGGTGTCAATCGGTTCCTTAGCCCGGTTGAATGGGTCCGAACCATCAGTCATTGAAATCGCAGGGTGCTGGGCACGAGATCGATAAACACCCGCAGCAAGCCGTCGGGCGATCGAGCATAGCCAGCCCAGAAGTTTTTCCGGTTCACGCAATTGCTCCCGCGAGCTCCATGCAGCTAGAAACGTTTCTTGAGCAATATCCTGGCTTGCTGCGAAATCGCCGCATTGGCTAAAGGCAACTGCAACCACGGTTCCCTGGTACTTCGCAACGACTTCTTCAAACGCTGCCATTTCATTCGCGATGACGCGGTCCCAAATTACTGCATCCGATTGACCGGTCAAATCTATCATCGTTTTCCCCTTATTCTATCTTCCAAACAGTATCGTTCTATCGATAGTTAGTTGGAATTCAGGCACGCAAGGTGACAGTGATTTTTTGGAAATCATCAAATTTAATAAGCGAGACGAGAAAGGTTGAATAAAAAAACTCTCCAATACTCTAGTCAAAAAGCCTAAACGAACCGCAGCACAAAGAGGTCGTCTCACGTTTATGGCCTTAAGTAGGATGGGACCATCTGTCCGTCCGACCATCGAAACATGCTCGGGACAATGGTCCCAAGCTACAAGTGGCCTGCTTTCAAACTACCTTCAGTCTACGATAGCCGCGATGCGATCTGACGCGATTTGGCGAGGATGATTTTTCATCGAGCCCGCTGGTAACGTTGTCAGTACCACACAAACCCGGTCTCGCTCAGGATCGGCCCATGCAATTGTACCCGTGGAGCCGGTATGGCCAAACGTCTTGTCAGAACAATTGGGACAGTTGGCACTCATACCAACATCCAATCCAAGTCCACGTGACTCTAAGCCCACAGGATTGTGATTGCGAATCATCAGCCTAGCGACCCGCGGGTTAAACATTTTTCCTGAGGGATGCAAAAACTCCTCAAGGAAGCGTGCTACGTCCGAGGCAGAAGCATGAGCACCGCCCCATGGTGCACCGAGCCCGCGCCAATAAGCACTATTCCAATCCCAATCTCGGGTATCCGGTGAACCGCCGCCAGCCTCAACTGCACCGAATTCCACTTGACATGGCATCGTATCCTCTGGCCTCAATCGCCCCATCCCAAAGGCCGAATGCCGCATGCCGAGAGGCTGAAGAACGGACTTGTCAATAAACTCCTGAAACTCGACTCCTGAAATCCTTTGAGCAATTTCGATCGCAAGCACAATGGCCATACTCGAATACTCGTATTGAGTTCCCGGCTCAAAATGCAATGGGACACTAATGGCTCCCTTCACGAATGCTGAAAAAGGCGCATGATTCTTGCGCAGAACCGCATTCTCTGGCAACTGATCCGGAAGCCCAGACACATGGGTTAGCAAATGCCGGATCTTTACACGATCCCTGGCATCTCCGGTGAATTCCGGAATGTATTTTTTTACCGCGTCATCCAAATCGAATTTCTTTTGATCGAGCAATGTCATCAAAGCGGCAACCGCAATTGGCTTTGAGATCGAGCCTAAGAGGAAAGCCGCATCAACGGACTTGGCTTCGCCAAATGCACGCTGGAAGATCGTTTCTCCAAGACGAGCATAAATGACCGCAGCGCGAACTTGCCCACTATCTGTGGCGCCCGCCAAAATGTTGGCAGACTCAGCAAATTTGTCTTCGTTCAGCATTGCAAACACGGGCCTTGCAAGAAAAGTACTGATCCCACAACTTAAAACATGTCGACGATTTAGACCATTCATAGCGAATAAACTTTCATTGTAGAACGATTGTCCACGATCGTTCCGTACTGTGATGGATACCCTTCGGTGGTGGATACCATTGTAGAACAATTGACCGCAATTGTTCCCTCCATGCGTTTAATTTCGAAGGCATCGATCACAACATGGGCCGCAAACCGTGGGCCCTTCGGCTAATCAGCCGGAACGCGCTAGCGTCCGGTTCAGCCCGACTTATGATCGACGCCAAATCGAATAACTGACAGAAATTCCAGTATACTAGACTCCGCAATTCGCGTTTCGCGATTTTTTGATTTGGAGTCTTGTTCACAAACATATCGAGCGTTTCAATGAAGTCACTATCGACAATCATTCTTTGTATCCTCCCGCTGTTCTCAATTAGCCAATGCAAAATCGCAATCGCTGCTGAGCTGCCAAACGTTGTTGTGATCTTTATTGACGATATGGGCTACGCGGACATCGGTCCATTCGGTGCCAAGGCGTACCAAACACCCAACCTGGATCGGATGGCTCGCGAAGGTCGACGCTTTACTGATTTCCATGTTTCCTCTGCTGTTTGTTCGGCCTCGCGTTCCGCCCTAATGACTGGATGCTTTCATGAGCGAGTTGGCTTTTTTGGTGCGCTTGGTCCAGGTGCGACGATCGGATTGTCAGCCAAGGAGATGACTCTTGCTGAGGTTTGCAAACAAAAGAATTATGCCACAACGTGCATTGGAAAATGGCATCTTGGACATCATCCCAAGTTCCTGCCTACCAATCACGGCTTCGACTCGTATTACGGTTTGCCTTACTCCAATGATATGTGGCCAAATCATCCCGAGGAATTGGCCCGACGGGCCGCCGGCGAACAGGTGAAGTCGGGGTATCCGCCGCTGCCACTCGTCGAGAACACCAAGATTATCGATGCCGAAGTAACCGGTGAAGACCAAACGCAACTGACGACCAACTACACCGAACGAGCCGTTGCATTCATTCGACAACATCGCGTCGAACCGTTCCTCGTATACTTGCCTCATTCCATGGTGCACGTCCCTTTATACGTTTCTTCGAAATTCGCTGGCAAGAGCGGAGCGGGCCTCTTCGGCGATGTCGTGATGGAGGTCGATTGGTCTGTTGGACAGATTCTCGATACTTTGAAAGAAGTCGGCGTCGACGAAAAGACGCTTGTAATTTTCACGACAGACAATGGCCCTTGGCTGTCGTATGGTGACCATGCTGGATCTGCGACACCACATCGTGAGGGTAAAGGGACTGCATGGGAAGGTGGAATCCGAGTGCCGACACTGATGCGTTGGCCGACCAAAATCCCGGCCGGAACTACGTGCGACGAGTTGGCCTGCACTGTTGATATCTTGCCGACCGTTGCATCTATGATTGGGGCACATCTACCGCAGCACAAGATAGATGGCCACGACATTATGCCGCTAATGCTTGGTACTGCGGCAGCAGTATCGCCGCACAAAACAATGCCGTGCTACTATGCAAACGACGAACTGCAGGCCATTCGCGATCCTCAGTGGAAACTGATCTTGCCTCATCAGTATCGAACACTGGCTGGGAAGCCGGGTGGCATTGGCGGTATTCCTGCCAAATACGAGTCGGTCAACGTAGGAATAGAGCTCTACGACATGAAGTCAGATCGAAGCGAAACCAAGAACGTCGCACAAGATCATCCCGAAGTAGTTGCTCGGCTACAGGCAGCAGCCGAAGTTTGGAGAACGGATCTCGGAGACAAGTTAACGGACCGCAAAGGAAATGGTGTCCGGCCACATGCAGAGCTAACCGCCAGCGATCCGCGATTGCAATAAGACCGTGAATTAAGCTCTCCATCGAGCTCGCGGGCTGTTGATTTACTGCGAATTTGTCAAGCAATATCAGCCGCAGGGCGCTAGCCCACGGTTTACGGCAAAGAACCGGACGCTAGCGCGTTCCGGCT
>JAYTVM010000292.1:0-4974 GCA_043743995.1 Pirellula sp. | reverse complement strand
CCACATTCTGCCCGCGATCATGATCATCAGCAACGCAAAAATTCCGAGCAGGATTGGCTCGGCGATTTGGTCTGCGAGCATCGAACCGATCGGTGCGCCCATCATTCCTGCAACGGCGAAAAGTAAACCTGTCGGGAATTCAACCAAGCCTCTAATGGCTCGCTGTATGAAACCGACAAACGATGTTGCACCAACGGTTAGTAGAGACACCCCAACTGCCTCTCTAGCAGGAACTCCAAGGACGAAGACGAGCAAGGGAACAGCAAAAATTGCCCCGCCGCCGCCGGTCAGTCCCAGTGAAAAACCGACCAATGTTCCTGTTAGTAATGTTAGTAGCAACATTGGGTATACCAGTCCGCTTATCAAATTGCGAAAGAGCCGATCTCGCAGCCTTCCTCGACGCAAGTAGGAAGTCTGGATGCAACCCAGGCGTTGTAACCGCCTTTCATGTTGATGACGTCGTATCCGGCTCGCTGTAGAACGCTGGCCGCAATTGCGGACCGTCCGCCTCCCAAACATTGCACGACAACGGGCTTCGACTTCGGTAAACTCTTCAGCTCCCGCAGAAGTCGACCTAAAAACCGATGCTCGGCACCGGCAATGTGACCGGCTTGAAACTCTGTCGACGCTCGCACGTCGACTAGCAACACTTCGTTGCTCTCAATCTTGCCCTGAAGTTCAGTTGGATTCGCGGTCCGATAAGATTCTGTCCGCAATCCTGAAGCCAGAACGGTTGGGGCAGAGAAATACCCTGCCACATTGTCGATACCAATCGAGCGAAGTCCACGCAGGTTGTCCACTAGTGAGTCCGCATCGGTGATCAAAACCATCGGCTGTTGGTAGTCGACAAAGAACCCTGCCCATTGAACGAGCGCCGAAGAAGGTACATTGAGTGTTCCGGGCACATGGGATTTCCCGAATTTGGCGGAAGCGACCGTGTCGATTACGAGATGCTCTTTCGTGCGTTTTGGTAGTTCGCTAGGTTGGATTTCTTTCACACTTGCAAGATTGCGCAGCAATTCAGGTCCAACTTTGTTAACCCGTTTCATGACGGCAAAATAAAATGGAGTTTCGGGTTGATCCGCGAGTATGTAGTCAACAAACTTTTGTTCGTCATCAAATTGCAGCGCCGGATTGAACAGCTTTTCATAGCCAACTGTGCTCGATGGGATCGCACCCAATCCTTTTCCGCAAGCGCTGCCAGCTCCGTGAGCGGGCCAAACTTGAAGATGGTCAGGCAGATCGCGGAACTGACGCATCGAGTGGTAGAGCTGACGAGCACCGATCTCGGCACTACCGACTACGCCGGCTGCAGTTTCAAGCAGGTCGGGTCGACCAATCGAACCGACAAATACAAAGTCACCGGTAAAGATCCCCATCGGGACGTTTGCGCCTCCGCCTTCGTCCGTTAAAACAAAAGAAATACTCTCCGGCGTGTGTCCGGGAGTGTGCATGACTTCCAACCGGATCTTACCGACGTAGAAGCGATCACCGTCTTTAAGGAGCTGCGATGGATGTTGGTCCGCAAATTGGTACTTCCAGTCCGCGGGCCCTTCATCAGACAGATAGAGCTGGGCACCACATCGATCAGCCAGTTCACGCGATCCAGACACGAAGTCTGCATGAATATGTGTCTCTGCGGAACCGACGATCTTTAGCCCTTCTGCTTTGGCTGCATCGAGATACTGCTCGATGCTACGACTCGGATCGATAACGATCGCTTCGCCGCTCCGTTGGCAGCCGACCATGTAGGAGGCATGTGCTAACGATTTGTCATAAAAATACTTGAGTAACATCGCTTAACCTATTTTCTATTTGAACTGGTAACAATTATTGAAGTCTTTGCAGGGTGAGATTTGCACTGCGGTAAATTAACTGGTTCATTTCGGACAGCTCGAAGATGCAACTTGGTTCCACGGCATCTTGGCAATCATCATTCCCATCGCGCAAGTGTCCGTTATTCCAGCGAAGGCCAGGCCTGCGCCTACAAATCCTGCCAATCCAATCCAGTACGGATGGACAAAATATCCAAGTGCAGCGCCGGTGACCACGAGCATTCCAGCAGCGATGCGAACCTGTCGTTCCAGCGACATCATCTTCTTGCCTCGAACCACCGATATCCCAGCCGCTTCACAAGCCATCGTGCCACCCTCGACGTTGATGACGTTTGCAAAGCCTGCGGCCACGAATTTTTCGCAGGCTTGCTTACCTCGTGAACCCGAGCGACAAACAAGATAAAGTGGCTCAGTCGCAGTCTCATTTCTAGCAGCTTGAATCGCCTGAGGATTAAGTCGATCCAGAGGCTCGTTGCGGGCAACCTCAATGTGGACCTCGCGAAATTCGATTGCTGTTCGAACGTCAACGACGTCGATGGACTTACCTGATTGAATTAACTTTTTGAACTCGGTTGCTGAAATGCAATTGACCATAATGACCTAATTTTGAATTCGAAGGATGGTTAGCGGCTCAATCCGCATTGGTTACGACTTACGGACTCGACATGTACTCAGGGCCGCGAGTGAAGGTTTGGTTACGACAATTCCGGCCAAATAACCAGAAAGAACAAGAATGGTGTTCGCTTTTCAAGAAGTCATTTCTCGGTAGGCACGTCGTCCTTTTTCTCTCCCTCCAGTGATGGAAGCGAATAAGGCTTGTGAACTTCCTCCATTCCATTCTTGATGAATCGGCTTACTAGTTTTGCATGTTCCTGAACCAGCATGACAACGTAGCGCGTACGGTTTGAGTTGCATGTTCATAATCTTCTAAATGTTCAGGGACTAGGTTACCAGTTTGAGCTAGCTTTTTGAATTCCAAAGCGGAGATGCAATTGATCACGGATAACTCCATTTTGTTGTCGAGGATTGTAAGGTTGTTCCGCGACGAGGAGTCGCAATGGCTCAGATAACACGGTCGATGCTGCCTAGGTTGGGTTGAATCACAATTGGTTTCCATTGTTCGAGCGTTGCAGTTGGGTTTACAGAAGGGTAGAGCCACGAACTTAGAATTGGTTACAATGATTCCAACCTGAACGACCCATAAGAGAATTCATTCTCAAATCATCGGTGAACGAACTGGAATAGCCATGGAGAGCCAAACCCTAGAGAAGACGACCGATCTCGATCTGCTGAGACTCGCGAAAACGGGTGATTTCAGTGCTTTCCGGCAGTTGATTCGAGAATTGCAGCCGAGAGTCTACGGGCTCGCGTTCCGCATTTTGAGGCAGGCTCAAGATGCTGAGGATGCGACTCAGCAGGCCTTTTTAGCTTTGATCGAGCACATAGAAGACTTCCGTGAGGAATCCTCAGTGGCCACCTGGGTTATGAAGATTGCGAGCAACCACGCACTCAAGATCCTGAGGAAGAAGCGAGGGCTCCACATGGTTTCGATGTCGGAAATGAGTTCCGGCGATAGCTATGAAGACATGCCACATCCCGAATTTATTGCCCCTTGGAGTGAACCTCCTGATGAAATTGCTCAGCGGGCGGAAGTACAGCAAGAAATCGACATGGCATTGCTTGAACTCGATGAAAAATATCGATTGGTGTTCATCTTGCGCGACGTCGAAGGTTTGTCTGTTCGTGAAACTGCCGAGGCAATGGAACTGACCGAATCGACGGTCAAAGTGCGGTTGCTGCGTGCCCGACTTGCTCTTCGCGAACGATTGACCAAAAAATTCGGTGACTCTGCCCAGGTATTGCTCCCTGACCATAAACATTCGTAAATTCTTGTAACCTTTTCTCTATTCCTGGATCAGTAACCTTACGCAATGTTTGCGAGGAAACCTAAATGACCTGCGAAGAACTGCTGAAAGCGCTCAATGACTACGTGGATGGTGCGCAATTAACCGAGATTTGCGAGGAATTTTCTGAGCATCTTGCGGGCTGCAACCCTTGCCAAGTCGTGGTGGATAACATTCGGCAAACCATTTCTCTCTATCGTGCTGGTAAGCCCTATGAGATGCCTCAAGGATTCCAAGAACGATTGCAGGGCACTTTGCAAGCTCGTTGGGAACAAAAGTTTGGGGAAAGAGACGGTCAGTCTGTGAACAGTCATTCTGCAAATGGAACCGTATCTACAAAATGACGCTCATCCATTGGTAGCAATGCCGCTCGATGACGCCGACCTTTCCGATCAGGAAGCTATCGATATCGCCGCGTTTGTGAATTCCCACCCTCGTTCTCACTTCGAATTGCAAGAGCATTTGCCGCCTGCTTCGAGACTTGGCGAATACAACGGGGAAATCAAATAGTGACTACGGAAGCCATCCTGGACCCAAGGGAGTTGTTTCAATTATCTCAAACAAAGAAAAAAATAGACCGGTCCGAGAAATGGAGACTTTCGGGCTCAAGGGTAATTTCCTGCCGAAGGCAGCTTGCGAAATGCCGATTGACCAAATGCTTTTAGCAGCGGGCGCGTTGTACGTTGAGCAAGGGTTGTCGACGGTCGAAGTACAAAAGCGACGTGGGCAATTCGGCGAGAACCAGTTGACCGAAGCAGCGCCTACTCCAACTTGGAGGAAGCTGGCGGCACAATTCAAAGATTTAGTGATATTGATTCTGATTTTTGCCGCGATCCTCTCTGGTGCGCTCGGTGAATGGGTGGATGCACTTGCGATTTTGGCAATCGTTGTTCTGAACGGCGTGATTGGTTTCGTGCAGGAGCAGCATGCAGAGCAGGCAATGTCCGCATTGCTAAAAATGTCGGCCCCGTCCGCCAAGGTCGTCCGGGATGGAACGCATCAAACGATTCCGGCCACCGAACTCGTGCCGGGTGACATTGTCCAAGTGGAGGCGGGCGACAACATTCCAGCCGATGCGAGGCTCATTCAGTCCTTCAGTCTGAATGTCCAAGAAGCAGCCCTTACCGGCGAGTCCGTGCCGGTCGAGAAAAACGCCGAAGTAGTTCTCGTAGAAGGCACGCCTTTGGGTGATCGCCACAACATGGTCTACATGGGGACGGTCGTTGCTGCTGGTA
>JAYTVM010000291.1:0-1569 GCA_043743995.1 Pirellula sp. | reverse complement strand
CCGAATGATTCTTAGACGCGTTCTTTTCGCAACAGCCATCATCGAAGGGATCGGTATTGTAGCCTTGTGGATCCGATTCCTCTTTGAGTATCCGTGGTGGAAGGCGCTATGGCACGCGACTTTTCATGCCGTTTCAGCGTTTTGCAATGCCGGATTTGCGTTGCACGACGATAACTTGGTCCAGTTTCAAAACGATCCGACTGTCAATATAGTGATCTGTGCCCTCATCATTCTAGGAGGCATCGGATTCCCAGTTATTCTCGATGTTTACAATGGCTTCAGTTGGTCTAGACCATTCGCATGGCAAGAAATGCACATCCACAGCAAGGTGACCTTGATTGGAACTGCATTCCTAATCACATTTGGCTTCGTGATGTTGCTTGCTCTCGAGTGGGACAACGCGATCGAGCAATCGCCATGGTACGGAAAAATACAGATCGCTTTTTTTCAGAGCGTTACCTGTCGGACCGCAGGTTTCAATACGATCGATTTATCTAGCCTTACGAACGCAAGTTTATTCTTGATGATTTTGCTGATGGCGATTGGAGCGGGCCCGTGTTCCACCGCAGGCGGAATCAAAGTCTCGACTGTCGCGTTGCTTATCATGCAAGCCTACCGACGTTTTCAAGGTCGAGCAAGTATTAGCTTCTTTCGAAGAACGATTCCCCCAGCCGCAGTCGATCGAGCCATGGCCAGTACAGTGACGTTCCTCGCCGTTGCCACGTTTGCTTGTATGCTGCTGATGGTCATTGAGCAATCGGGAAAAGGTCATCGCCACTTGAGCCGCGAAAGCGATCAGTCGCTCGATTTGATTTTTGAAGTCGTTTCGGCGTTGGGGACCGTGGGACTTTCGACCGGCTTGACGTCCAATTTGTCCGATCTTGGAAAATGGATCCTAATTGGACTGATGTTTATGGGTAGGCTCGGTCCTATCTCAGTAATTTCGGCCTTGTCGAGAACGGTTCGCGAACCCAAGGTCGAATTCGTAAACGAAGAGCCGCTCGTTGGATAAATTGGTAATTTCCTCAAAATTGAGTTAAATATGGCTGATATAAAACGTTTTGTCGTAATTGGGCTCGGATCCTTCGGAGCTGCTTTGGCGAGAAAACTAAAAAGCAACGGAATACGTGTTACCGGTATCGATGGCGATGCGGAAACCGTCGAGTCGCTTCAGGATCATCTCTTTGAAGCCGTCATCGGTGACGCAACGGACCGAGCATCGCTAGAGACCCTCTCGCTCGATACGGCCGCCGGCGTTGTGATTTCACTTGGCGAAGATATCACCCGATCGTTGCTAGCAACGCTGCATGCCAAAGAACTTGGTGCTAGGCACATTATCGTGAAAGGAGTGACACCTGAGCATGGTAAGCTACTCAAGAGTCTTGGAGTCGAGCGAGTCGTCTTTCCGGAAATTGAAATCGCGATGCAGTTGGCCGATCGACTTACATGGCCAAGTGTCATCGATTTCTTGCCGATTGATACCGAGTATAGCTTCGTTGAAATCGCGATGCCCGATTCGATGCTCGGCAAGAAGCTGATGGACACGGACTTGAAAAAGAAGTACGGACT
>JAYTVM010000290.1:0-18600 GCA_043743995.1 Pirellula sp. | reverse complement strand
AGCCGATTCCCAAAGCGGAAAGCCGCACCAACCAGGTGCGTCGATTTGTTTGAATACTCATGGACAATGTTCCTTGGGTTTGTCGGTGCGTTCGAAGTAGCAGTGCGATTGTAGTATAGAGGCTATTGCGGAACACCGTTTCACCCCGTCTAACCCCAATACCTTTGAATGAGGCCCAACTTCGCAAGAATTTCGTTTAACCGTCAGCCGTAGGCGTACGTTAATGATAATGAGTACGCCTTCGGCTGACTGTTAAACAAATAATTGAACGGTATTGCCGTTTAACCGGGGTGAAACGAAAACAGCCAGTCTGAGAGCAGACTGGCTGTTTGGATAGTGTTCTTGTTTAACCGCCCTCGGGGAGAGGGACTGAGGAAGAGAACGAAACCTTACGCGGACGCGCCAGTTAAAAAAGCTTCAATCGCTTGGACGATTCTAGAATCCATCTCAGTTCCACGGCCCACGCACGGGATAGATACCGAACTGATTGCTGTGGCTCGGCGCGTAGGGTGTCGCTTTGAATATTCCACCGCCGCCACCGGTCGGTGCATTGCCACCGAATTGATGGTAGACAGGAGTCATCGTGTTCTGCGAAACGCCCCATGAGTGATTGGATTGCATCGTTACCGTGGGCGGAACGATCAGGGCTGTGGGTTGTCCGGTCTGGAGATAATAGTACTCGCCGTGCCAGGGTGTTTGCATGGCTTGGTTGCGAGCCCAGTAATCTCCAACCGAAGACATAGATGCCCAACCCAGTCGGTTGCCTATGCCTTCCGTGTTAGGCGAGCCAAATCCGCCTCGCGACATTCGACCGCCGAAGCCGTGTTGGGCTTCCGCGATCGAACCTAAGGATACAGCCACAGCCAGAGCTATCGCTGCCGTAAAAAAACTTCGAATCATGAACATGAGTCCTTAAAACCAGTGAGCTTTTAGCCAATGTTGGACGATCCATCCCCAAGCACAGCTCGTATATTGGTTCGACTGGTCTCCGACTCAGCCTGAAAGTTTTTTGACAAGACTATCGAGGGATCTCGATGATCTTGTAAGCTCTCTTGACGGCGGTACGCACCGGCGGTGCGTAGTAGCTGGCATGAGTTCGATTTAAGCCACGACCTTCATCGTAATACGAGTGATATCGATCGTGGTGTTGGTAAAGGAATTGATGTGGGTAAAGTGGCTGATACGTGTTGTAAGTGTGGCCGACCCAACCAGGAACACCGATGGGTGACATGTACAAGGCCGCTTCGGCCGAGTTGGCATTGCCGTGGGTAAAGTAATTATCAAACAGAGGTTGCGTTCCTTTGCCGAGGAGATTGGCATAGCTGTCCATCCCGCCAGAGCCCATGCTGGCAGGCATATAGGAGCCTGCCATCGGTGTTCCGCCACCGCATGAGCCGTTCGCGCACTGAGCAAAAAGCGAATTACCGCTGGCTGCTGCAATTCCAAACCCCAAAGTCATCAAAAACGCTGATTTGTATTTCCGTAGTTGTCGCATATCGCACTCCTTAGCGAATTTTCCTATCTGATTCATTCGCGATCAACCGCGGATGACGATTCGATCGGAAGTTATTCGGGCACCAAGTTCAGCGAGTTTTCACACGCGTCGAAAATGGCTTGGAACTTCCCCCCGTTTCTCAGTCGGCAACTTGAACCTCAAAAAAATATCCAAAGAAGTCTTACGAGTGCGCGAAACGGAATCCGTTGTCCAATAGAAACGGCAGCAACAAACGTAACGAAAGTTCTTGTCTTGCCGTCCTGATCGGGGAAAGTGCCGAGACCTCTTCCGACCAGCCGACGTTGACCTCGCTCCGAGAATACGACGCTAAGCTTCAAAATTCGCGTAGACCTGCTAGCCGTTATAGTTTAACTTTTCCAGTCATCAAGCTTTTTACGTCAAGAATCAGGGAGGGAACGCAAGGATGGCCAAGCGCCGTACACCGGAGAGCAACGAGGACGCCGAAGACGGGGATTTGCCAGACGGCCAAAAGCCCAAGCGAAAACGGCCAACCCAGCAGGAGTTATCGTTCGAAGACGACAAGAATGGGATTACAGGCGTTTCGCTCCGCGACGCTGCTCAGGTCCGATATCTCAACTATTCCTTGTCGGTTATTACCAGTCGTGCATTGCCAGACGTGCGAGACGGCCTAAAACCCGTTCAACGCCGAATTATGTATACGATGGACCAGCAGGGGCTGGACTTTACTAGCAAGCACCGCAAGTGTGCTAAAGTCGTCGGCGACGTGATGGGTAACTACCACCCGCACGGCGACTCCTCCATCTATGATGCACTTGTACGGATGGCCCAGTCGTTTTCACTGCGAATGCCGCTGGTGGATGGCAGTGGAAATTTCGGTTCCATCGACGGGGACAATGCGGCCGCCATGCGGTACACCGAATGCCGCTTGTCCGCGGTCGCAACCGAAGTCCTTACCGACCTAAGCAGTGGTACCGTCCATTTCAAAGCCAACTACGACGGCACTCGACAAGAACCGGTCGTCCTTCCAAGTCGCGTTCCGAATCTCCTCGTCAACGGGGCTACTGGCATCGCGGTGGGAATGGCGACCAACATCCCGCCTCACAACTTAGGTGAAGTCTGCCGCGCACTTTTGAAGTTGCTGGCCGATCCAGAGATCAAAGACTATCAATTGGTAGCCAACGATGCCGTGAATGGTCCTGACTTTCCAACGGGTGGTCAGTTAATCAATTCCAAGGATGAGCTTCGAGAGATCTACCGCACGGGTCAGGGGACGCTCAAAATTCGTGGGACTACCGTGGCTGGCGGTGACACCAAAACCGCCAAGCTCTTGCACATCACCTCCATTCCCTATGGTGTGAACAAGTCGGTACTTGTAGAACGCATCGCCGACATCGTCATCGGTGGCAAAATGCCACTGCTCGAAGACGTAAGGGACCTTTCCAGCGAAGACATTCGCATCGATCTGCAACTTAGGAAGGATGCTGACGAAGCGAAAGTGCTCGCGTACTTGTACAAGCATACTCCGTTGCAAACTAACTTCGCAGTCAACATGACCTGCTTGGTACCAACCGAGAATCCGGAAGTCGGTGCACCAAGTCGTTTGGGCCTGAAAGAGATCCTTTGGTTCTTCCTCAAATTCCGTTTGGAGGTCGTCACCAAGCGGCTTGAGCACGAACTGGCTGCGTTGCTTCGCCGTATTCATCTCCTGGAAGGCTTCGTACTAATTTACGATGCCCTAGATGAGATCATTCGGATCATTCGCAAGTCCGATGGCAAGTCGGACGCGGCGGAAAAGATCATGCTCCGTTTTCCTGCCAACAAGGGTGGCTTGGATGCTGAGCAGACCGATGCCATTCTTGAATTGAAACTGTATCGCCTAGCTCGCTTGGAAATCAATTTGATCCAGGAAGAGCTCAAAGCCAAACAAAAGCGCGCACGCGAAATACAGAAACTGCTTAAGGAGAGCACGGACGACACCAACAATTCAGGCCGCTGGCTCATCGTGCGCGAAGAAATAGACGCTCTCATAGGAAAGTACGCCAAGACGGAGGGGGGCAAGCGTCGGACCGAGATCATCACGATTGAAGAAGAGCCGGAGTTCGACGAAAAGGACTTCATCATCGACGAAGACTGCCACGTCATGGTCACGACGGAGGGTTGGGTAAAGCGTCAAAAGCAAATCGCGGACCCTGGCAAGAGCAGGTTGCGGGAGGGAGACAACGTACTCGCGGTCGTCGCCGGCTCCACCCGAGCGACCATTGCATTCTTTTCTTCGTTCGGTGTATGCTACACGTCTCGATTTATCGATATCCCTGCGTCGACTGGGTACGGTGAGCCGGTTCAGAAACTATTTAAGATGAGAGACGGCGAGCGAATCGTTTCGGCAATGTCGCTCGACCCTCGCGTCATCGGCAACATCAAAGAGAACCCCAAGAAACCAAACGACAGCCCCGAAGTACATGGCTTTGGAGCCACCAGCAACGGGTTTGCCATGCGGTTTGGACTCGATCAATTCGTGGAGCCCTCGACGCGGACAGGCCGACGCTTCGCGCGCGTCGCACCTGAGCATGAGGTGATTGGAGTGGAAGCCGTCCACGGTACTGAGACTATCCTTGCTATAACAGCGGATTGCAGAGCGATGGTCTGCCCAGCGGTCGAAATCAACTATCTGTCCGGTGCCGGCAAGGGTGTCACACTGATCAAGGTCGCTAAGACTGACAGAGTGCTCGGCTTCAAGGCCTCGGCTGCGGATCGAGACTTGCTCGTTGTTGAGACCAACCGAGGAGCCCAGAAGACGATTTCAACAGCCAAATACCGAGTGACGGCCCGCGGTGGCCGAGGGCTTGAAATCCAAAAAAACGGAAAGATATCGGCAATCATTAGCGAGCCAATCAAGACCCCTGACCCGCTCGAACCAGCCTAGTTGCAAACGCGAGAACAATCCGAACCATGAGCACTGCTTCCACTTCCTACACCGCTTCCGATATTGTGGCTCTCGAGGGGCTTGAACCCGTTCGCAAGCGACCGGGTATGTATATCGGTAGTGTTGGTACGTCCGGTCTCCATCATTTGGTTTGGGAGATCCTGGACAACTCGGTGGACGAAGCCATGAACGGCCACGCCAGCGAAATCGTTGTGACACTGCACAAGAATGGACACACCGTGACCGTTTCAGACAATGGTCGCGGGATCCCAGTGGACAAGCACGCCAAGACAGGCAAAAGCGCGCTCGAGATCGTGTTGACGGTGCTTCACGCGGGAGGAAAATTCGAAGGCAAGAATTACAAGACGTCGGGAGGTCTCCACGGTGTCGGCGCATCGGTGGTCAACGCCCTATCGAAAGAACTCATCGCGCTCGTGCGACGCGATGGGGTTCAGTACAAGATGGAATTCTCGCACGGCAAAGCCACCACCAAGTTGCAAAAAGGGACTGTCGCGGTCCGCGGAACAGGCACCACGATTACCTTCACGCCGGATCCGACTATCTTCCCAAAGACCGACTTTGATGCTGAGACGATTCGACAACGGCTTGAGATTACGAGTTTCTTGCACCGCGGCGTTCGCATTCAGTTTTCGGACGAAACAACAGGCAAGAAGGACAACTACTTGCACGAACAAGGTATCGTCGATTACCTGGCCAAAGTACTCGTGCAACGCAATGCTCGTTCGATTCATGAAACTCCATTCACCGTGCGCAAGGAGGGAGAAGAACGCATCGAGATCGCGCTACAATGGACCGAGTCGACGGATGAACATGTTCGATCGTATTGCAATGGTATCCCAACAGCCAACGGAGGAACGCACGAGAATGGTTTTCGGGCTGGGCTTGGCAAGGCGGTTCGCAATTTCTTTGAGACCCACAACTTGATCCCGCGAGGCGTCAAGGTCGGGCATGAAGACATCCGCGAAGGCTTGGTTGCGATTCTATCCGTCTTTATCTCTGAGCCTCAGTTCCAAGGTCAGACCAAGGAACGACTCAACAACCCAGACCTGCAGTCCTCGGTTGACGGTGCGATACGACCAGTTCTGGAACAGTGGTTGAACAGCAATCGCAGCGTAGCCGAGTCGGTGGTCGCGCGTATTATTGCATCCGCTCGAGCCCGGGCAGCATCTCGGGCAGCATCCGAATCGGTCTCCCGCAAAACGAGCACCTCGCGTGCAATGTTGCCTGGCAAGCTCAGTGACTGCCTCTCGTCTGGACGAGGCAAGTCGGAGCTCTTTATCGTTGAAGGTGATTCGGCGGGTGGCACTGCCAAACAGGGCCGTGATCGCAATTTCCAAGCTGTCTTGCCATTGAGAGGAAAGGTCCTCAATACGGAGTCGCTGGCGTTATCCAAAGTCCTCGAGAACAAGGAAATTCAGGATCTGGTGACCGCACTTGGGTGTGGTATCGGCAAGGATATTGATGTTGGACGCGTTCGATACGAACGGATCATTCTTCTGGCCGATGCGGACTCGGACGGTCACCACATTACGACTCTTCTTTTGACCTTTTTCTATCGCCATATGTTGCCGTTGATCACGGACGGGCGAGTCTACATTTCGGTCCCGCCCCTGTTTCGAATCGATATTGGTAAGGAACGCTATTGGGCAGCGGATGAAAAGGATCGCGAGCGAATATTGGCCAGTCACGGAAAGCGGGGGAAGCCGGAGATCACTCGATTCAAGGGACTCGGCGAGATGATGCAAAAAGACCTATGGGACACGACGCTCAATCCTGCTACACGTCGTGTCTTGAGGGTCGAGATCGATGACCAATTGGAAACAGACCGGATCATGAACGATCTCATGGGCCGCGACGCCTCAGCCCGCTTCCGCTTCATTATGGACCGGGCTGAGGAAGCGCAAGAGATCGACGTGTAGTTAGGGTCGTGCCTCTACCGAAGCACATCGCAAATTCACCGCGAACCCGCTATAATCCTAGGCGTAACAGTCACTGTCCCCATTTGAAAGTCCCTCCCAAATGAAACATTTACTTACCTCCCTACTTTTTTCGTGCTTCGTAACTCTATCGATTCCTATGGCGATGTCTCAATCGATTACCAACCAGTACTACCAACTGATTGAGTATCAAGGAGTCGAAGTAGATCGACTTGGCGAGCTCGATGCTTTCTTAGAAAAAGCCTTGATTCCTTCCCTCAATCGAATGGGAATTGAAAACGTGGGTGCCCTCTCGACCGAGGCTCCCCTTGAGGGAAAGACGTCGCTGTTTCTCATCGTTCCGCTCTCCGGAGCCGGTCAAGTCGCCTCGGTTGTGGATGCGTTGCACAAAGACGAGTCGTTCTTGACCGCTGGAAAGACGTACCTTGAAACAAATATCAAGAAGCCGGTTTATAGCCGAATGCGGAGCGAGCTCCTTGTGGCATTCAATTGCTTTCCCAAGATCGCTGTCCCAACTCAAAAAACGGCAAAGAAAGATCGTCTGTTTGAAATGCGCGTCTACGAAAGTCCGACGGAACACATGGGGGTGTTGAAAGTGGACATGTTCAACAGCGGCGAAGTTCCTATCTTCCTAGACTGCGGTATCCAACCCGTTTTCTTCGGCCAAGCTCTGGTGGGGGATCGAATGCCGAACTTGACCTACATGACAGTCTATGACAACGCGGCACAACGCGATGACTGTTGGAAGAAGTTCCAAAGTCATCCGGACTGGGCGAAGCTAAAGGTCGTCGAAAAGTATGCAGGGGCTGTCTCGAAGATCCACAAGTTCAACTTGTTACCACGTTCGTACTCACAGCTATAGACGCTTTCGGTAGCTGAATTTTGCAGATGCAAACAGCGTTACGTAGATCCGTCGCTCCGTCGACGGATGTCCTGCTTCTTAACGCCGGTTGCCTGAATCGATCCCAATAACCTTCTCATGCTATTTTCGCCCGCACAGCCATCGTTTCATGGACTACCGTCTTCGCGTTGATTCCCACTGTGTGGTGAGTTCCAATTGACCGACACCGTAACCGGATCGACTCGGTTTGCCGAAGCGTTCACGGCTCGCGGCAAGAAAGATTCGAAGAGCCGCTCGCTTCGCGATTTTGACTTGCACACTCAAGCAACCACCAACGGGGTTTGGGCAGGCCGCGTTTCAAGCCGAAGCTTTTCATGGCAACTTGGCTAATCATTTGCGCGATTTCAGTTGGCGAATCGCTAATGATAAATCGGTCAACGTCGATTTGATCGATCGTCCTTTGCTTCACCATCGTATTCTCAAGATACTCGCTCAACGGCTTCCAATAGTCAACTCCGACTAAAACCATGGGGAATTGTCGCATTTTGGCGGTTTGCACTAGGGTGGCTATTTCAAACAGTTCATCCATGGTTCCGAATCCGCCTGGCATTGCCACGAAGGCGTACGAGTACTTTGCAAGCATCAGCTTTCGGACAAAGAAATAGTGGAACTCGACGAACTGATCGAGATAGGGGTTCGGATGCTGCTCTTTGGGCAGAACAATGTTGCAGCCGACGCTACGACCATGAACGTCCTTTGCTCCGCGGTTGGCTGCTTCCATGATCCCTGGTCCACCTCCGGTCATTACGGTAAAGCCTGCTTTTGCAAGTTCGGCGCCAACTTGCCGCGCCAGGACGTAGTACGGATGCGTTTCCGGAAATCGGGCGGAGCCAAAAACTGTTGCGCAAGGACCGATAAAGTGGAGCTTTCGAAATCCATGAATGATTTCGCGAAAGATGCGGATCGCGCGGACGAATTCCTTGAATCGGCTTTGCGGTCCTTCCAGGAAGAGACGTTCTTCTTTAGCTTCCTTAGTTTCTTGTAACTCATTGGGCAGTGTTATTTCGGAGGGCAATACCAATTCGTCCATTGAACGTCTTCGCTGTTCTGCAAGTCGGCTGCGATTGAGTTGATTTCCCGGACAATCATCATAGTTACCGAGCCTTCTTGAAACTAGTGCAGCGTTCAAGCGAGACTTCCAAGCTGCTATTTCATTCTCAGCAGCGGTCCGAAGCCGATCAGCGGCAGCCCAGAGACGCGGGAGGCGTATTCTCGATACTCCGCCCCGACGAAACGAAGCATGCGCTGATCTTTTGCATAACTTCCGGCATCGATGTACGCCGTCCAGATGGCCGTCAATAAGGCGTGATACAGCGTCATGGTGGGCGTGAACCAAATCAACCCTAAAAAACTCATGTAAATCGGATGACGCATCCAACGGTACGGTCCACTCTCAATAAACAACCGCTGCGGAGGTCGTTGCTGTCGCATCCAGTACCACCATTGCGTCAAACCAGTCTGATATCCCATACCTGTCCTCTTTGATTGAATCTTGGCATTCTCAAATTTAGCTGTGCCGAATTTATATGTAAATTGATATCGAGGAGAATACGAAAATGACCTGTGTCGAATTTCAGACTATTTGTCGAGTTTGTGCGGACCATGGAATAGCCATCGGAAAGACGGATTTGGTTCGGATGGTTTGCAACGAATGTGGAGCGCAAGAAGTTTGCTCTGTCAATTCGGTGTTTCCTATCGAGGATGGCTCGAAAGCCGAGAGTCTATCGCAAGCTTGCGTCGCTATGAACGTACATGCTTTGGGAGCAGAAGATTGCGACGATTCGAAAGCGGTTGAGTGACCTCGCGTTTTGCATCCGGCATCGTTCTGTGTACGGCATCGTTCTGTGTACGGCATCACAGTGCCGCGTCGTTCTCGTCGGCGGTCGGGTCGAGATGTCCCGATTTGTTGATCGCAAGCAGAATTCGAAACGCGACCAAGGAACTGATAACGAAGCCTATTAACCCCATCAGTGACAAGTCTTTCAAGCCGAGTGGGCCGCCACCCATGAACAGAAGCGGTGGTACTTTCGCCGCCATCAAAATCGAAGAGCCCAAGAGAAGACTACTGGTCAAAAGCCCCAGTACTAATCGATTGATGGATGGACTAAGTCCTCGATGTGACAACTGAACATCGAGTTTTCCCTCTTGAACCAACTCCACCAGCGAGCTAATCTGGGACGGCAACCTCTCGACCAATCCCTCCAGTTCAACGTACATGCGTCGAAGACGCCGCAATCGGCGACGAGGTGATAAACGGCTCCAACGCAACTTGCCCATTACTGGTTGAATCGCTTCGATGATGCTAAAGCTAGAACCAGTCAAACGAAGAGTCCCTTCCAAGGTGACCAAGGTCTTGATTAAGATACCCATTTGACTTGGAAGCGTAATTCGATGCCGATGTAAAATATCAGTCGCATCATTGAGCGCCCCGCTTAGGTCCAAGGAATCCAATGGCTGCGTTCCGTAGGTGGCGATCAGGTCGGCTACATCATTGGCCAATTGGGCTTCGTCTATGGTTGCAGGTATTTTACCTGCTCGTTTGATCAACGAGGTAAGTAGGGCGGAATCCTGTTGGAATACGGCCCACAGCATCTCTTCAATAGTTCCACGCAGCGAATCATCGATTCGACCCACCATACCAAAATCGAGTAGAGCAATCGTCCCATCCTCTTGGATGAGAATGTTGCCTGGATGGGGATCGGCGTGATAGTGTCCTTTCAGAAAGATCGATTGGACATAGACTTCCGCAACGCGTTTTGCAATTTCAGTTCGATCGATGCCCGGTAGGGCGTCTGGATTACTGAGGCAATGGATCGATTTCCCCTCGACCCTTTCCATCGTTAAGACTCTCGCGGAGGAGAGCTTCGGGTGAGCGTGCGGAACGACGACTCCCTTGCAATCCTTGAGTGTCGCTTGAAACATGAGCAGGTTAGACAGTTCACGAGAAAAACTTAGCTCACGCTTGATGGACCGGGATAGTTGTTCGACGATTCCTCTTGGTTGCCAAACGGCAAATTCCGGAATTCGCTCCGCGAGCATCGCCAATCCTCGAAGGACTTCAAGATCCTCGTGCACTTTTGCCTGTATGTTGACATGCTGTACTTTGACAACCACGGGCGTGCCGTCAAGTAACGTCGCTGCGTGAACTTGCCCGATCGATGCGGAGGCAATGGACGTTTCCGAGAATGCCGAAAACAACTCACGGATAGGTTGTTTCAGTTCCGATTCAATGACCTCTTTGATTTGGTCGAATGGGTCGGCCGGAACCTGAGTCTGCAACTGTTGCAATTCGGCAGCTTGTTCGGAGCCAACCAGATCGGGACGCAACGACAGTACTTGCCCCAGTTTAATAAAAGTTGGACCTAGTTCGGTGAGCGCCATCCGAAAGCGGGCTTCTCTGGAGTAACTTGCAAGTGGAATTCCTTGATCGTCCTTGAGCCAGTCTCGAATGAAGTCCACGCGAAGACGACTGAGCCAATCGGCCAACCCGTATCGGCGCAAGACGATGATGATCTCTTGCCATCGTCGGAGGTTGCGATAGTAGCGTGGAAGCGAGCTAATTCTCATTTATCAGAGGAAGACTCGACCTTGGCGGGGGGCGAGTCTGGCGACTGGGAGCTCTTCATTCTTGCTTCGATTCGTTTCTTAAATTCTGAATATTCCAAATTTCCAAAGTCGAAGGCGGGATTTTCCTTCGACTCTTCTTTCGTCCAGTTTAATTCGACGCGAGTCCCTAGATAGTCTATTGCGATGGTGTTTTGGTCTGAGAGAACCTCCTGCGCGAATCCCAGACCGCGTACGGCAGGCAGATCGTCTCGACTATACAAAACCTTTCCGTTTCGGATATCGACAAGAGCAATGGACATGAAGTCGACGGCCATGTTGCCAACTTTTTGCAGCTTGAGCAATCGAACAAAGACCGCTATCGGCGAATTCCTATTCTGCGAAATCGGGAAATGGAATTGTCGGACTACGGAACTTTGTTCCCACACACTGCTCGCATCCTTGGCTGATAATGCCATCAGCCGTCCGGCGACCGGAACAAAACCAGGATCGCTCACCACGGGTTCTACCTTGAACCGATCCAACTCCATGGCCGGACTATACAGCATCGTCAACATGATGTCTCCAAATCGCTGCACCGATATCTGACTGAATTTCAAGTCGTTCTCAACTTGGCGGACGAATTCTTTTTCGTCCGTAAAATTCCAATAGGTCAGCTCGCCCGACATTTCCAGAATGAGGACACCTGTTTCACCGTCTAGCGCGATCCTTGTCCCGACGGAGATCTGCTTGTTGAACACGGTTCGACCGTCCACCGAATCAACTAGTTTTATCGCAACCTGTTTTTGAGCATCGATGCTCATCAACCAATAACGTCCAACCGATGCAATGACGGACCATCCGTCTCCTTCTAATGGAATTTCTTTGAGGGTGGATCCATCCTGCAGGTCGAGCGTCACAATCATTCGGTTTTTTGGGTGATGAACTAATAGCTTGCCTTGTTCGGATGCAAAACTACATCCCTTGAAGCCTGTGCGGTTCCATATCTTCGCACCGGTGATCAGATCCAAACAGGATAATTCATCTTCTACCAGTACCACGAGCCCGCTTCGCGAAACAGAAGCGACACGAAATGGCCCCTTGGTCGATGGCAGTCCCCAATTCTGCCGATCCTGCAATGCTCTGCCTCGGTCCCCGACTTTCTCCAAATTTTCCACATCGAACTGTTTTCGCCAGAGCACTCCATCCTGATCTCGCGAATTGGTGGTAAGAGTGTCGACTGCGATGATTTGCCGATTGATTTCGAGGAGGACAATGCTGTCTACCGAATAGGCTGTTGGAATGGTCGATTTATCTTGATTGCCAGCGTCCGCGAACACTTGAAAATTTTCACCTGTGGAAGGGTTCGAAAAAGCAAAACTGACCGATCCAAAGTTGATCTCCCAGCCGGTCAAAACATCTCCGATCCTTGTTTTCCATCGACAGGCCGTTGCCGATTCCAATTGACCTGCTCTGTTTAACGGCAAAGCGTCGGTCGGACTGGTTGAGACTTGGACTTTGCCCGTTGGCCATTCGCTAATTGGCTTCGACAGCTTGCTCTTGAGTGGAGTCGAAACCGTAGGCAGTTTTGAACCTTCTTTGGAAACGCCCGCAAACTCTTGAATGAGTTCGTCCAATCGTTGCGTATCGCCATTTAATGCATGTGCTGCTTGATCGAATCGTTTCAAGCGAATGTAGATGCTAGCCAGCACTTCTCGTCTTCGGCCTGCTTCGGGGGACTTCGGATCCGCAGAGTCGAGCAAACTGTCCGACATGAGCAGTCGTTCCGCCTGCAAAAAGTCTCGTTGTGACACGAGCGCCTTGGCGGATTCAAGCCTCATCGGTTCTGTCGCACGAATGGATTCGAAGTGCCCAAGTTTGACGCGTCGAACGTGGGCGGGGAGTTTCGACATCGATTCCAGTTCCGCGGCCACGAGGGTTTCCATTTCCCTCGTCTCCACTGGCGTCAGTTTTTCGATCGCCATGCGAATCTGAGTCGAAATCCATCGATCTTCTTGAACCGACCATTGGGGAGTCATGGCTATGCTTGCCGCCCCGGACATTTGCTCTTGCCGTTGTGAGGTCCGCAGCTTGGACAATTTCATGAGTGTGGCCAAGGTGTCTTTGTAGCGACCCTGTTTTTGAAGTCCCTTGACCATTAGGCGTAGATAGGGCACTTTGTCCTGATCCATGGCTAGATTATTGAATAGATCGACCCGATCCACATACTTGTCAAAATCCGCCGTCAAAGCCGCCATGCCAGCCTTGTTGATGAGCAGTACTACCTCCGAATTGTTGGGATCCATTTTCCGAGCTTGATCCAGGAAATTCAGGGCTGTATCGAAATCGCGATTTGCGAGGGCCAATTCGCTCTGCTGCGCGAGCCCGCTCGTCGAAACTGAGTTGCGCTGCAATTCTTGTTTTAACTGTGTTTGAAAAGCTTCACGGACCGAGTAGCAATCCAGCTCAAAAGGAGTTGCGCAAATGAGTCGATCACCAACAGAGATCAGATTACCTAACGGTTGCTCAACACGAACGGAATCCGCAATCTCGCCTTTGGCGAGATCAATCTGCAAAATCGTTTGGCCAGAAGTCGGCACCAAATAAGTACCCTCTTTTCGAACCCCGCGCCCGATCACTTGTTGTCCGTCGGGAAATTCGATCTTAGGCCATTTGCTTACGCCACTTTTAAGATCCACAGCCACCAAACCAGACTGACAAACAACCACCGCTGTGTCGTTCCAGGCTCCAGCCACATAACGAATTTGGTCGATCTTGGAATCGCTAAGCTTCCACAGCAAACTTCCGTCTTCAATCTTGATTCCATAAGCATCGCTACCGTCGGACGGCGCAAAAATCACCACGCCATCGCTAATCACCGCCGACGTATCGGCAGAACGCGGCGTCAAAGGTGAAAAATCGGCCAAGTCGATTTGTCCGAACGCGCCCGCTTGATTGGAATTGGCAAGGTCTGGCCTGATCGGATATTTGAAAGCCCATCGCATGGAACGATTGGCTTTGTCATAGGCCACTAAGTATCCCGAAAGCGTTGGGCAAACAATGATAGACCCATCCACCGCCGGCATTGCACCTGTGCTTCTTCGCATCAAATCGCTTGATATCGTGCTGTAGTTGGTCGTGATCGGTTGACGCCACAAAAGTTTGCCAGTTGCCGGTGCTAACGCAAACAAATACAGGTCACTGTTCAGTTCTCCCAAAACAAGTAGTTCGTTTTCGTGTGGCAGTGGCGAGCCTAGAAAGAGTGTTCCGGCTAACTTAGGTTCGGTCGGGCTTTTCTGTCCACCCACTTCCCACTTTGCCTTGCCTTCCTCTCGTACACTCCAGCATTGCATCACATTGTAGTTGCGGATCCCTTGGGGTTTAGCCACCCTGGCGTTGGGTCCTAACGCAAAACTTTCCGAGACACTGATCGCCGGAAGCTCGCTAATGTTATAGATTCGCTCACCGTCACTGGAAATTGCTCCCAAAAGCGATTCACCCCAAACCCGTTTTGTCAGGTAGTCTGGAGCCGGCAAACGGAAGGAATGACTATCGCGATTGAGATACCGATCCATTGCAAAACCCATCGGCATACCGCTGTACGGGCACTCCCATCCCAAACGTCCTGTGAGCGTATCAATAGCTACGATGCGCTGATCGTAGGTCGATGCAATGATCCATCGCCCAACACTGATCGGGTACCGTGAAGGAATGAAACTCGACTTTCCGTCGGCCAGCTTTTCTCTGAGAGTAAGGTCCAAATTCTCCTTGTGCTGTTTGGATTCATGCAATTCCGCATGCCAGAATAGAAACGGTAATGGAATTCCCGCCTTGGTATCCGCGTTTCGATTTCCGTTTCCATTGAAATAAGTCGGCTGCTCAACAACGCGGCGAACAACCTGTTGGCCGGTCAATTCCATCTTGTCGAGAACGTTTTTGGAGAGTATCGACCGACCATCCCAACGGATCGTAGCACCCTTCCAGTCCAGTTCGACCTTGTTGAACTGTGTTCGCGTAGACTCGATAATGCTCAACGCCTCAGCTTGCATCCCAGCCGATTGATAGGCAGATGCAGTAAGGATCCCTAATTCTGGACCCAATCGTTCCGATGCACTCTTTTGGCGATAGACTCGAGAGAACAGCCCAGCAGCTCGCCTCGCATCACCCTTTCGCAACCAATACTCCCCTAAGATCACCGAGGCATCTTGGCCAGTTGTCGTAAACCCATACTTGGCCGCAACCTCTGCAATCTTTTCCCAATCGGATTCCGCGATAGCCTTCTCAATCATCTGGCTAGCAGGAGCCCCATACCGCAAATCAACAATCTTGGTAGCTTCCGTGGGAAGAGATTCGATGAGCCCGTAAACCCGTTGAAACACGGAACCCTTGGATCGATTCGTTGGTTTCGGTTCGGCGGACCTTTGAGCTAGTTCAGGCTGTTCATCGCCTTCCAGAAAAAAGTCGACACCGGTCAAATCCGATTGCCGCACTTCCTCGAGACCTAGCAATATCCCAAGCGCGAAGGTTGCCTCACTCCACTGTTCCTTTTTAATGGCCTGCTCCGCTTCGTCTAACAAGACGAGCACTTCCCTGGGTGCTGTCATCAATACGACCTCGGAATTGATCCGTAAGGTCGGTTGCCGTGGGCGTTGGGCGTTAGCGATCGAAAGCTCAAATCCTGTCACAGACATTACGCTTGCGCAGGTCATCAGCGTCAGCCATGAAACTGACGAACCCATCCGTTGGTATTGCATTTTCTCAGGTCCAAAAAACTCGTAACTGGCTTTACAACACAATTTGACTTTCCAGTTTAACCGGTTTTCCGCTTTTTTGCATGGCAAACGGGCTGGAAGCAACCCCCTGAAGGATTTTATGCAACGAAATCATTGGGTTACGTGGGGGCTCGTCCCCTGTAACCCTGTTTTGGTGTACTAAGGCAATCGGCAGACAGAAGACTACCAGGCCAAGCATTCGTGTGGCACGCCCAAAGCGATTAGCGATGGGCGATGGGCGTGGGAAGTGCGGCATATGTTTCTAGCAGTCCACCACGCCCTTCGTACCTCAGGGACGTGCCAACCGTGCCATCGGTGCCACCTTCCACTTGAGCGACCCTACGCTTGTTCCTTGAGCTGTTTTGCGAGACCTTCAAACTTTGCCTCGTCCTCAGGCGAAACACGCGGATACGTTAAGTCAAGGGATTCGAGATGATTGGCGATAATATCTGCGACAGCCGCCCGCGCGTACCATTTGTCATCGGCCGGAATGACGTACCACGGGGTCGATTTGCTGCTAGTGGCTGACAATACATCTTCGGTCGCTTCTTCGTATTTGTTCCACAGTTTGCGTTCCTCGAGATCGCGTTCGTTGAATTTCCACCGTTTGTCTGGTTGGGTGAGCCGTTCCATTAGGCGTTCCTTTTGCTCGTCTCTGGAAACGTGCAAATAGAACTTAAGCACGCTGGTTCCACTATTGACCAGTGTCTGTTCAAAGACGCGAATTTCCTCGAAGCGTTGCTTCCAAAGATCCATCGGCTTCTTGAACGGGGGAATATTCTGCGGTGCGAGGAATTCGGGATGCACCCGAACTACCATTACCTCCTCGTAATAGGAACGATTAAAAATCGAGATCATGCCTCGGGCGGGCAAGAATCGCATGGGTCGCCAAAGGAAATGATGCTGTACCTCTTCTGTATTCGGCGCTCGGAAGCTGTAAATTCGGCAGCCCTGCGGATTGACGCCGCTGATTACATGCCGAACCGTACCGTCTTTGCCAGAAGCGTCCATGCCTTGCAAAATGATTAGCAAGGAACGTTGTGAACTTGCGAACAAGCGATTCTGAGCCTCTTGAAGGGCTGCATTGTCATCCTTCAAGGATTCGATCCCGTCGGCCTTTTTGGGTAGTTCGGCCCCTGCCTTGGTTGAAATCTTGCTGAGTTTGACTGTGTCACCCTCCTTGACTCGAAATGTTTTAGCATCGAAGCTGTGTTTACTCATTGTTCAATATCCAATCGAGCCCCAGGTCAAGATTGATTGCCGAATGCGTGAGGGCTCCAACACTGATTCGATCGACACCAGAACGTGCAATATCTCCAATAGTCTGTAGATTCACTCCTCCGGAAGCTTCCAGCTCGACGGAGGGTGCGATGCGATCGCGAAGGGCAACGCATTCCTTGAGCAAGTCGCAATTCATGTTATCGAGCAAAACGATGTCGGGCAGGGCGCGCAGCGCAGCCCCCAATTGACCGACTTGATCGATCTCGATTTCGATCTTTGGCGGTTGATCGAATCGGTAAGCACCGCTCGCAACAAAGGTCTTGGCAATTTGAACAGCCGTTCCTGGATCAAGCAATTTTCCATCCTTGGAGGCACGGCAGGCCAGATGATTGTCTTTGATCAAAATTCCATCGAACAAGCCTAAGCGATGGTTGCGACCACCACCACATCGAACCGCATATTTCTCAAGCCGTCGCCAACCCGGCGTCGTTTTTCGAGTGTCGTAAACCCGGGCCTTGGTCCCATGCAGCTTGGCGACGTATTGGCTGGTGAGCGTGGCAATACCACAAAGCCGGCCGAGAAAATTCAAGATGGTCCGTTCGCAGGTCAACAAATCTCGCGTTTCGCCGTGAAGCGTGGCGATCGGTTGCTGGGGTACGAATCGCTCTCCGTCGCCGATATGCTGAGTCCATGTGATCTGGCTATCCAACTCCTGCAAGATGGCCTCTATCAAATCGATGCCGGCCGCGACCCCGGAAACACGCGGCAAAATGACCGCGGACCCTGGAACGCCCTGCGGAACCAATGCCAATGTCGTTATGTCGGCAGAGCGATCCAGGTCCTCCCGAATCGCTAAGCGTACAAGATGAGACAAATCATCGAGCAGTGCAGCGTCGATCGTTTGTGAGCGGTAATCGGTAAGCATACTGAACTCGAAATACGTTCCGGAAGTGATTGAGCGATACTGGTCAATTCGGTTGCAATCGTATAGTGTAACTGAGCTGGACGCTTCAGAAACCGAGGCATCGACGGTTTTCACTGTTGAAACCGCGATTCCACCTTACTTTCGTCGTTCAGGCCAACACACAAACAGAAACCCACTCAACGGAGAACGATCGATGAATTGGCGAAATTTACTGGCTTTTGTGACCCTTTGTATGCTCACCCCAGCGGCTATCGGCCAAGACAAAACAGAAAAACAGGATGCCCCTGCCAAGGTTGACATGTTGGAGTTGGGCAAAGGCAAGGTTGTGGTTGCGAAACCGGAAAAGTGGAAAACAGTTCCACCCAAAAGCCCAATGATTGAGAGCGAATTCAACGTCAAGGGGGAAGGCGATAGCTTCGCTCGCATCACCATTATGCAAGCCAGCGGAGGCATCGAAGGAAATATTGATCGCTGGATCGGCCAGTTTGACGGTGCGAAGAAGGAAGATGCAAAGATTGAAAAGAAGGATGTCGACCAAACCAAGGTGCACATCGTCGAAATCGCGGGGACTTTCAAGGAATCCATGGGGCCAGGGGGACCAGGTGCCGCCACCAAAAAGCAGGAGAATTACAAAATGCTGGGGGCAATCCTCGAGTTGAAAGACGGGTCCACGATCTTTATTAAGGCGACTGGCCCTAAGGATATCGTTGGAGATATGCGAGAAGGTTTTGTCAAGATGCTCGATGGACTGAAAAACAAGTAGGGCTTTGAAACCAGTGCTTTGTCAAGTTGATAACCGAGGGTAGTCACGGTCGCGGAGACCGTGGGGAGCGAGATCGTTTCTCGCAGTTCACCCACGCTTTGGCAAGCGTGGCTACCC
>JAYTVM010000289.1:0-1571 GCA_043743995.1 Pirellula sp. | reverse complement strand
CGCAAATGAAGTCGCCTGGCGGGAAATGTTTGTGTCCCGGCGAGAAGGTTGTTGCTACAATGAATTGCTTCCATTGCGGACCACTGCCAATCATTGCCAACCCCTCGCGTTATCCATGAACAAAATCCTGCGCTTTTGGCGTCCAGTTGTTACGTTTCCATTCCCTTGCTTCCTTCTCGCATCGGCAATGACTTCGATTGTTTTGGGGGCAGATCCGACACCTACGAACGGAAAGTGGGACCGTTTTCGAGGCGAAAATGGCATGGGAGTTCTTGCGAGATGCCAAGTTCAAATACCTTGGAACGAGTCTCAAGTGCACTCGGTTCCACTGCCCGGCAATGGTAATGGCTCGCCTGTTTTGTCCAATGGCAAGGCCTTTTTGCTAACCGCAGAAGCAAAAGATGCAACGCGACATGTCGTAGCTGTCGACTTGGCAAAGAACGCGATCGCCTGGGTGAAGTCCTACCCATCTTCAACCCATGCTCTGCATAAGTTCAGCTCTTACGCGTCGTCGACGCCCTGCGTAGACGCAGATCGTGTTTATGTTGCTTGGGCCGACCCGGAAAATGTGGTCGTCAAAGCTCTCACACATTCTGGGGAGGAGGTTTGGACGCGCAAGCTCGGGCGCTATGTTTCTCAGCACGGGTTCGGAACGTCCCCGATGTTGGTGGACGGTAAACTCATTTTGCTGAATTCCCAGGATGCATTAGAATTGCCACCGGGGGTCGAGCCTGGCGAGGATCACATGATCGCAATGGATTGTAAGTCGGGCAAAACCGCTTGGGAAACGGCACTTCCCACAAAAATGGTTTGCTACGGCGTGCCATGCGTTCGACGAGTTGGTGAAAGCACTGAGTTGGTTTGCAGCACAACTGGACAAGGAATGTTTGCCTTGGATGCAAACAACGGCTCGCTTACGTGGTCGCATGATTGTTTTAAACTGCGGGTCTGCGCTTCATCACTTCTGTTAGGCAACATTCTCATCGGATCGCAAGGATCTGGGGGTGGCAAAGACAATCGCTTAGTCGCTTTTGATATCGATTCCAAAAAAGAGCTTTTTGATATCACTCGAGCACTGTCTCCTTATGTCCCAACTCCGGTCTCGGTCAACGGGTTGTTGTTTTTGTGGAGCGACAGTGGCATTGTGACATGTTTAGAATTGGCGACTGGGACTAACATCTGGAGTAATCGCATCGGCGGCGATTACTCCTCTTCGCCAGTCGTACTTGGAGACAAGCTGATCAACGTATCGCATAACGGCGTTGTAAATGTTCTTGCGGCGAATCGCGAATTTCAAAAGCTTGGATCGGTGGAAACCGGCAAATCGACGCGGGCGACCATTGCAGCGGACAACGACCATGTTCTGCTTAGAACCGATTCGGAACTTCTGATTGTTCGTTAATTGTTTAACCCTCTGTTTAGCCCCAATCCAGGAGGCGGCCGTGGTTTACCGTCTGTAAGGCGAGGGGAAGTTTGAAATCTACCTGTAAACTGGGTGGCACGCTCTGAGGCTGTGATTTTTTCGAATCTGAAGAAAGTACCCATCACGCTCCGCGTGATGTTGCCTCAGA
>JAYTVM010000288.1:0-5001 GCA_043743995.1 Pirellula sp. | reverse complement strand
GCTCCGTAGCCAAGTGGCTAAGGCAGCGGATTGCAAATCCGCCATCGTGGGTTCAACTCCCACCGGAGCCTTTTATTAGAAAACCCTATTTTTTCCCTAAAAATCTAGGTTTTTTTTCATTGTTCAGTCTGCTTAGGCGGTAATCGGCTCTACTACCCTCAAACGGAAAGATCTGGGGCGTGGCTTTGAAGCCGATGAGTCCTATTACCTTCGCAACGAGTCGATCGCTTAACGGACGGTTCTAGCAGGCCGGAAACCGCAGAAGTTGTCGGTGAAATCGGGGTGCTTGAGGTTGCGGTAGGCGGAGCGGAGGTACAACGCACGAACGTCAAACGATCCACCTCGCATTACACGAGCCACGCTGTTAGTAATCTTTTCGAGTTGCTCTTTATCCTCAAACAATTCACTGCGATATCCATAGTTTTGGGCCATGTCTTGGGTCCATTCGTAAGTGTTCCCAATCATATCGAAGAGACCGAGGTCATTAGGGCGGAGGCTGCCTACGGGAAATGGATGTAGACCCTCGGAATTCTTGGAATAACACGCATAGCGTGTTAGCAGTTGCTCCGTCTCACCATAATAGCGAGCCGTCGTCACGCCAGCGCGACATGCGTACTCCCACTCTGCTTCGGTTGGCAACCGGTATCCCGTCCTTTGCAAGTAGTCGGGAAACATTTCTAGCCCCTCAGCATAAGGTTTGGAAGGTTGCCCCGATCTGTAACACCACTCGTTTTCTGGAATGCCCTCTTGCCTGCTCAGCCAATTGCAATATGCGATTGCGTCATAACATGTGAGCGCTCTGACGGGCGCATCCAAATCACGCGAAATGTCGCGATCGCTTCCGTGTTTCTCTCGGAAAGCTTTGAATTGAGCTACCGTCACTTCATGGGATGCAATTGCAAAGTGTCTCCCCACCGAGCGTTGATGAAGTGCCTCGTGAATATTCGCTGGCCCATCCCGGCGACCTGGTTCCGTAACCGGGGAGCCCATGAGAAACTCATGTTCAGGATGCACAAGGATCATCGTATGTTGCCCCTGCCTGGAAACGTACCATTCACGATTGCCAACGACCCTGCCTGTCGCAAATTGCGTACGTAATTTTGCGATTTCAACCTGTGCACCGAGTTTTTTCAGTGTCCACTCGCACGAAGCGTGAATTCCTGAATCGGAGGCCTCTGCGTACGCTTGCAGGAGGTCTTTAATCGCATCTGCCTTTTGAGTTTCGCTTAGTAATCCGCCAGTGGCATAATCTCCAATTGCGATGATAAGTGTACAACGACTAGATAGGTCGGATTCCGTCTTAAGCCGTGCGATGATCGATGCTGGGTCGATCTTGTATTGGGTCATGTAAAACAATAGATAGCTGCGAAGGCGTGGATCGGGTTGCTTTGTGAGGAGAGGCCAGACTCGGGCGGTTGTGTCCATTTGAAGCAATGCGATGGCAGCTTTGGCTTGCTGAAGTGCCAAGGATTCTTTGGCGGTATCGGGGATGATGGGACGCTGAAGGAGTAGGGTATAAGTGAACGGCGTTCCGCCTCCTAATTTACTGTCGGTGGGCGATTCTCCAACTGAGATCCCCGCTGGCCGATAGCCCCGTTCAATCCATTTTCGCACTTGCTCAATATCGAGCCATGCATTTCCTGTGTCCGTCGCCCCTTTGCGAACAAGCTTGCTCTCGAACGTTGTGTCTGCCGTTAGAATGGAAGCAAAGGAGCCCGGTGGGGAAGCCTCCGTGTCAATCGACGCCGACGGAGTTAATCGCAACGGAGGTGCCCAAGAAATTTCGAATTGAGGATTGTATGGCAGATCGTGGCCAGCGTCTTGTGCCCATATTTCTGCAGGTGCACCTTGAGTACTCCAGGTGACGGTGTAGTATCGATTACGATGGTCGTCGCTCCGAACGCTGATCGTTCGGGCCGATTTACCTACGGACATTGATCGGATGGTTTGATCTAGTGTGATGGTATCTGCATCGACTAGCAACCAACGTTGTTCCCCCTCGACCATGGGCTCGGACCAAACGGCAATGAATGTTGGGTCCGCTGTGATGTCGACGGTTGGCAGTGCGCAGATATCGTCGATCAATAGGCCCTCTTTCTCAGCGATTTTTTCGATGCTTGGCACAGATGCTTTTGCGACATCGGTTTCGATTTGCCAACGCTTGTTGTCGCGTGTCCAGACTGCGGACACCCTTACACCCGGCCCCTCTCCGCTCGGAGCAGACCCTCGACGAGTTTGCTTGCTTCCGCTTTTTGCTGTCTACTGTCAAAACCAATTTTGGCATAAAGTCCGCCCAGTAATAGCACAGCCAAAAATGAAAAAACGCAGATAGAACGCAGCCCATGCATTCGCGTTGCGCTCCGCATCATTGTTCGCTGCGGCCCACTCCATTGCTTGAAATCGGTTAGCCATTGGATGCCCAACCATTCCGACATCGTTGGTAGCTGTTTGCTCTCCTGTTTGGCATTCCAAGCGGCTGCCCTCTCGGCAAGTTTTAGCTCAGCACGCCCCCGACGTGTTTCACGTTGCTTGCGGGTAAGCCAATCTCGAAGCGAGGGGACGAGATAGTCGTGCGTCAGTTGGTAAAAGAAGCTTGAAGTTTGAAGAGTGAAGGGTGAAAGTGGCAGAGACGAGCTCTCTCCCGCACTCTCCCTGGGAGCGATGTTGGCGAGTTTCTCGCCGGATCGATCTACGGGCGTAATCAAGCGCAGTTCGCTGTCGAGAATTCGCATAAGGTCTACGAAATCTCTTGGTCGGTCTTCGTACCCTGATGCAGCTAGCAGTTCATTGCGAGTACGGCTATGACCCTTAATGTCCGTGCCGCCATCGGGTAGCAACGATCTCAGCACGGCTCGTGCCGCAGTTTGATGATAACGATGCTCTGGCGGTGCGCCAGGGACCGAAAACGTCTCCTCCAAGAATGTGGCTCCAACCCCTGCTGTACCACCTACGTCCGCTAAAGATTCCAGCGTCCAAGGCCGATTCTTCATCATCTCCGCAAAAAGTGCCAATCGTACTGAAATGACCTTGTTCTCTTCCGCAAGTCCGCGCACCGATTCGGTAATATACTGCTTATGATTCGTATTATCACCACCGTCCTTCACATCCAATTTGCCAAACGCACGACCGAACGCCTTTAAGACTCGCTCGGCATGCGCGATATCGAACAAATCGACCGCTGCCGAATTTTGACCTTCAGCCAACGGGATATCGAGGTCGCGAAAGAAGCGAGTGGCCGCCATCCAGAAATCGTCGCGAACCATGACGATCACTTGCATTCGAGAACCATCGCACTGCCGCAAGGCGTTGAGCAAGTTGGTACCGGTCGATTCCGTATGAGCGTAGAGCCATTGCTCAAATTGGTCGATCACGATGAGTAGTTTTTTGTTTGCTGGTAGAAGGCGTCCGCGTCGTATCGCAGTCAAAAGCCCGACCAAGTCCAACGATTCGTCGTAGCGTATTGGCTCGGCACCGAGTCGCTTACGTATCAGTGCAAGGAGCGTCAACTCGGTATGGTCTGGAGTCGCCTCTACGTAAAACGGGACAATGTCGGTAGACAGTCGGGGCAACAAACCCGCTTTCATCATGGACGATTTCCCGCATCCCGACGGGCCGTATACCAGGCCAACGTTGAATGTCTTATCCGAATCACGTTCCTCGATACGCAACTTCCAAAAGGCGATCGTGTCGGGCAGTCCGTTTCGATCGCGAGGGCCTGGCAACAACTCCAGAAAGAAATCGGCATCGTGTTGGTCGAATGAACGCAACCCCTTTGGAACAATGTGCAGTGTCCTCGAACCCGACGCCGGCGTCGCAGCGGCCGTTGTCTCATGGTAGTTGTTGTTCGGTGTTAAGTTTTCGACAGCAGAGATTGCCCCTAGCTGCACAGCTGCAGGAGAATGGGCGAGCGTCGAATCACCCTTTGAAATCGTCGAAAGAAAGGCTTCAAGATCATCAATCAAATCCTTCGCGGTTGTATATCGCTCCGATTTACGTTTTGCCAACATTTTAAGACAGATGCGTTCGAGCTCTCGTTCGACGGAGTCGTTCCATTGGCGGACCGGTTTAGGGTCATGATCCGTAATTTGCTCAAAGAGTTCTAAGCGGGAATCGCCTGAAAACGGTCGGCGACCGGCGAGGAGCTCGTAGAATAGTACGCCCAGGCTAAAGATGTCGCTGCGACCATCAACGCGATGGCCCTCTCCTTTGGCTTGCTCGGGGCTCATATATGCGGGCGTACCACCTGCTGGTAACCGTTTGCCAACCTCCTCATCACGCAGAGCCAATCCAAAATCGACGAGGTAAACATTCTCGGCAGAATCAACAAGTACATTGTGCGGCTTGATATCCCGATGCACGATCCCGTGTTTATGTGCAGTTCGCAATGCGTCTGCGAGCGCCATGATCCACTGAACGGCCAGCCGAGTTGTTGGTCTCGCGAGATGCATTTGGGCGGCGAGGTCGCGGCCCTTGATGTATTTGGAAACGATGAAGATCGGAAACTCGGGCGTGCTACCTACTTCAAGAACGGGAACGATATTGGGATGTTCGAGGCCCGCGACGGTTCGGGCTTCTTTGAGGTATGTCTCAGCATCCTCGAGGCGTTGGACCAAATGTGGATGCGGAACTTTTAGCGCGACTTTGCGTTGAAGCTGTTGATCGGTGACCAAATAAACGACCCCAAAACCGCCTTGACCGAGAATACTCTCCGTGACAAATCGCCCAATCTTTCCGGGGAGTTGCTCTGTCAAGTCAAGTTGCGGCAGACGCTTGTCGCTTTTCTTTGTGACATCTTGAGCGGGATCGTCTGGCATGCTTGGTTTGGAAGTAAAGGTTAAATTACCTAGCAGGGATCACTCAAATTGTATCAGAAAAAGCGCAATCCCCTAATCGGTTTGCCATCGCATGCTTTGCCTCTGTAAGCACCGATGCACAAGTAATCATGGAAAACTCAATTTCGCGAAATGCGTTGATGACCGTAGTGGACGAGGCTACGAGTCC
>JAYTVM010000287.1:0-1576 GCA_043743995.1 Pirellula sp. | reverse complement strand
CTTGGAACAATTGGCCATAGACCAGGATCGGTTGTTGCGGTCTGGATTGTCGAAGAAAATCTTCCGCCTCGATTGGTTACTGCTTACCCAGGAAATAGATGATGATCGCTGAACACTCAATGGTTGTATTGAACTGCGATAAACCATCTTCTGGTCTATATGCCGGGGACGTGGGTGCGATCGTGCATGTGTATTCGAGCGGTGCTGCATACGAGGTAGAGTTTGTCGACGGCGACGGGACCACAGTTGCTTGCATTACACTAGATTCCAAAGACGTTCGTACTATCGACCGTGGCGAACTATTGCATACTCGTCGTCATGCAGACGGGACGAACAAAATGTTGGACCGAAGCGGCGGTCCAACCGATTCCTGATCGAAGCTTTTTTGGCCGCCGCTCGGTCAACATCGGCGTTCGGTGGGGCGCGTGTCCTGTTGCGATGGAGGCCTCGCTGCAACTTCAATACGCAGACTTTTGAGTTCCGATAGAAGCCTTGTTGGGGCATCGTTACGCAGTGATTCGAGAGCATCGATTTGACTGGGTGATTCTTCGCCACGGATTGCACGGATTCACACGGATCTTTATTCGCGATATTCGTATGATTCGCGGGCAGTGGTCTACAAAGATTGTGAGCCAAGTCGATGATTGCGTTGTCACGCATCATCGCATTGCCATCCTGCCATTGTGTTGCAGTGCGACCTCAGCACTCGTACAATGATCGAGGTCAGTGACCGTATTGCTGACAACCGAAACGGCCAATTCAAGTTCCATACCGAGCTAGATGGAAGCCGTTCAACACCGAACAAAGCGATCGAGCTAAGTCGCGTGTCCGCTTTGTCTTGATGGAAACTAATATTACGCGACTAGCTCATCGCGGTCGTTATCCCTTTCAAGGACAGTTACAATGCACACACTCGTACGAGATTTGAGTTCAGCGTCCAGTGTATCACTTATCAACAGGAGGATTCCGAATGCTTGCGCACACGCGATCATCGGGGTATTCCTCGCCTCATGGCTTGGCATGTGCGCGTGCTGGGTCCGAATAGGCGAACTATCATTCTCGGTTCAGCATGGATATCTACACTTTCATTCCCCGACGTATTTCTGGTTCACTACCGGATGTATCGCGGCCATGGCTTCCGTTGCTGGCCTGCTGACATTGCCAGTTCTAATTCGAACTGGCCAGAAAGTCACGATGCTTCGTTTTCACAATTTGGTATTTGTTAATGGTGCATTTTCGGCGATTGGATATGAATTACTCAAACCAACTGATATGATCGAACCTGCGACACCCGTAATAATTGTGTTTCTGTCAGCTTGTGTCGCTGCGATGACTATTCACTTCGCTTTGGCGTCTCGCAATGCTGCAAGCCCGCAACCTGAAAGTCAGGGATAACAATGATGGTGCACCGAAGTCGCCGCCGGAGCACGACTGACTTTTTGATACGTGGTCTTCGGCGACATCGGTGACCACTGGCGTTCGCACATTCAATGATGCAAGACTCGAATCCATACTCATCGACATTGGCCGCGAGTAAATCCGCAAAAAAGTACAGCGAGCGCTTTTGGTTCGGCAT
>JAYTVM010000286.1:0-18705 GCA_043743995.1 Pirellula sp. | reverse complement strand
TTAGGTTCAGTTTGCTAGCACGCGGGACACGTTAGGTCATTCAGTCAGAACGGCAACGATTTCATTGGTTTGCGATGTGGATAACGTGTTGATCTTTGCGTCTTGTCGAGAATAAGGAACGGTGGGGAACGGTGGGGAACGGAAATCGATCGGAATTCGTTTTTTATTTTCAATGGCGTCTTGTTTTCCGTAGAGGTTTTTAGTTGTCGATTTTGAGCTGTTTTTGACCCTGGTTTTTCGTTGACGGCGTTACACGCGTAAGGGGTCTGTTTTTTTTGGTATACGCGTGCACTCGCCTTAATGGGGAGTTCTCTGGCGGGGTTTTTTTCTCTCGATTTTCTATTTTTTGTTTCTTGAAATCAAAACAACAAACAAACAAACGAAAAAACACCCCCTCTAAGAGGTGCCCCCTTAAGGCGAGTGAACGCACAATACCTCGATCCGCACGCACAGGAAAAAGCTTACGCGTGTAATCGGACCAACGAAAAACCAGTGTCAAACCGATGCTGCACGCGATTACACTCGAATATGTAGGGCATTGTTTCTATTACTTCGTAAATAATAATAAAAGAAGGTAGTAAGGGATCGAGAGTAATCGATGTTTGGCTGTAACTGGAAATAGTTTTCAAAATCGATTATTCGAGTGCACTTTGAAAAAAAGCTTTTTGGGGAAATTTACGCCATCGTTTGAATTCGGAAGCCTGGCTCGGCTCAAAATATTTGATCGACCGTCTTGACGTGGATCGGACTTCAAGCAATAAATCCGGCATCACTGGCAGCCGTGGTTGGCATTTGAGTTTGGACCAGTGAGATGCAAATATTCATTTCGATCTTCATCGTTTCGCATGCGATTTTGGCCTTGGCATTGCTTTACGCGATGCTCCATTGGTCAATCAACGCCAGTTTTGTAGCTGGATTATTGTTATTGCTTGGGGCTTTTTTATTCGGATGCAAGATTGACGTTTGGCTGTCGAGGCTATCTCGATGAGCCTCACCAAAATTCTCGAATCCCAAGCTCGGTCGTTCGCGGCCAGCCCCACGAAGCAAACCGACGAAAATTTGTTTGCTGTTTCAACAATTGCAAACAAACCGATCGAACAACCCTCCGAACCGATCGCATTTTCAGAAAACGCATGCCAGAAATGCGGATCGATAGAAGAATGGCTTCCACGATTCCAAAACGATATCTGGCAATGCGTCGGATGCAATCCGCCTCTCCATCGTGCGTTAATAGCCCAAACGCGTGAGAGGGCTTGTTTTGGCGACGACAGGGTGGTGTTCGATCCGGTGACGATTTGCGTGGAAAAACAGGTCTGTAAGTGCGGCGGAAGATGGCTCGACTTAACGATGAACGGCTATCGCTGCGGGTGTTGCAATGCGTCGATTTCAATGAGCGCCGATCAAATCTTCTGGAGTTCTGACGATTTTTCGAGTTTGAACGGCGGCGAGTTGACCGCGATCGGCAACGAAAGGGTTTTCTCGAAATGAAAACGAAAGCGAAAACGAAATCAGCGACAGTTTTGAAGCCGAGAATGGGCGAGTCGAACAAAGCGTTTGCGGATCGGGTTTGGCAGCACAGAACGAAATGGATTAACCACTTCCCTGGTTGGTTCCGTCCTGCGGTTGTTGAAGCTCATCGTCTCGGTTTTGTCAGCGGTCGATTGGAGGGGTCAGACAGAGACTTTTCGTACATTTGTTTGCAAGTGCTGCAATTCGATCCGCGATTTCGCTTTTTATTGAACCATTGCGGCGGTGAGTGTCGGGTCTTCATCTGCGAGCCGTACTTACCGAAGGACGAAATCGAGATCGCGGCCAATGCGTTAGGTGAGATCCTCGGATGCACTTGGACGATCGTTCCGGGCGGGAACACTTGGGGGCCGGGAACTACTCGAGTGGAGTTTCGACGATTTCTTAAAACTGAACATGCGACCGATGTTCCGGAAGCAAAGATTCCTCGTCGAACAAAGCATCGAGAACGCAGGCCGAACGGACGATTATCGCAGGGCAAATCGGTCGATGACTACGTTACGCAAATCAAAAACTGGGTACTGGAGAACGTGGAATGAAAAAGGAAAAGAGAACATTTGAAGAATCGTATCAAGCGATTCGGTCATCAGGTGGAGACGCTTGGGATGATCTCAACGTCAATCAAGAGCTCGCCGCGATGCGTGGCCAACCGCAAGGAATCGAAGCAGACGTTTGCAATGACATAACGGAGCGTCAAGCTCTCGGGATGGCAGATCCGAAGAATGACTTTAGCGCCATCTGCGAATGTGGCAAGCCTCAAGCGTTCAACGAGATCACCAAGAAGTTTTGCGGCTGCTGCAAAGATTGCATGCCGTTTTGATCTGACAAATAACCCAAAAATTCTTTCCGAAATAACCTAACGCCCCTTGCATCGTCCGGACGATAGAGTACAATAGATACATGCAAACGACGCAGTGTCGGACGCGAAACGAAACCAATTCGAAAGACAGAAAAATGGCAATCAAAGTAAGGTACTGGGCAGGAACGACACAAAAAGAAAAGACTATCGAGAACTACGCGGAAGCGATGGAACTGATTGATCGAGAGCATAGGAACTCGTACTCTCCGCGATTCGAAACTGAAGACGGAGAGACGTTAGTTGACACCGGAGAATTTTTGGTGACTGAAGCGGAAGCGGTTAAGCCTAACCCGACAGTTTACGCATGATGCCGAAATCACTTGACACCGGCGTTTCCGAACGCCTCGAAATAAAAATCCCAGCCAGCGAAAAAGCCGCTGCGATAGCCTCGCTTGCAGATGGTGAGACGATCAGCGAACTAGTGAGATATCTGCTGCAACGCGAAACCAAAAAACGGGCGAAACGCAAAAACGAGGTTTAGCAATTCGTTTTCAGTCTTAGAGTCGCACCGCTTGACGATGCGGCATTAATTCGCCAAACTGGTTTTGCGACGCTGGGTTGAGGTTTCGCAATTACTGGAGAAACCAGAATGACGGGATCTACTGTCGTAAACTCAGCTATCTGTACGCACGAATTCGCTCGATTGAAAAAAGTTGTCGACGAATGGAACCAAGACGAATCCGGCAATTTTAACGTTGCCTACAACGGCGGAACGGTAAAAGCGTTCTCCCGAAATCTCGAGGATGCGGTTGAGCATTTCTTGAACGCTACCGCCGATGCAGGAAAGCAAGTGGCTGACGATGACAAAGAAGCGATCATGGAAATTGATCGGCTTTGCAATGCGTACGAGACGTTTAAGATCCTCGCTTCCGAGGAATCTTCGCTCGCTCCTCCATACGGTTCTGATGATTTTTGGGCGGCGTATCGAAACATCTGCGAGCATTTCAACAGCCGTCCGAACTATCAAAAGCCGCAATCGGTCTCAACGCTGATTTCCCAAAAAGTCGGACCTCTGCAAATCGCGACGATTTACGGATGGAAAAAACCGGACGGCGCTCCTGATGTCGATAAAGTGACGGACGAAATCAACAAACCTGGCACGCACTACAAACCCGAAACGTGGGTGCATCCAGCGAAAGCGATTAAACAGAGAAGTATCGACGTTGAATGGAATCGACGTACTGCAGTTCGCGAAGCAAATTTTGACGTTCGCAAAGAATCTGAACCGGTGAACAAGTTTGTACCGCCATCGCTTAGCGAAATGGTCGCGGTCGGGGCTCCGGCAAAGCAAATCGCCAACGTTCACAAAATTTCGGTCGAAGAAGCGGAACAACTGCTGATTGAAGCCGGGACCGAACCGAAACGCGAAATCGTTCCGGCCAATGCTCAAGTTGCTAGGCTGGAACGACTCATGAAAGAGCAGAATGCTCCATTTTCAGTCGCTCCAGTCGCTTCGAGTCTCTTAGCACAAGTCTGATCCACCGATGGTTGGGGGCGGGAACGAGCTAGCCCTTAGCCAAGTCCAGGAACGAGAGAACGGTAGGACCGCTCAAGTTGCTGAACTTTGGCTTAAGGGCTACTCAATTAAACGGATTGCAACTGCTGTCGAAATGAACCATCGTCAGGTGCGTGAACTCGTTTTGAAATCGAAAGCGATTTGGATCAAACGGAAGGAGCTCGCTTTAACCGACGTTGTTGCCGAACAACTCCGACGCGTCGATCTAATCGAAATGAACGCATGGGATGCCTGGGACCGATCGCAAGAGGAGCAAGTCGAAACAAAAGTGCAAACAACCAAGGATGGAGTTTTCAAAACTCGGACTACGAAAGCATCGGCAGGCGAAGCAAGGTTTATCGAAATAGCTTTGAAATGCGTTGAGCAGCGATGCAAACTGCTCGGAGTCTACAAGCCTCCCGAAGAACGCGCCGAAATGGTCGTTTGGGGCGTAACTGTCGTGGTCGACAACCCAGAGCAAGCCGAAGAAATCCTGTCCTACGAACAGTTCCGAAACATGAAAGACGAAGCCGAACACATTCCGGATCCGGACAGAAACGAAATCATCCTTCCTGGGAGTGAAAGCCATGAAAAACCGAATGATTGACATTGAAAACATTGCTGATAAAAATCGGCATGAAGTTCTTGCTGGCGAAAATGCGTTTGCGGCCGGGATGGAAGTAAACGAATGTCCGTATCGAATCAATAACCCGAATCGCACTCCCTGGATGTCCGGTTGGTACAACGCTCGCACACGAATGTTTTTGAAGCATGTTTTCGATAAACATGGAATCGACTGGTGATAGCTTCTAACCGGCAAAAAATGCTGGTTCGTCCTATTCCGGTAAGTCGATTCCAGCAAAACGTTTTGGAATCGCAGTCTTGGCTTCGCGGCTACGTTGGCGGTCGAAACGCGGGTAAATCCAAGGTTGGATCGATTTGGATTTCCAAGTATGCGAAGGATAGCTATCCGTGCATGTGTGTTTGTCCTGACGCAAACGTAGCTGTCGAAACGTCGTTTTTATCGATGATCGAAACGGTTAAATACACTGGGCAATACATTAAAGACGTTCAATCTCCGTTGCCTAAAGTTGTTTTCCGAACTTGGGACGGCGGAGTTGCCGACATCGTTTTCAAGGGCGCCGAAGTTCCGAAGAAGATTCGGGGGCCCTCGAAAGCAATGCTTTGGATTGACGAAGGCCAAATCATTTCCGAAGAAGCGTTCCAAGTAGCGATCGGCGTTTGTCGCTGGCGTCGAAAAATGTCGCCGGTTCTCGCAACCTTCACACCGTTCGGGTTTCGTCATTGGACGTTTACAGCGTTCTTCGATCAGATTGAAGAACATCAAGTGCCGATGTATTACGATCGGCAAATGGCTTGGTTTAACGGCAAGCCGTATTGCAAAAAAGCAGATACCGAACTGGTCCATTGTGCGACGAAAGACAATCCATTTGCTCCTCGGGACTATGTTCGACTCGTTGGCCAGAACTATTCATCCAGGATGCGAGATCAAGAGTTGGAAGGACTTTATCTCGAAATCGCTGGGTTGATGTTTCAGCGGGCAAAATTCAAGTTGGTCGACGAAGCCCCGCTCGATTGTCAACGAATTCGCTACTGGGATAAAGCTTCGACTCCCAACGACGGTTGCTATTCGGCTGGCGGATTGATTGCGAAAGCTCGGAACGGGCAGATTTTTATCGAACATATGATACGCGGCCAATGGTCTGCCTCGGAACGAAACGAAGTCATGATGCAAATTGCAGAGTCGGACTATCAAAAGTACGGTGGGACTGTCCAGACGTTCATCGAGCAAGAAGGCGCCGGATCGGGCAAGGAGATCAACGATCAAATGATGATTATGCTCGGCAAGTATCCGGTCTACACGGACAATGCGAGTACAAGCGCGGTGAAGGTAATCAACGGCGTTAAACTACCAGGGGATGCGAAAATTCGTCGGTCGATGCCGCTTTCCGCTCACGTAGAAAACGGAAATGTGTCGATTGTTGCGGGCCGTTGGAATGCCGATTTTTTAGATGAAATAGTTTTATATCCAGAATACCGATTCACCGACCAAGTAGACGCAATTTCGGCGGGATACAACAAACTGATGAGTTTCGGGCCTGATAATCTCACGAGCGAACGGTATACTGGCGGTGCCGGGTTGGGGCACTATGGACGCGCTGTGGAGTTGAGTGATAACGTCGAGCGATCGGATATTTACCGAACTCGCTTGCCGTGGAACAACTAGCTTAGTGCGGTGATTTCATGTCGAAAGTTTTGCTTTTTCGTCGTGTTGATGGCGTTATTGGCGTTGGTTTTCAGATGGAGTTTGGCGGAATCGACCAATATTCGATTGTCTGGCCGGACAAAGCGGGTGAACGCCATACGCTTGATGTTGCTGAGAAAATGGGAATCGTCGTCGAAGTGGCTCTTGCGGGATCAATGGAGCCATCGGATCAACTCGTCAATTTTGGAACGACCGAGAACTCCCCTCCGTTCACGCCAACTCCAGAGCATCCCGTTTTGCTCTCTGATGATGGCCGTTTGTATACGGACGAGGTTTCAAATTCTGCTCCGACCGATTCGATTGGAAATTCGGAATCAACGTTTAGTCCATCGATCGATTCAATCTAGTCGTGTCTCGCTGGTCTCGCCTTTGGCAACTACTGCGGAATCTCAGAAGGGAAGCCGAAAAGCGTCCTCGGGCTGAGATTCCGCCTATTCCGCCGCCTGTTGACAAGCGAAAACGGCAAATTCCCCCCGCGTCGAGTCGTCAAAGTCCTGACGATGACCCAGAGCAAGAAATCGAATTGCTGGGCCGCGATGCGTCTTACGACGATCAAGCCTACGCACGGTCCATTGAAAGCGAAGTTCGTGTGGTCGAATCTTCGAACGTCTATTCGTACTACTTCGAACAAGAAAATCAGAATTCGGGAATCTTGTTCGTCACGTTTCTGTTTTGGGAACCGAGAGTGAAGGCAGATGATCGATCAGGGCCAGGACTCACCTACGCCTACTACGATTTCCCAAGCGAAAAGTATGCGGCGTTCAATTCGGCTGCTTCCGACTCGGCAGGCAAAGCGGTCTGGGACTTTTGCCGAGAACGCGGAACGATCCACGGCCATCAGCATCGCTATCGGCTCATCCAATCGGCGGGCGATTATGTTCCTCGCAAAGCAACGGCGAAAGGTTTTGCGGAAGTGACATTGGTTGCCCCCGGCCTGAGCCCAACCGCGCGGCGTCAAGCCTTTAGACGATTCGAATCCAGAAAGAGCCATCCTGCAGGACAGTTCTTCAAAAGAAGCACATTAGCGCCAACGTCCGGTTTCATCCGTCGAGGCGAACCCAATCGCGGAACTCCAAACCGTGGCGAACCCAATCGAGGAAACTAAATGAGCGACACAACACTGGATCCGCGGCTAGCCCGATTCATCACAGCCAAGAAACCTGACATTGATCCTGCGTCCGCATGGCCTGGCACTCCACCGAATTTCGGAATGCAGGTTGTCGATCACGTTTTCACGATTTCGGGCCAAACCGGACTGGCTGGACAAGCCTATCTGAACGCTGACGAAGCAATGATGCACGATCCGCAAAACGCGGAGCGAATGAAAGCCGACTGCGGGGTAACGGAACCGCTCGAAGCTCGTCAACGAGCAACAGCGCTCTTGAAGTGGCAGATCGAACCGGAAATTGACTCTCCGGAAGCGAAAGACCTTGCCAAACAAATGACGCTGATTCTCAAGCGTACTCCCCGGTTTATGCAAATGAGGCAATCCCTCCTGGAAGCACTTTGGGCGGGCAAAGCCGGAATTGCTGGTCAGTTTGCATCTCGTCAAATCGGTAGCCATCGGCGAATCGTGTGTTCGTACTGGGAACCACGACACGGCGATAAGTTCGTTTTTCGATATGACCGCGGCGATGGCGAATACAAAGCTGGTCAAGCTGGCATTCGCGTCAGCACCTCGTTTTTGTCTACGCAAGCTCGATCGAGGGATCAAGTCGAGTACACGGCACAGGGTCAAGTGTATTTTTTCAACGATTACGAACGAAAAACGGTCGTTATCCACAAACACATGATCGAAGATGGACCGTTCGAAAATCCGCGTTTAGCAGGTCGAATCCATGGCGTTGGCATCCGATCGAAAATCTACTGGACGTGGTACGCAATGGTCGAGTGTATGCAGCGAGCACTTGAGTATTTGGATCGCGCGGCGTTCGGTGTCGAACTCTGGCGATATCCTGCGTCGAATCCGAAAGCGAAAGAGAAAACGCAAGAGGCAGCAACCAGAAATGTGAGTGGTCGAAACGTGGTTTTGGTTCCGTCCTACCCCGGCGACCAAGCCCAAATGTACGGCGTCGAGCACATCGAACCGGGATTAGCGGGAGTCGATCGACTGTTGCAAGTCATCAAGGATTTGTTCCAAATCAAAATCAAGCGGTACATCCTCGGACAAACACTCACGAGCGAAGCCGAAGCAACTGGAATGGGTTCGGGTGTAGCTGATGCTCACTTGGCTACTTTCGCAGACATCGTTCAGTACGATGCGATGAACTTAGAGGAAACGATAACCGAAGATTTCCTTCGCAGTTTGCAGTTATGGAACTTTCCCGGCTCGGAGGGAACGCAACTGCTATTCAAAATCAATTTCAAGGAAGAAAACGTCAAGGAACGGCTCGATGCGATCAAATCCGCCTGGGATATGGGCTTGCCGATCGTCATGTCGGAACTCGCCCAAGCTTGCGGCGTGGTCCAAGCGAAGGAAGGCGAAGAAGTCGTTTTCAATCCGCAAATCTACGCGGCAATCAAACAGTTTCAACAACAAGCATCCGGCCAACAGAACGCAATCGCAGCGAACAACACGAACCTTCACGGCCAGTTGATGCACCAATCGTTGATGGCGAACCTCGGAGTTAAGCCAAACGAAGGGAATCAAACAAACGATGACGAACTGAGTCTTTATAGCCACGACGGCGAAAAAGACTTTTATTCGCGGATGCGAGACGAATCAAAAGCCATGAGCATTTTAAGACAGGAGCATCCACAACGAGATCAAAAGCTTAGCAATCAGAAGCATGGCGAAATCATGGACGCACTTACGGCGATTGCTAGCCGTCCCGTGGATGTTGATGTTCACATCACCCAAGATCCCGTCAACGTCAACATCGAGCAGAATCACCCGACAATACACGTATCGCCGTCACCTGCCCCGAACGTTACGGTTTCCGCTGCGGATCAACAGCCGATCCTCGTCAATGTCGAAGCGTCTTACATCCCGGCTCCGGTCGTGAACTTCGATCCACAGATCTACGTTCCATCCCTGGAAGTTCCAAACGTAATCGTCAACGTGCCTGAACAAGCTGCGGCAATTGTAAACGTGCACGTTCCCGAACAATTGCCACCCGTAATAAACGTTCAAGTACCTGAACAAAAAGTAATAAACGTGACGGCACCGACCCCAAGAAAAGATCCCGTAAAAGTGATTCGAGATGAAGAAGGGAATATTGTCGGCGTTGACTCGATGCGAGTGACACGAGACGAAGAAGGAAACATAACTGGTTTTGAACCCAAACAAGGAGAATGATTTATGAATGACACATTAAAAACAAACGAAGTAGTTGGAGCATCTGTTATTCGAGGGTCGAGCCATGCGGAAGATCTTCGCATTGTCGGTCGATTCGAGGCAGTTTGCATCGGTCCCGATGGCGTTGAGAAGTGGCGAGACGTTGCACCGAACCTTGTTACGACGGTCGGCAAGAACGACATCTTGGATAAGTATTTCAAAGGGTCCGCGTACAGTCAGACTATGCGGATGGGCCTCAAGGGAACTGGAACGGCAGTTGTCGGCGATACGCAGGCATCGCACGCATCGTGGCTCGAACAGGGCTTAGCGAACGCACCAACGTACACGGGCAATCGCCCGTCGATTACGTTCAATGCAGCGGCAGCCGGATCAAGCTCAACGCCTGCACAAGCGTTTGCAATCACGTCATCGGGAACCGTATTCGGGTGCTTCATTAACAACGGCGGTTCGGCCACCAAGGATGATACGACCGGAGTGCTTTACTCGGCTGGCGACTTCAGCGGCGGAAGCAAAGCCGTAACGAATGGCGACACGTTAAATATCACCTATACTGCCACCGTTTGATAGCAATAGCGTACTTACGCTGCGACCGTTTAACACAAAAAAGAAAGTAACGACACTATGGCCATGCAAGGCTTTCGAGCAATAACTAATCCGGTCTTCACGGTTTCGCCGACGGCTCTCGTCGCGACCACGGAAGAAGTTCTGGTCCCAACGCTATACACTGGCATCGCGGCAAACGAAGCCTACGCAGGCAAGGTGTGGAAGCTAAGCTGCGGCGGAATCATGTCGTGGGCTGCGACAGGCACGCTGACTCTTACGCCAAGAGTTGGGCTAGTCATCGGCGGTATTACATTGGGCACATCAGTGGTAGCACTGACGACCCCAGGAGCTACGACAGCACATGCCTGGGTTGCCGAGTTCTGGCTTACGTGCCGAACGCTAGGTCTAGCCGGTGCCAACTCTACTTTTGTCGGAACGGGGCGGTTTACCTCAAGCGGCATTGGTAGTGCGGGAACTGGCACGTTGCAGTCGATGGGCGGCACGGTTGCGACAGCGGATGCGACGATTGCAACAGGTCTTTGGCTTGGAAAAACGCTTTCCGTTGCTGGCTCGATGACGACACAATGGGCTACTTTCGAGAGCCTTAACTAACTCAGAGAAAGGGTAAATGCCGTGCCAAGCTTTTCTCACGGGGCTGGTCCAACGCAGTGGCTCCCTCTAATGCCTCGCAAGCACTTCGTTGAAGCCGTAGTGCTCAAGCCGATCCTATATGTAATCAGTGGCGTTACACGCGATGCAAACGGAGTGGCGTTAGGCAACTGCGACGTGATGGCGTACGAAACGACAGACGGAATTGAGCCTCATAATAGGCCCGTATCCGGGACGAAATCGCTAGCAGATGGCACCTATTCAATCTCGGTGCACGCAACGCCGGGAGCGACCTTTCAGGTTGACGCCTATAAGACTGGCGCAACGCCGCTGGCCGGGACAACGGTTGACACATTGACGGCGGCGGTGGGCTAGCATGCCTGACATCTTTCTATATGCAGGCCAGTCTCCCCAAAATGACATTTGGCTGCGAGATCCGGCGGGGCCAAACGCAAGAGCCGAGGCTCTTTCTGCGATAGACGCATTGGTGGCCGCAGCCGACTTTGCGATATCGATCTCGGAAGCGATAAATGCGTCCGAATTAAGCTCAGTAGTTTTTGCTGCAAGCGCAGACGTAGCGGAGGCCGTGACTACGGGTGATAGCTGTACGGGCGGCGTTGCCGTTTCGAGAGAGCTGGCCGAAGCACTGACGGCAGGTGAGTCCGGTACGGTTGTCGCAGTTTTTTCAGGCTCGCTAACCGAGTCGGCAACGTCCGCTGAGTCCAGCACAGGCAACCAGACGACGGCCTATTTGATCATCAGCGAAGCGGTCACCGCCAACGAGTCTAGTGACGAAGTTTTGATCACTGCGGCTATACTCACTGAATCACTAGCGTCCGGCGAAAGTTTAACCAGTGTATCGATATCAGCGGGTGGGCTAACGGAATCTCTGGCAGCCACCGAATCTATCTCTGCGTCGGTAATCATTTCGGGTGCTGCAATCGAGGCTCTCACGGCGTCCGAGTCCAGTGTAGTAGTAGCGGCCTTTGCCGGATTGCGCACCGAGGCATTGGCTGCAAGTGAGTCCATCGTCGGCAATTGGACGACGGCGGCGGCGGTCGGAGAATCGCTAACGGTCGGCGAGTCATCGGCCAGTATTTGGGTCACGGCTAGAACATTTACCGAAGCAATTACTGCGTCGGACGGCCAGGAAAGTGAACTAACTGCGAGTTCGGACCTTAGCGAATCGGTCAACGCAGGCGATTCTAGCAACGCAACTGAGAACTTTATTGTTTCGCTAGGCGAATCGCTGACTGCAAGCGATTCGATCACGGTACTGGTTGCCTTTGACACGACTACGATCGAGGCGTTGAGTGCTAATGACGCGATTGCTGGCGTCAGTACAGATTTAGCATCGCTCAGCGAGACATTGACTGCCAACGATTCTTACACGGTGACAATGGATGCCGTAGCGTCCATTACGGAATCTCTGACGGCTAGCGATACAGTGATATCTGAATCGCCAATCGGAATTGTCACAGAGTCAATAACGACTAGCGACGAGTCGACGGCCACTAAGACAATTGAAGTTACGCTAACGGAAACGCTGGGCACTGGCGGCGGTATCGGACCGTACATCGCAGATAGCTTAGTCGAACCTCTGTACGCAATCGACGCGGCAACAGCAACAATAAACGTCAATGTTCCGATTCCATCTCCTGGCAGTGGTGGCGGCGGCGGTGGGGGTGGTGCTGGTGGTTCGGGCGGAACAGCTAGCTTCATTAGCCGTGTTTTCCGAAATGATCGGCATGACTCGGAAAAAGAGTTGCGTTTGCGACGACAGCAATGGTCGGATCAACAGCAAGCCAAACAGGAAGCAATGCGACGGAAAAGGCAAGAGGAAGAAGAATTCATTTTGCTGTGCATGATCCACCAATTGAACATGACGGAACAAACGCCAATCGATTCCCCCTATGTCACCACAGGAACAAAGTCATGAGCATTGTTTGGGTCGTTGGAGAATCAAGCTATATCGGCTCTGAGAAATGGCGAATCGTCGGCATTTTTTCCAAAGAAGACAAAGCCCGCGAAGCTTGCAAACTGCCTCGCTATTTTATTGGTCCCGTTGAGATCAACAAGCCTTTCCCACCTGACGTTTCTTCATGGCCTGGTGCGTACCACCCAATCCTTGACCCTTCGAAAATCAGCCTTAACGACTAGGAAACACCATGTCCACTATCGACCGACTTTCGCAGGCTTTCACGGCTGAATTGGATCAATACGCACGATATAAGGGCGAAAAGACCCCGAGTCTATTCGGCGACGACGGCAATTCGTCATGGGACGAATTGAAGCATCCACGAGTTGAAAAAGGGTCGAAGGTTTCGCACGGCGGGCAGTTCACGAGCGAACACGGAACGAGCGAGAACACACCGGCCAAACCGAAACAAATCGGATTGTTCCAGCCTCAGTTGCTTGAAAAGCCGAAACCAGAAAACGAAAAAGAATCTCTCTCCCTGGTTGCAAAAGATAAGGACGATTTCCCAGAGCCATCGGAAGAAGAACTTGCATCGCATCGAAAAAAAGCGATTGAAACTGGGCTCGCATCGGTTAAACGTGTTCCGCATTTAACGAATGGTAGGCAAGCCGAGTTCAACGCAATGGACCCTTGGTTGAGATTGCCAGACGAACACCGCAAGCCATTCAAGGATCATTTGGAATACGCCAAAGAAGTCGGAAAAGCTTGGGAAGCCGATCGGTCTGCAAATCCAGGTCAAGCGGATCCATCGAAGCCAATCGACGCTACGGCAAAACCTGGCATCGTCATTCCTTCCAGCACGGTCCCGAACTCCGATGCCAAACCAGGCGACCAACTCGGGCTATTCGGTGATGCGGTCAAAGCTCCCAAGCCTCTTTTCAAACCGCAAATCCTTGAGAACGCAACGAAAGCCAAGCAAGGCGGGCTGTTCGACACCAAGGGCAACGCGAACCAAATAGATCTGTTTGGCGGTGGCGGAATTCCGGACAATATGACCTACAAGCCCGACGCGAAGTCAGAAGGAGACTTAACGCTCCAGTTGAGGGATATTCAGGCGAAGAAAGACAAGCTTCCAAGCGAAAAGCATGGGCCTTTAATTGCAAAGCAGAACGCAATCGCAAAAAAGCTTGACGCTATTCGTGATGTAGACGCTGAGTCGATCGCAAAAATGGCTCCAGGCGCAATCAAAAGAAGCGACCGAGAAGTCAAGGCAAGCGAGAGCGGATTGAACGAGGCTGAATCAAATCGCAAGTGGGCTCTGTTGCTCGAACGCTACGCGGGTAAAGATCAAATGCGATGGGATTTCGGCGATGAACATGAGCCAGTGGGAGCAACTGCCCTTCGTCGACGCAAACCGCCAAAGAACCAAGAAGAAGCTGACGAAATGGCAAAGAACGGCCAAATGAAAGTAACCGGGACAAACAAAGACGTTCTAAAGTGCGAGCGATGCGGACGAACCCACCTCCACAAAACTTATATCGTCGAAACCATTGGCGATAACGGGAAGCCGATGGGCGACAAGCATTTTTACGGTTCCGATTGCGTTTCCAAGATGACCGGGAAGTCGATCGAATCAATCCAAAGGTCTGCGGCCGAAGCCAAACATCTCCAGCAAGTGGAAAACAGTCGTCAACCTGCAATCGCTAAATACTCCCAGGTGGATGACGATTTATTCTACGATCCGAATCGCGAAATAATCGCTCGCGAACTCTACAACGCTGTTTCAGCGGCGTTTTCAATCGATCGGTACGACAACACTAGCAGTTCACGGTGGAACGAGCAATTACACTCGAGAGGGCATAAGGGAAGCTCGAACGGTGGCCGATTCACAAGCAATGGCGACAGTGGCAGAACACCTACCGAAAGTCCACCCCCTGGAAGTCCTTCAAATCGGGTTTTCGGTTCTCAAAAACAAGCGCCATCACCACAAAAACAAGCGACATCACCAGCTATGGGCTCGCCGATGCCAACCAAGGTTCGAGAGCTAGCAGCCGTTCCCGATACTCAATCGCATCATTCGTTACACATCAAAAATCAACCTCACGAGGTGAACATCGCGTTGAACGACTACAAAAAATCATTCAACCATCTTTGGCGAGTAGCAGCCGGACAAGCTGGAACCGATTGGATTGATGCGAACGCAGAAGAAAAAATTTGGCAGCATGTCGACAAGAGCAAATTGACCGAACTTCTCAATAACATAAACGCAAAAGACAAATCGTTGAGAGAGAACGGCGGGTCAGGTTTAGCCGATGCGGCAAATTACAACCAAGTCATTCCAAAACAATTTGCGGAGAGGCTCCACGGTGGATCTCGATTTTTCGATCCTGAGAAACTTCGCGGCCGATGGAACGAAACCGCTCCTCCACCTAAAGCTGATCCAATCGGCAAGCTTCCTGGGCAGCAAAATCCAGGAAATGTTCGTGAATTGACGAAAGCGTTTTCGAACGAATTTGCTAATCAAAGACCACCGAAAAAAGCCGCAAGCAAACCTCAGAACGAAGATCAACCAGAATTGCCCGTTCAAGAAAAACCAGGGCAGATTCAACCGCCAAAGGTCAATCCGGTTCAAGACGAACTCAGCGAACAGACTCGAAAGATGGTCAACAAAGCCATCAGCGAATTGATTAGCACTGATCCGCAAACAATCGAGGATTTCCGACCAATCTTGATCAGCGCTTGGAAACAAAAACGTGATGAAGTCGCCCAGCACAATCAAGCGTTTCGCGAAATCGTCGGAACTAAAACGCCTCAAGTCATGTCGACTTTAGTTCGCCAAGCTCGAAATAATACTTTAGACCCTGCGACCAAGAAGAATTTCGACATCATGGTCCACAGTGCGGAAAACGGACGATTCGGTCATTTGCTCCAAGGTCGTGGTGAAGACGGTTTGCTTGATCTGCTTTCGGAAGGCATCAAGCAAGAACCAAACATCATGGACGATGACGTTGCCGAACTCGCCGTTGGCATGGCCGGTCCAGGATTTTTTGCCGATCGCGATCCAGGCGAATCACCAGACGATTCCGAAAACGAGCATGAAGACATTTACGATCGGAACAAGTCTGCACATCTCGAAGACTCTCCGTTTTCATGGCAAGCGGCCGGAGCACTCATCGAACGATACTTTCAGCAAGCTCTGACTGAACGATATTCGTGTGCAACCCCAACCCCCGCACAAATCAGAGCGGGCAACTATCGCAAGAAACATATCCGCATCCAGGGAATGGATCTCTCAATCGAGAACGAAAAAGGCACTCGACGCAAACCGGAATGGCCAAAGCTTCATTGCGACTACGGCTACATAAAGCGAACAACGGGCGCCGATGGCGATCACGTCGACGTGTTCGTTGGTCCATCCCCTGGCAGTGAAATCGTCTACATCATCGACCAACTCAACAGTATCGGAAAGTTCGATGAGCATAAGGCAATGGTAGGGTTTACTAGCAAACAACAAGCCGTCGAAGCTTACAAAAAGTGCTATACTTCGTCGCAGAAGGTCGGTCGAGTAACTGCAATGACCGTGGGACAATTTAAGACATGGCTTGCGAAGGGAAATCAAAATCGCCCGGTTGCACACCAGATTAGCCGATACTCATTCGATGAATCGGAACACTACGCTGGCAAGGACCAATTGCAATTTAATTGGGATGAATCGCAACATCCGCGAGAGTCAAAAGGCTCAGTCGGCGGAAAGGGCGGAGAATTTGCGAAAAAAATCTTGACGCCATCGAAACTAGACGATAAAAAGGATGAATCTGTGATGCCGAAAGGCGTCGAACAATCTCTATCCCAAATACCGAAAGGTGTTGAAATGTTTGAAGAAGTAATTGCTAAATGCTCTGATCCAAAAGCAGGCAAACAACTGCTAGAATCTTTAACGGAATTAGACAGGCTTGATTTGGAGAGATACCTAAAAGCAAAACCTACTGTTGCGCACAAAATCGCAAAGCGTCTTGATCGCGGAGATTCTTGGGTTAAAGAATTCGGAATTGTCCCTCTGTCCGAAGAAGCTCAGTCTGCAAGACAATCGCAATTGAAAAAAGAAGAAGCAGCGAAAGCTGAGGCGGAGAAACCAGTTGTTCCAGTAGGTTCGGATAAGCGTATTCGCTTAACCAGAGAAGGCGATGACTGGAAGTTTACCGTGCCAGGCGTGCTTGGGTTTAATAAGTCGTTTGATTCCGCGAGCGAAGCAACGGAACATCTGAGCAGAATCGACGACCACGAAAAGCTAATGCAAGCGGAACGTGAAAAGCGTGACGCTGAGACCGCGAAAAGACAAACCGAGAAACGCAAAGAAGAAGAAAAAGAAAATGCACGATTGCGAGTATTAAAGTCGAAGCCAATCGAAGGCATTTTAATTCGAGGGGGACAAGCAATTCAAGTAAACGCCGATCTAAAAAAAGCGTTCTCGGGCGAGTCGGGAAAAGCCATATTCAATGGCGAGCGGGTCGAAATAACAGGGTGGGGAAAAGCGTTCGAAAAAAATGGTAAGCAATTGGCGTATGCGTATCTTAAGCAGCCAGAAGTTGGCGATTTACTCAAGGACAGAAAGGTTCTCGGGAAACCAAATCACGAAGAAAGGATGGGAAATCAATCTATTACGCTTGGCACGGTATTGAACCAGAACGACAAGACGTTTGTTGTTACGAAAGTCGGCAAGGCTAATTATCGAAGTCAAGATTGGTTCGACGACAACGACGATTTCGGGATGTCTCCAGGTTGGTACACTTCTTACGAATTGACGCCGGTTGAGTGGCGAAAAGGCGATCCGGAAACTCCAGTGCAAAATAAAGAACGCCGCAAACATGCGTTTGAATCGTTTGTAAAGGAAGCGAAAGCAGTAAAGACTCATGCAGAACTGCCTAAACTGTACAGTGGTGGTGATGATGATCGATTTCTTGATTCGTACCCTCAGCCCGTCAAAGATCGAGATGATTTGTTCATTCACCACGGACCGTACCCAACCAAGCCGATCTATTTTCGGAAGTCCGACAAGGGTTACGAAGAACTTGGAAAGTTTGAGTTTTATAAATAGATGCCTTTTAATGAGCGAACAAGTTTTTCGATTGCAAGTCGGCAATTTCCGAATCTTCTGAGAGCTATTGAAGAATCGGAAAAAGTCCTGAAGAAACTACGTGGTTTTCGAAACAAAAATCGCGCAACTGATGAAGATGTCGAAATGGCTAGACATGCTCGTGACTGCCTTTTAACGATTTTAGACAAGGGTAACTGGATAATGAATAAAGCATTGATTCGAAAAATACTTGGCGAATTTTACGGTGGCGAAAAAGCATACCCGGGTGAACTGCCGATAGAAATTCAGCCTTGGCACTGTTACGCAATAGATTCTGGCCACAACGTTCTTGTTTTACTAAAAGCCGATGCGAATGCAGAAAATCGAGACGATCTTTTGGTTCCTGCTCCAGTAAAGGCTGTTGTTCGGACTGGGTGGGAAATTGTCGATGGGTATGTGGTTTGCGATCTGCCTTACTCTGCATCGCTAGGATTGCTCACATCTCCGCATGACGATGAGTTGTAGAACAAGCTATTCGCTAGCCGAACGATCTCGGTCAGCAAGTCGAAAAAGAGCACGAAGCTAAAAATATTTTCCAAAACCAGTTGACAAGGTGGAACTTTGACGAAACCATTAACGGTATCAACGCCGATTGTTTTGATTGCTGACGACAACAATCGCAAAGTCGAAACCGGAATTGACAAGCTGAGAAGTTGCATCGAAGTTGCTCGACAAGAACAATACTTTGGTGAAATTGCTTTGCGGTTCAGTCTGCAAGACGGCAAAATAACACACGGAAAAGTCGCGTACGACGAATCCTTTAAGTAACTTAAATAGTTGCTGATCTGAAAAACAGACAGCGGATTAAACCTGCGATTGCAAGGTAAGACCGCATGCCTGTTGAAACCCAAACTCGAAACGTACTCAAGCCGCGAACCGGCGAAAAGTACAACGATTTCGTTTTTCGGGCCCACAAGCAACTTTCTGATTCAATCCCAGACCCCAAAGACCGCAATAAAACGGTTTGGAATTCGTGGGAGTCTGTGAACGGCGACCCCGAAGGCGATCGGGCAACCGAATACTTTTCGGATGATA
>JAYTVM010000285.1:0-18734 GCA_043743995.1 Pirellula sp. | reverse complement strand
CGCTCCGCTCAACCACCGGCTACTGTCTGATATCCCTTCGGGATGAAAAGTTGCGCAACTATGAATGCACCACAATACCAGTTTTTTAACAGCCCAGGCGGAGCCTGGGAACAAGTTGCAAGCTATTCCCGCGTTCCTAAGCAAAACATAGGTTATTGTGACCGTCGTCTGAAAGGGAGCCATTTTCGGCGGCGGATCGGGAGCCATTTTTGCTACTTCCTACGTGCGCCTTCTCCTTCCGATCGGGCGCACGACGCTGCGGCGAATGAATAACGTCGAGTACGCAGACACGATGAGAGACCTACTGGACATCGACGGGGATTTTGGTCGGCACCGATGGCATTTCAATTGGTTTCACGAAGGCAGGTCAAGAGGGTCTTGAGAGTTTGTGTCAATTGACGCCCTTTGCGATAGGCGGCAACTACACGGACTTGCCCAATGTCCTTTGCAAGGGACTTCGTTGAGATGTGGCGAGTGAGATTGCCACTGGGTCGCCCTGCGATGATTCCAACTCCAAGCCCTGCGCGGACACAGGCCAGAGTGACGGCGCTGTTGTCTGTTTCGACAGCAATATTGAGCGAAGTCTTGATCCCAAGTCGGAAGCACGCTTGTTCGAGCATCCGCCTCCCGATGGTGTTCGGATTGCCAACGACGAGCGGTTCATGGACAAGTTCATGTAGCGATAGTTCCAGTCTTTTGGTCAGTCGATGTCGGGATGGTAACGCCGCCAGGTAGTCGATTGGGTAGAGTTCTTCGTACGCGATTCCATGAGAGATAATATCTTGTGGGGGCTCGATGAGCAGTGCCAAATCCGCCTTGTCCTCCATCACAGATTCTTGTGCGGCCCGGTTGTCGGCAATCATGAGTTTTAACTTTACTTGTGGATACGACCGCTTGAACTCTCGCAACGGTTCCCCAAGGTCTTCTAACATCATTCTCACCCCAGTAATCAGTCGGAGTGGTTTCAAGGCATCGTTGGAATGTTCCGCAAGGACCTCGAACGTGGACTCAACCGTTGCCAACAGGGGAGAGAGAAGTTGATAAAGTGTATGTCCCGAAGGTGTCGGCTCAATGTTCCGCCCCTGCCGTTTGAAAAGAGTAGTCTGATAGATTTTTTCGAGCGTCTTGACTTGTTCCCAAATCGTCGGCCCGGCGAGTCCCAAGATTTCCGAGGCTCCAGAGTAACCACCGCACTCGTAAACTTGGCAAAACGTGTGAAGCTGCTGAACAGACAGCGACTCTGCTCGGTTGATGAATGGGCTAGTCATAATTGGGCCTTCGTTGATCGTTAGTAAATCCCTAATGAATAAACGGAATGATACAATTGTTGCGATACATTGACATGATACACTCATGCACGCCTTAAGGTCGTTCGTTTCACGCTAAACTATATTAAGGGCTACCTGATGAGTAGAAGATGCAGTTTTTTGGTTTTTCTTTTCGGCTGGGTATTGCCGAGTCTGTCGGGATGCAGTGACGCGGATCGTTACGACACAACCCCGGTCCGTGGCGTGGTTACCTGCCAAGGAAAACCGGTTGCTAACGGGACCGTTAATTTCACGCCGATGCCAAATCAGGGAAAAGCCGAAGGGCGGCGCGGACGTGTCGCGTTGGGAATGACAGACAAAGATGGTCGCTTCAAGCTAACGACTTACCAGAACGACGATGGCGCCATAGTTGGCAAATCTGTATCTAAGGATAAGAATTATGTCGATTCATTCCAAACTTCATCCGAGGCGAAAGGGCTTCACGCTCGTAGAGTTGTTGGTGGTTATTGCGATCATTGGAATTCTTGTCGGGCTATTGCTTCCAGCCGTGCAAGCAGCCCGCGAAGCAGCTAGACGGATGCAATGCTCCAATAATCTCAAGCAAATCGCGTTATCTCTTCATAACTATGAAAGTGCAAACCGATCATTTCCGCCAGGTTCAACTATTCCCAGACTTTCGGGCACTTATCCACCTCCATCACCTGGAAGCAATCAGTCCAGGTCTGCAGGCTGGACTTGGAGCACAGCCATTCTGCCCTACATTGAGCAAACTGCGTTGTACAATGCGACCGCCGGTCGTTTTGGGCTGATGGGACAAGCTGTCGTCGACCCTGCGACGCAATTGCTTCTCCGGACCAAGTTGGGCTCATTCCGCTGCCCGTCCGATACGGGACCGGACACGAACGATTCGCCGAGTGAACATCATTTTCGTTTTGGTTTGGAGGTTGGAGGTACGGCTTGGTATATCGATGGTTCGACGGCGGGACCACGGGTCGCATTATCGATGTCGAACTATGTCGGAATGCATCATCATCGGGGACAAGAGTTTGCTAACAGTGCGCTCGTTTTTACTGGAGCATTCGGGCCGAATAGTCGTACCAGAATCGCTGATATTTCGGATGGCACAACCAACACGATTTGCGTTGGAGAGAGGGCGTATCGAGTAAACGGAGTCATGATGCATGCCGCGACTTGGGCTGGTTGCGCTGCCTCCGGACATGATGACTGTATCGACGATGCATGGGGCACTGCTCGTTCCCCTATAAATCCAACTCAAACGGCTATATACAATACGTTCGCACGTCAACAGGCACTCAGCAGCAATCATTCCGGAGGAGTTCAAGTAGCGTTGTTCGATGGTTCAGTCCGGTTTCTTTCTCAGAACGTCGATTTCTTAATGACGGGTGGATCGAATTTTACTGTTGCAGACAGCGTTTACGAGTACTTGATCCACATTAAGGACGGGCAAGTGATTGGCGAATACTAGCCCTACTCCATCACCCTAAAGTACTTACCCATGCCGTTTCCGAGGCGATCACTTATTATCCTTTCGACATTCCTGTTGTCGGTTTTGCTGTACGTTGATCGCGTTTGCATATCGGCTGCTAAGGGTTCTGTATCGACTGATCTTGGGCTGTCCGAAACTCAAATGGGTTGGGTCTTTAGCGCCTTCGCACTTGGATATGCTTTGCTGCAAACGCCGAGTGGTTGGTTAGCGGATCGATTGGGGCCTAGGCGTGTTCTGGCGATGATCGTGGCGACTTGGTCGGTTTTTACGGGACTAACAGCTTTGGCGAGCAACTTGACTGCCATGTTGATCGTTCGGTTTCTCTTCGGGGCGGGCGAAGCGGGAGCTTTTCCGGGAATGTCACGAGCGGTCTACGCATGGATTCCAATGAACGAAAGAGGACTCGTTCAAGGCATCAACTTTTCTGGTTCCCGAATTGGGGCAGCAGTTACGTTGCCCTTGATATCGTTGCTGATCGCCGAAATCGGATGGCGTCCGACCTTTGTTGTTCTGATGATTGCCGGCTTTGTTTGGTCGGTATGTTGGTTTCTTTTTTTCCGAGATGATCCTGTCGATGCAGCCTGGCTCAGTCACCAAGAACGTGATTTCATCGTTGCGAGTCGCCAAAGTCGAATCAGCAATCGAGCCGAAGTGAGGGCAAGCGAGCTAGCTTCGAAAAAGTCACTCTTCGATTCGATACTGAGATCCAAGACAGTTTGGGCGCTTTGCGGACAGTACTTCGCTTCCAATTTTGTCTTTTTTTTCGGATTGACCTGGTTCTTTCCTCAGTTGGCAAAACGATATGGACTGAGCGGTTTGGAAGCGAGTCTGTTCGCAGCCATCCCGATGATCTTCGGTGCAATCGGAAATTGGACAGCGGGTTGGTGGGTGGACCGATTGTACAAAACCAGTGGATGGAGATTGTCGCGAAGACTCCCTGCAATGACCGGTTTTTTCTTTGCCGCGGTAGGTATACTGGGGAGCGCATATGCGACCACTCCCCTTACCTCATCGCTTTGGTTTAGCTTGTGCATTTTTGGCGCCGACATGACTCTCTCCCCTTCATGGAGTACATGCGTTGACATTGGGCAATCCAACTCGGGAGTTGTATCAGGAACGATGAATATGGCAGGTAATATCGGTTCGTTCGTTACCTCGCTTGCCTTTCCCTATTTGCTGGTCTGGACCGGTTCGCCGCTTCCGTTCTTTTATGTTGCGGCTGCATTGAATCTGACGGCAATCGCATTGTGGATGGCTATCGAACCGACGGTAGCGTTGGAGGCAGCAAAGTGAAACGAGGACTGTTAATAGGTGCAGGATATTTCAGCGATTTCCATCTGGATGCGTGGAAGCGAATGCCAAGTGCAAGAATTGTTTGCGTGTGCGACATAGATACTGTTAAGGCAAAGCGAGCCGCAGACAAATACGATATTCCCAATTTTTGCGATGAAGTTCGCATGGCTCTCAATCGGGACGATATCGATTTCGTCGATATTGCAACTGGGTCCGGCGAAAGACTAGGTTTGATTGAACAGGTTGTGGCCAGAGAGTTGCCTATCATCTGCCAAAAGCCGTTAGCGGCGGATTTCGCCGCGGCCACAAAGATCGTCAAAATAGCCAACGCTTCACGCGTACCATTTATGGTTCATGAGAACTTTCGATTTCAACCTTGGTATCGTGAGATCAATCGCATTCTGGACGCCGGAGTTATCGGTCGCAAGCTGCATTCGATCCACATGCGAACCCGACTTGGTGACGGGTGGGGAGAGGATGCGTATCTAGCCAGGCAACCTTACTTTCGAACGATGCCGCGATTGTTAGTTCACGAGACGGGTGTCCATTTCGTAGATACATTCCGCTATCTCGCTGGGGAGATCGCTGAGTGTTCGGCGAGTTTGCGCAATCTGAACTCGGATATCGTGGGCGAAGACGCAGGAGTGCTTCAGTTTCGTTTTGTGACAGGCGCTTATGCAACTTGGGATGCAAACCGATACAACGAATCACTTTCTGATAACCCTCGCTATACCTTTGGTGAATTGCTGGTCGAAACCGACGGCGGTAGTCTATGGCTCAATTCCGACGGCAACATCACGATCAAGCGCCTTGGTGAATCGACCATTCAGCATGAGTACCCGCATTCGCGACAAGGCTTCGCGGGTGATTGTGTCTACGCAACCCAAAAGCATTTTTTGGATGTGCTTGATGGGGCGGCTTGCGAAACATCGGGTCACGAATATCTGAAATCGCTGGCAGTCGTCGAAGCTTTATATGAATCAGCGAAGTCCAATCGACCTGTCCGAATCGATCTCGTGCAAGACCAACACTCGGCTAAACCCCAATCTCAATCCTTTGGCCAATCCACTGTCCGAAATCTTAAGCGGCGTTTCGTGGATCTGAGTTTGCCCGTCTCCCCAAATATGCCGGGTGTACAGATTGCCCCATGCAAATTCCGTGAGACCGATGGCTGGAATGCGACGACGTTGACGCTCTATTCGCATAGTGGTACGCATATGGATGCACCCTGCCATTACATCGACGATGCCGAAACGCTTGATCAACAAGATCTCTCAGCATGCTGCGGACCAGCTCGGTTGATAGACTTGACTCCGGTCGAGCCGAGAATGCTGATCACGGCCGAGCATGTCACGCAATCTCTCGGGCAACTTTTTCCGGGTGATCGATTGCTCTTTCGAACCGATTGGTATCGACGTTTTGGCACTCCGGAGTATCGCAATGAACTACCGCGTATTTCGATTGAGCTCGCTCATTGGCTAGTTGAAAAAAAGGTTGCTTTGATCGGTATTGAGCAGCTTTCGGTAGCCGATGTCAACAATCTTTCGGAAGTTACCGAAGTACACGAAATATTGTTTCGAGGCGGTGTAGTCATTGTTGAAGGGCTCGCAAACCTCGACCAACTTACGCAAACTGAAGTCGAGTTTATCGCGTTGCCTCTGAAGATCCTCGGCGGCGATGGCTGCCCGGTTCGGGCGATCGCTATCGAATTAGTCGAGGCAATATCTTGATTGGCCCGCGATTGGGATGTATCGCTGATGACTATACCGGTGCGACCGATTTGTCGTCGATGTTGGTTCGCGCTGGCCTGCGAGTGCTTCAGCTCTTTGGCAGTTTCGCATCGATCGACAAAATGAGTTCCGAATTATTGAATGCGATAGCCGAGACGGACGCTGTCGTGATTGCGTTGAAATCACGCTCGATCCCGTCCGCAGACGCAGTTGAAGTTTCGCTGAAATCGCTTCATTTTTTGAAAGGTTTGGGTACCGAGCGAGTCTTTTTCAAATACTGTTCGACGTTCGATTCGACCGCTGCCGGAAACATTGGACCTGTCGCGGAAGCGTTGGCCTCGGCCTTGCATCAAACCCGAGTTTGGTATTGTCCGGCATTTCCTGCATTTGGCCTACTATCGCTCGCGTCCCCAAGAAACCGCAGTGGTTCATTTGCATTCCACTTGGTCCGTCGCTGTCAGTTGCCTTGCCGACATCGATCCAGAGAATGTACTTCCCGCGATTACTGCATACTATGTGATGCGAGTCGGGCGTTTGCCGTTGGTGCCATACTTTGCGCCGGGCGACGCGGCTTTGGTATCTGCAGTCGAGTCGGCGGTAAAAGCAACTCGGGGAGTATTGTTGGCCAACCACGGACCGGTGATCGGCGGAGTAGATCTGGATTCTGCGGTTTATGCCGTCGAGGAGCTCGAGGAGACGGCCAAACTCCATATGCTCCTTCGCACTCTGCCAACGCGGTTTCTCACCGCGGAGCAGCAGTCCGAACTACAGCGGCGTTTCCCTTCGTAACTCATCCCGTAGTTCAAGTTAGAAGTTTTAATTACCTGTATCCATTGGACAAAGAATCAAATATGTCGAACTATAGGATTGTCACTTTGCCGGGTGATGGGATTGGACCTGAATGTCTCGATGCGACCATGCAAGTGTTGCTTGCCGTCCAGGCATGTTGCGACGGCCTAACACTCGATTTCACTCGTCATGAGGCAGGCGCCGAGTATTATCGAAGGCATGGTATCGCCATTCCCGATCATGTTCTCAAAGACTGTTTGGCCGCCGACGCGGTTCTCTTGGCGGCAATCGGCTTGCCGGATGTTCGCAAGCCGGATGGAACCGAAGTGCAGCCCGACATGATGATGGGCCTCCGACGGGCTCTTGGTCTGTATGCCGCTGTTCGACCGGTGAAACTATATCCGGGAGTTCGCAGTCCGCTCAACACTGCCGAAGACGGGATCGATATGGTCATTCTGCGAGAAAACTTGGAGGGCTTGTTCGCATCCTTCGGCGGCGGATGCTTGCTGAACGATTCCGTGGCGTCCGATACTCTGATCATTACTCGTGAAGGAACGGAACGCGTGGTGGATTTTGCGTTCAAGCTCGCGCAGAAACGAAAAGGACGGATTAGTGACGGAAAACGCAAAGTCACCTGCGTCGATAAGGCTAATGTGTTTCGCAGTTATGCTTTCTTTCGTAAAGTCTTTTTTGAAGTGGCCGAACGTTACCCGGACATTGAAGCAGATGCGGCTTACGTGGACGCGATGAGTTTGCACATGGTGACAACTCCAAGCCAATGGGATGTATTGGTTATGGAGAATCAGTTCGGAGATATCCTTTCGGATCTAGGGGCCGCCATTGTGGGCGGATTGGGATTAGCGCCGTCGGCTGAGATAGGCAACGACCATGCAATGTTTCAACCATCGCACGGAACAGCACCGCAGCTTGCAGGCAAAAACCTTGCCAATCCGATCGCTACCATTTTATCTTCAGCCATGATGCTCGATTGGTTAGCAGACCGATACAACGACCCCATCGCCCGAGACGCTTCGCAGCGTATCGAACAAGCGGTCACGAAGTTTCTAGCCGATGGAAAAATACGAACAGCAGACCAAGGAGGGACTGCCTCCACATCCGATGTAGCTAACGCCATCGCAAGCGTTCTCGTAGCTTACGCGGATTGTCTTTGAAATTGGAATAATAAAAAGTACACAAACAGTTCACTCAGGCTGCCTGCTTGTGTGAAAACCAAGCTCACAGCGCTGGTAATTTGCCAGCGTCCAAAATTGTCTCCGCACTACTAAAGCCCTCTCAACTATGCACAAAACACTTGCAGCTTTGTTTCTCTGTCTTAGCGTCGCCGGATTAGTCACTCTTCCAAGTACGACTTCAGTCATAGCCGAGGACGCTCGAGCCTTCAGCAGCGGAACGGAAGACAACGGTTTGCATGTTGGCATTGATGGCACATGGCCCGAGAGTGGTCGTCGAATGCAATGGTGCGAGGGGAAGAATTCTTGGCGTTGGGAAAGTAAGCAACGAACTGCCGAAGAGCACTGCGGTGAAGCGTATAGAATCTTTCTGGATGTTCCCAACCCAGGAATACATGAAATTCAATTCTCGATGCGTGAAGATGGCTTTGAATTAGATCGTTGGCTGATGACGAGAAATCGCGACTTCGTTCGTCCGGATGGAATCGGTCCCGAGGTGCACGTGCATTCTGGAAAAGTGCCTGCCCCGTTCCCGTTTGTCGCTGCAATTGAAGCGCTAGCCGAACCACCTAAGCTAACAGCGAATGCGGTTGTAGAGGGAACCGATCGACTTCAGATCACCGCTTCTCAATTTGCAATTCAAGGCAGTGGCTACTATCTCGACAAGGGCAAGTGGCTTGCCTTCGATCCTCAGAAGAACAAGGAGGGCCGGGTGCAATCTGCCTTTGCCTACCCCAATGGGCGTTACGACGTCACGCTTGCTGCAGTCGGTGAGTCGGATGGCAAAGCAACTTACCAATTGGCGGCCAACGATGTCCAAGTTGGCGCGTTTACTTGTCCATTGAGTTTACAGATATTCGAGGAAGGAGATCCATTCACAGTTACTTGGCTCAATATCGATTTGAATTCAGGCGATGTCCTCACGCTCACTTCGCAGATTGCATCCGAGGCCGGCAAGGAGTTTAGTCGAGCACGTAGCCTATCGCGACTTCGACAACACCATCGCTGGCAAGCCCGACAAGGTGCCACTCAAAACTTGGCAACCTCACTTCGCCGACTGGAGCATTGGCGATCCCACTTGGAAAGAGGGCAAGGGCAAAGGACTCATCGGTGCGTTGAACTATCTATCGAAGAAGGGGGTCAATGCGTTCTCGTTTTTGACCTACAACGCAAGCGGTGATGGGGACAACGTCTGGCCATTCGTGGACCGTGACGACAAGATGCATTGGGACTGTTCCAAGCTCGACCAATGGGGCGTCGTCTTCGATCACGCGACGACCAAAGGACTCTATCTCTATTTCAAACTGCAGGAGAATGAAATGGATGATGACCGGCGCGGTGACAAATTGGAAGCGGTGCGAATACCCGAATCACTCGATGGTGGCAAACTGGGGCCTGAACGTAAACTTTATTGCCGCGAACTGATCGCTCGGTTCGGTCACGCTCTCGCGCTCAACTGGAATATTGGCGAGGAGAACACGCAAAGCACAGAGGAGATTCGGGATATGGTGAAGTACCTACACGACACGGATCCCTACGACCACCACATCGTCATCCACACATTTCCCGGAGCACAAGAAAAGGTCTACACGCCTTTGCTGGGTGACAAATCGCTTCTCACCGGCGTTTCGCTCCAGAACTCTTGGAGTGCGGGTCATCAGAAGACGCTTCAATGGATCAACGAATCGGTTAAGACCGGGCAGGCTTGGGTGGTCGCGAACGATGAACAGAACCCGGCAAGTGACGGAGTTCCAGCCGATCCTGGCTACAAAGGGAACGATGGGACGGCGACTCAGAATGGAAAAAAGTACACCATGCACGATGTGCGTAAGCTTTGCTTGTGGGGAACACTTATGGCAGGCGGAGCCGGTGTCGAATACTACTTTGGTTACAAGTTACCGGAGAACGATTTGATCTGCGAAGACTTCCGCAGCCGCGACCGAAGTTGGGATTATTGCAACGTGGCGTTGAAGTTCTTTGTGGAGAATAAAGTCCCGTTTTGGGATATGAAAAACGCAGACGCACTTGTCGGCAATATCAAGAACGACAACAGCAAATACTGCCTAGCCAAGACCGACGAGGTGTATCTCGTCTATCTCCCCAGTGGCGGTACGACAACGCTTGATCTGACTAGCGCCAAGGGGCAGTTCACTGTGAGCTGGTTCAACCCACGCACCGGTGGTAGTCCTGCAACTGGCTCAGTCAACCAAGTTCAAGGCAGCACCACCGCCGCACTCGGCAACGCACCCAGCGACACGGATGACGACTGGGCTATTCTCATTCGCAAACAATAGGTTTGGGTCAAGCAATCTTGAAAGATCAAGTCGACGATCGAGAGAAAGAGTTGATGGATGGGCAGGTGGCACAGGCAGGGCTGGCCGCCTTGGCGAGTTATTTACAAAACAATCCATAAAATCAGATGAAAAAAACAATCCAATTCCGCGCTCTCAGCCTCGTAGTCGCCTTCACCCGCAAGACGAACTGAAACGCTAATTTGCGCTTTGACCTGTTGAACAATTTAACGCTGGCAAGGATGTAAAGAACCATATCCGCGCACAAACGGATTGATACGCGGACGGAAAGACGATCAACCATGACGAACAACCGAACACCTGAAAAAACATTTTTATGCGGGCCGATCTACATCTTCCTGGGGCTGGGTTTGCTGTCGATGTACCTGGGCGTTCTGCCTGCAGGACTCATTGGCGTAGCGTGTTTGCTTCTACCGCTGGCCTTCGTCGTGGAGCCGCTGGGAGAGCGGACGCCGATCCTCAAAGATTATCTAGGTGGCGCGCCGTTGCTATTGATGTTTCTTGGCGCCAGCCTGGTGCATTTCAAGATTTTGTCGCCTGGAGTGGTCAAGATCTTGGATGGCTTCATGAAGGAATCTGGAAGTAACTTTTTGGATTTTTTCATTTGCAGTTTGATAACTGGGGCGATCTTCGGGATCCATTCCAAGATGCTGATCAAGGCAGGCTTGCGTTACGCGGTGCCGGTCGCAGGTGGAGTGATCGTTAGTTGTGGGCTCCTAGCCTTAGTGGGCTTGATGTCGGGCAAGGGTTGGGCGGAATTGGTGTTGAATATTGGATTTCCGATCCTCGGAGGTGGTATGGGAGGCGGGGCGGTGCCGATGGCCAAGGTCGTCAATGAAGTTACCGGTCAGGAGATGAAAGATGTGTTGTCGGTGTTCGTACCAGCGGTGGTCCTGGGCAATGTGTTTTCGATTATTGCGGCCGCGTTACTAAACAAGTTGGGCGATTGGTTTCCCGCGTTGAGCGGTAACGGTGAGCTCATGAAAGATCCAACTCTGTTGCAAGAGGAACCGAAGATCGAATTTTCGGTAGCCAACATGATGATCGGCGTGACGGTAGCCTGTGGCTTTTACTCGCTCGGAAAGATTCTCAACCATTTTGTCCCATCGGTTCATAACCTAGCGTGGATGGTGTTGGCTGTGGCGCTGTTCAATGTTTCAGGGATCGTCCCAGGCTACATCATCAGCGCATCCTACTCGTGGTTCAAGTTCGTCGTCAAAGCCTTCGTTGGAATCGTTCTACTTGCTATTGGCATTGTCTTCACGGATCTCGGCGAAGTTGCTCGGTCTATCACGCCACAGTATGTGTTTTTATGCGCAGTGGTAGTATTCGGAGCGGCCCTAGGAGCGGGACTGGCGGGACGACTGGTCGGTTTCTACTTCATCGAGTCGGCCATCACTGCAGGATTGTGCATGACCAACATGGGCGGGACGAGCGATGTGGCCGTATTATCAGCTTCCAAACGGATTCAACTGATGCCCTTCGCTCGCCTTTCGACAAGCATCGGCGGGGCGCTGATCATTTTCCTGTGCGGGCTCCTCGCATCGTATCTTCACAGAAATTAGTAACCCTCAATCTAAACGGTAGGACAAAATCATATGCCAAAATTTGCCGCTAATTTGACAATGCTCTTCACTGAAGCGCCTTTCATGGAACGCTTTGCCTTAGCCCGCGCCGCCGGTTTTACGCATGTCGAATACTTGTTTCCCTATCCGTTCAAAGCGGAGGATTTGAAAGCGGAACTCGACAAATGTGAGCTCACGCAAATTCTATTCAACTTGCCAGCAGGTGATTGGGCTGCTGGGGAACGAGGCATCGCGGCGTTGCCGGGCCGAAGTGAGGAATTCCGCGCTGGAGTTCCAAAGGCCATCGAATATGCGACGATCCTCGGTGTGAACCGGGTGAATTGCCTTGCCGGAAAAAGAGTAGCAGGCCACAGTGACGAAGAACATTTGCAGACGCTGGTGCAGAACATTCGTTTCGCCGCTACCGAACTTGCCTCTCACGGAATTGAACTTGTGGTCGAGCCGATCAATCACTTCGATATCCCTGGTTTTGTTCTGAATCGCACCGAGCAAGCGATCCAGATTCTTGACGAGGTAGGACATCCAAACGCACGCGTGCAGTTCGATATCTATCACGTCCAGCGCGAGGAAGGCGAAATAACCGCCACCTTCCGCAAACATCTTGCACGCATCGGCCACATTCAGATCGCAGACAATCCAGGACGGCATCAACCCGGCACAGGTGAGATCAACTTTCCCTTCCTTTTCCGCCAGCTCGACGAGAGCGGTTACCAAGGTTGGATCGGACTCGAATACGTGCCGTCACACGAAACCGCTACTTCATTCGGCTGGATGAATGAACTCGGATTCCACAATCGCTCTCCTCTATAAACATCACCCAACATCAGAAGAAAATACTACGAACATGAAAACCGGATTTATTGGACTCGGAATCATGGGCAAGCCCATGTGCAAGAATCTCCTTAAAGCAGGTCACGAACTCGTCATCTACAGCAGAACCCCCGCAACGGTCGAAGAGTTCGTCGCGGCCGGCGCGAGTTCTGCGTCTTCACCTCGCGAGGTCGCTGCCCAAGTCGAACTTGTCATTACGATGCTCCCCAATTCGCCTGAAGTGAAGCAGGTTGTTTTAGGACCGAATGGTGTGATCGAAGGTGCTCGGCCAGGCTGCATTGTTGCGGACATGAGTTCCATCGCGCCGCTCGCCAGCCAGCAGATCGCAGCAAGTTTGGCGGAGAAAGGCATCGAGATGCTCGATGCGCCAGTCAGCGGCGGCCAGCCCAAGGCAATCGAAGGCACGCTTTCCGTCATGGTCGGTGGCAAACAGGAAGTTTTCGACCGCTGCGAGCCCATTTTTAAGGCCATGGCCGCCTCCGTAGTGCGGGTAGGAAACGTCGGTGCAGGCAATGTCACGAAGCTAGCGAACCAAGTCGTTGTCGCGCTGAACATCGCAGCCGTTTCCGAGGCAATGGTGCTCGCTGCCAAGGCCGGCGTGGAGCCTGAACTCGTGTATCAAGCCATCCGCGGCGGTCTGGCCGCCAGCACGGTGATGGATGCCAAAGTCCCTCTGATGATGGACCGAAAGTTTAACCCAGGCTTTCGAATCAATCTGCACATCAAGGATCTCGCCAACGCATTGGAAACCTCGGAGGAAGTCGGTGCACCGCTGCCCCTGACCGCTTCCGTCATGGAGATCATGCAGTCGCTGAGGACCCAAGGGTTGGACGATAGCCACCACGGGGCCATGGTACAGTACTTCGAGAAACACGCAAATGTCGAGATTAAACGCCCCGCCTTGATGTAAACAGAATCCGGCAAAAAAATGTCCGGTAAAAAATGTGCCTCTATCTTTTACCGCCCATTTTTTTTGCCGGCCCATGCTCGACTCCACAGAACTGTTTTCTCTCAGACCCTAATCGTCATAACACACCTGCCTACTAATCTGGCGATAACTAAAATGAACTCAAAAAAGAATTTGTCTATTGTTTTCCTATTAATCATTTTGATCGGAATGAGACATGGCGCGTCGGCTGCTTCGATCGAAGGGGAGTTGAAGGTCTGGTATCCGGTCACCCTTACATTCACCGGCAAGCAGGCAAGCGAAACGGAAGCAACCTTCCGCGATCATCGACTGGATGTAACATTCAGCAACGGTGACAAGTCGATTCGGGTGCCAGGTTACTTTGCGGCCGATGGCAATGCAGCCGAGTCTTCAGCCACTAACGGAAACAAGTGGCGAGTCAAATTTACGCCGAATGAGGCTGGCGTTTGGAACTATTCTGTTTCTTTCCGTGAGGGGCCGGAGATAGCCGTTCCTGTTGCAAGTAGTCCGAGTGCTGGCAAATCGGCCGGTGACCCTGACGGGGAGACCGGCTCATTTACCGTTGAAGCTGCGGACCTTAGTGCGCCGGGCTTTTATGGCAAAGGGATGCTTGTTTACGCCGGTGAGCACTATCTGCAGTTTCAGGGGAGCAAAGCGTGGTTTGTCAAAGCAGGCCCAGGAGGCCCGGAAGATTTCTTTGGATACCAGGATTTCGATGCCACTTCTGACAATCCGATGAAGAAAAGTGATACGCAGAAAAAAGACACCTACCTGTACGAAGGTCATGGACTTGGGTCAGGCAAAGGAGTGGGACTGCATCGATACCTGTTCCATGTCAAGCATTGGAAAGAAGGCGACCCTTCATGGCAGGCTGGCAAAGGCAAAGGGATTGTTGGAGCCATTAATTATCTAAGCGAAATCGGCGCGAATACCCTCTATCACATCATCCTTACGCGCAACGATGACTCGGATAACACTTGGCCCTGGTCGGATCGGGAATCCAAACTGAAATATGATGTGTCCAAACTCGATCAATGGGATCTCGTTTATACCCATATGGACCGCAAAGGGATAAACGCGGATTTGTATTTGAGCGAGGCCGACAATTCTCGCTACCTGAACTCAGGCGACATGGGGACAGAACGAAGCATTTACTACCGTGAGATTGTGGCTCGATTTGGTCATCATTTAGGCCTTCGATATAACATCGGTGAAGAACATGGCTTGAAAACCGATCAAATTTCGGCCAATGCCACTTATCTTAGTACACTCGATGCCTATGACCACCCAGTCGTTAGTCACAGCTTTCACCAACTGGACAAACAACAACAACAGTTTGAGCCGCTGCTAGGTCTCAGGGATTTTCATGGTGCCTGCTATCAGTTGCATCATGAGCATCATACGGAAGTGATCGGCTGGCGGGACAAGTCCGCTAAAGCGGGCCATAAATGGGTGATCTCAGAAGATGAAAGTTGGCCGATTGATGAGAATCAAATCGATAGAGCTGAAAATTATGCATGGCAGGTGATGACCGCCGGGGCTGAAGGCATGGACTTGTACATTGGCTATAAAGACCCTAGCTACAACGACATTGGCCTGGAAGATTTTTCCCGCACGAAAAACACGCTTGATTACGTTATAAGTCCTGCCGCACTGCTTGCGCTACCGCAAGTCAATAAGTACCTGCCCCAGATGGCCTCAGCCGATGGTCTTGTCGGAAATGAAGGAAAGAATGAGCCCCCGTTCTGCTTTGCGAAAAAAGGAAGCGTTTACCTTGTCTATCACAAAAGAGGCAGCGACATCCAATTGGATTTGAGCAGTCAATCGGGAACGTTTGCAGTCAAATGGTGGAATCCCCGAAAGAGTGACGGTGGCGGGCTGCAAGACGGTTCGATCGCTGAGATCGCTGGCGGCGGTACACGCTCGCTGGGCAATCCGCCCAGTGATCCGAATTTATCGTGGGCGGCGTTGGTTCTATCAACAAGCCTTCCTAAACAGGCCAGTAAAGCAGTGGATGCTTTTTCCATCGCGAGGGCGAACGCACCCGATGGCACCATCACCCTTCGCTACACCGCCGACTTCGCAAGTGTGTTCCCGAACCCAGAACGCGGATGGCACAATCGCCGTGATGTGGATGGTCGTGGGGGCAACGATATTCGCGACTTCTCGAACGTAAAGGCGGCCGGACACAGGCTCGTTCACAGCTATCTGCGCTTGGACGATTTCAAGGATGCGGACAACCTGTCATCTGCCTATCTGGCTGACTTGCAGGCAGCCTTGGATGCGATCCGCACGCAGGGTCTAAAGATCATCCTGCGTCCCTCCTATGTGTTCAGCGCCTCGCCCTCGGTTCCCGAAGCTCGTATTCTCGAGCACATCAAGCAGCTCAATTCCGTCGTTTCGACAAATGCCGACGTGGTCTCCCACCTGGAGGCCGGCTATCTGGGCAAATGGGGCGAGTGGCACTCCGGCCCGTATACCGAACTCTCCAGCAAGAGCGACGGCGCTGCCCGTTACCGGATCATCAAACGGATCCTCGATACGACGCCGGGCACGATCCCTCTCGGCATGCGCTATCCGATGCATGTTCGAGAAATCCTGGATGAACTCCCCGTTCCGGACGGCAGTGAGCCCCTGACCCAGGTCCAGCGGGATCGATTGGGCCTGCACAATGACTGTTTCCTATACGACACACATGACCGCGGCACCTACGCCAAGACGCGGGTTTGGTTTGGCAATCAAACATTGGAGCAACAGAAACAGTATGCGTTTGACCAGCTCACGTCGTACGGCGGAAACAAGATCATGGGCTGGGAGACCTGCATGTCGGCAATAGACCGCATTGACGACACGCATAACGATATGGCGAAGGCGAACTGGACGGAGATCAATATCAACTTCTGGGAAAAAGCTGTTGAAATGTGGAAGCAGCGATCACTGCCGGCGAGTGGCACTGATCCGGCAGAGACGGAATTTGATCGCATCTCACGCAAGCTGGGGTATCGCCTGCGCCTGATTGACGCCACCTTCCCAACGTCGGCGACAGCGGGACTCAGTTTTACCAATGCCGCGAATCTGAGCAATGACGGTTACGCCAGCGTGATCAAGCCGCGACCCATCTACTTGGTCTTTGACAACGGCACCGCTCGTTACAATATCCAACTACCCGATGTGGAGGTGCGCAGGTGGGTGAGCGGCGATGTCACGCTCCCGACGCAGACGGTGACGCTGCCTTCGGAAATGCCGTCCGGGACGTACAAGCTGGCCCTGTGGCTGCCGGATTATTACACCAACTTGCAATCACGCCCTGAATACTCGATTCGATTTGCAAACCGTGGTATCTGGGATGCGACCAAGGGGTACAATGTGTTGTTCGACTCGGTGACGATCATTCGGTGATGTCCTTGCACGGCAAAAACGGACGACTAATTCGCCATCAAGTCCAGTACTTTGAGAACCAGGCAAATGTCGAGATTGAACGCCCCGACTTGATATAAACAGAAGACGGCAAAAAAATGTCGGGTAAAAAATATGCCGATATCTTTTACCGCCCATTTTTTGCCGGCCCTTCCAAATCCAATTCCCATTCAAAAGACTGAACTAAAGAAATGACATTGAAAGCCATACCAACGAATTTTTTAATTGTCGTCCTGATAGTGGTTTTAGCCGGCATCGGGCTAGCGAAAGTCGCTTCAGCGGAAGTCGTCTTTGATCCAAAGTCGCCGCAGATGCGTTTCGCGGCCAAGGAAATCAACGAGGCATTGGCCTCGCGCGGCGAGCGAGCGTCCATTGCCATTGAGGTAGACCCGTCACTCGATCTCAAGGCCGAGGGGTTCTCGATCGTTAAAACAGGCGATGGATGCCGAGTGATCGGAAAAGATCCAGCGGGTGCGATGTATGGTGGGCTGGATTTGGCCGAAACCATCCGCTCAGAGGGCGTCGCCGTTGTTCAATCAAAACAGCAAGGCCCGTATTTGCAAATGCGGGGAATCAAATTCAACATCCCCCTCGACGCACGTACGCCAAGTTATTCCGACGTAAGCGATGCTGCGCAGAAAAATATTCTCGAAATGTGGAATATGGACTTCTGGAAGGAGTACATCGATACGCTCGCCAAGCATCGATACAACTATGTCTCCCTTTGGTCGATGCATCCTTTTCCAAGCTTGGTGAAGGTCCCCACGTTTCCCGATGTTGCGCTTGCAGATATCAAGCGTTCCAAAGGTCCTTTCAAGGAATACTACAGCCTGCGCGGCATATGGGACGAGCCGGAGTTAGGTTCGAGTAATTTTGAAACGATCAAGACGATGGCCATCGATGAGAAAATTGCTTTTTGGCGCGATGTTATGGCTTATGGCAAATCGCGAAACGTCGATTTCTATATCATTACCTGGAATATCTTCACTTATGGGGTCGATGGCAAGTATGGCATCACGAACGATCCCGACAACAAGACGACCATTGACTACTTCCGAAAAAGCGTGAAAGAACTGATTGTTACCTATCCGGACCTTGCAGGCATCGGCATCACGGCGGGCGAAAACATGTTTGACCGATCCATTCTCAGGACGGGCGACGGTGACTCGGAAAAAAGCATTTCTCCCGAAGCGAAAGAAGACTGGATGGTTAACACCTACGTAGCAGGAACTCTTGACGCGCTCCAGAAGCAGCCTGGCCGAAAGTTCCGTTTCATTCATCGGCAGCACGAAGCTTCGACGGACATGATTCTTCAGAAAATGGGAACCCTGATCAATCATCCCGATATTGATTTCATCTTCAGCTTTAAGTACGCCGACGCGCACGTCTATTCAGCGACGAAGCAGAATAAGCCGGAGTCATTCATTCCGACCATCCGCGACAAGGTCAAGACGGTCTGGACGATGCGGAACGACGACAACTATCTCTTTCGCTGGGGCGCCCCCGATTTCGTGCGTGAGTTCGTAAGGAACATTCCAATCGATGTCACCCAGGGTTACTACTATGGACATGACGGATTCATCAATGGCCGAGAATTCACGCAACTGGATATGGATTCGCCCCGTCAGATTGAAATGAATAAGCACTGGCTTCAGTGGATGCTATGGGGGCGTCTTGGATATGATCCAGATTACTCCAATCAACGCATCGTCAGTCTATTGAATACACGCTACCCTGAGGTCAACGGTAGCAAGTTGCTCGACGCATGGCAGAAAGCCTCCATGGTCTACCCTCGAGTTACCGGTTTCCACTGGGGCAGCTTGGATTTCATGTGGTACATCGAAGGCATGCGCAGCGAGGACAAGTACGCAAAGAAAAAAGGT
>JAYTVM010000284.1:0-18755 GCA_043743995.1 Pirellula sp. | reverse complement strand
GGCCCATTTTGTGGCCGATTCACGCGGCAAATTCCAAAGAATTGAATTCGACGTACCCAACGACGATCTTTGGTTTCACGAAATCAAATTGCAACGCCGCCCCGATTAGGGCAATTTTGGAGTGCTGGGATTCATCCCAGCTTTTAGATGTGTGAGACTGACTTTGTTCACAAATTCTCCATGTGACGTGGTTGCCAAATGTTGCCGGATGTTCTCTGCACCGCGAAGCGGTTTAACAACAAAGCCCAGGGTCGCCGCGAACGCGGCGCACCCTGGGTATGCTTCAACACCACATGCGGGACCCCAATGGGGTCCAACAATACACGCGTACCATGCACCTCAATTCTGATCAATGGGAATCGACGGTGGCGGTTCATGCATCGCGCTCAACGTTTTCATCCCGGTGTTCAACCCCGTTGGGGTTGGCGTTGTCCCATTCGCCGTCCCAGGGTGCGCCGCATGCGCGGCGACCCTGGGCTTTGTTGTTTTACGCCTTCAGCGTAGGGCGTGTCGCGTCTATGCGATGCGGAACTCTAGTTGTCACCGATCATATGGTCTGGATATCGACGAACGATATGTGTACGGCCAATTGCGGTGATAGGCAATATGCATCAGTTGCTTGAACTTCGCCTGGACGGGCAATGGCACAATCCTCTACTCGTGAAGCAAGCCTATACATTTTTCCCGATCTGATAAGGCAACTCGGTGAGCGACAACTTCGCCGTCATGGCATAACATACATGAACTGGCCAATAAAAATTGGATCGACTGCGATCTCGCGTACCACACGTGAAGGCTCATAAGCGAAATCAAATTGTACCAAGAGCCAAAAGCCATCGGTCAGGCCCAAATTCGATGCATTTTGGATTGCCTGATTTGCAAATGATCGCGAGTACGAAATCGCCATCAACAGTTCGTGAATCGAACTTTTCTCGACGCCCGCTCCGCTGATTTCTTGGTTGTCTAGCTCGTAATAACCAACTCCACATAGGTCTTGAAGAATGTCTACGTTCGTATCGTCCGGACATATTGGCTGACGGCCCAACCAAATGGAAACAATCCCATTGGCTTCGAATCCTTGTTCGTAAAATCCAGCCTCATCCTCAGCTTCGTTGTCACGCAGCGCCATGTTCAGCCCCACCGTCAATGACATTCACTCTTATTTCTTAACCCACTCAAAAAACCCCATTTCCTCAAGCTTGCCTCGAAGACTGGAGACTTGATCCATCGAAAGCGTTTCATTCGGTAACCTGGCTGGCCCAACTGGAACACCCAACATCCCCATCACCGCTTTGGCCGCACCCATATAGCCGAAACTCGCTAATAGCTGAATTAGTCGCACGCTTCGAAATTGTTCGTCTCTTGCGGTTGCAAGGTCCCCGCGTTCGAAAGCGGCCATCATTCGATGGTAGATCGGTGCTGCAACGTTAAAGCTGCTGCCAACCGCTCCCTTGGCTCCGAGTGCTAGAGCCGCCAACAAAAATTCATCGCAACCAAATGGCACATCCCACTTGCCTGAATCCGCTCTCAAACACAACTGAAAGGCCATGAGGTCGGGATTCGTAAACTTGATGCCTGCTAAGTTCGGGATACGATTTCCTGCTTGCTCGAGAAACTCGGGCATTGAGAAGTTCACGCCGGTTAAGACGGGAATGTCGTAGAAGTAGAAAGGCGTTTGCGGGGCAGCAGCAGCGATGTCACCCACGCATGCGATGAGCATATCGAGCGAACGCGGTTTGAAGTAGCTCGGGCTTAAAGCCGAGATTGCGGCGGCTCCCAATTGCTCCGCTTGTGACGCGAGGGTTCTTGCGTCCGCCAAACAATTCGAGCCGACATGTACGACGACGCGCAAGCAGGTTCCGTTGACCACCTCAAACCATCGTTGCGACAATGCAATGCGTTCGGACAACGATAGCGAGTGACTCTCGCCGGTACTGCCTCCGATAAATACGGTCGTAACATGATTCGACAACAAGTGATCGGCTTGCTTTGCCACGACTGCCAGTTTCAGAGAGCCATCGTCATGAAACGGAGTATGGGTTGCGGCGATTAAGCCCTTGAGAGAGGCGTGTTGCACGTCCTTAATTTCCTTTTTGACTAGGCGGTTTTTTCGTTTGGTTTAATGAGCAAAACAAGGATGATGGATAGCAACGCGGTACCCGAAAAGACACCGAAAATCACGTTCAACGGTACGCTTTGATCGCGCAAAGCGCCAAATCCCCAGTCTGCAAATCCTCCGCAGCCGATGCTGACTAAGTTCATGATTCCGTAGCCCGTGCCTCGAAGTTCAGGACGTACGATTTGGCATAGAATCGGCATGTTGTTGCAATCAAAGAAACCCCAGCCAAGTCCAAACAAGATCAAGAATCCAATCGCCACACTTAGCGTGCCTGCGTTTCCAATCCCAAACAGCGACGGCAAGAAGAAACTCATACCGACCGCACTGACAAAGATTCGACCGCGCGAGGTATGACGCATCCAGCGGTCCGCAAGCCAACCGCCGATGCCGACTCCAATCAACGAGGCAACTTGCACATACAATACAGCTGACATTCCGGCTTTCCCTTGCCCCAGTCCGAACTGCTCTTTCAAGATATCAGGCATCCAGTCTTTGACGACCCAGCCAGCCATGGCCGGCAAAGTAAAGTACAACACCAAGAGCAGGAAGTTTCGGTTGGTAAGTAATTCAAATGCTGAGTCTATCGGTGAAAGGTATTCCGCCTTTCGGTGTGGCCGCTGTGGATTGCGAAGCAGTGCAAACAACGGAATCGCATAAACGACTCCTACAAGGCCGCAAACACCGAATGCCCAGCGCCAACCCAACGAGGGCGCGTCGGCAACGTAGCCAGAGAAGCCACCCAAGATAATTCCCAAGTAAATTCCCATCTGATGGAAACCTACCGCCCGCGATCGCGTCCGGGTTGAATGGAATTCTGAGATCATGGACAGGGCTGCAGGAATATAAAATGCCTCACTTACCCCCATCACAGCCCTTGCGACGACCAGTTGAGGAAACGTTGTTACGTAGGCTGTGGCCAGTGTTACTGCTGACCAAACAAACAGACTTGCTGCGATCACATGACGTCGACTCGTTCGATCTGCTACATAACCGCCAACTGGGCTCAAACCCGCGTACACCCATTTGAAACAGCCAAGCACGATACCCCAGTTCGCTTTGGTTGCGATATCAGGGATGTCCCCCATCATCGAGCTCTTCATGGCCGCCAACATTTGACGATCCAGATAGTTGAGAAGAGCAACAGGGACTAACAGTGCAACGACCAACCATGCGGTCTGAGCACTTATCAGCGAGGAATCGTCTTTTGAATCATTCATTGAGAACTCGTTTTACTAAGGCTTATCAATGAGTTGCGGTGTCAATGGACCACACTTCTTGAGAACGAACACCAGGGCGCATTTCACCGCTGACGATAAGCCAATGTTCGCCCCATTGGACAACCGGTGCCGTCACTCGAGGGGCAGGAGTATAACCGACAAGAGTCCACTTGTTGTTGACGGTGTCGTACGAAAAAACCTCTTTCGAGAATCCAGGATGCTCCTGGACTGGCTGAAATCCAACCTTCGATCCGTCATCGCCACCGATCACCAGGAATTGTGATGCTCCTAGGGTTGGCGCGGGACTTGGCGCAGCCACAGCCGGTCGCGGAATATCGGCAATCCTGCTCCAGCCTCCTTTGGGATCAAAATAATAGCAATCACTAAGGTATTGCCGTATCGGTTTTCCTTCACTATCGGCCGACAAATCCGAACCGCTCACCAGAAAAAAACAGCCGTTCTGAACTGCCGATACCGCCAGCATGCGGCCTGCACCAGGCCAAGGTTCGAGTTCACGCCAACCGTTAGAAATGTCACTAAGGTCCAACGCGTAAAAAGTCTTGAGCGTACTGGTGGCTTGAGGAGATTCAATACCGCCCGCTATATAAATCGTGGTTCCAATCAAGGCTCCGCACGCGTTTGCGACAGGCTTTGGTAAGGAAGGCAAAGTCTTGATTTCTAAACGAACGTCCTGTAGCTTCATTTCAAAAACGTCCGCGTAGTGTCGTTCGGCGTCACTGCCTCCTACGCAAATGACTCCTTCGTTCGTACTAATCGTCACACCGTAGCCGAGCGGTCTAGGAAGCCGCCCTACTTCACGCCAAGCAGCATCTATCTTTTCTAAAGCCCAGACCCGATCGTACCAAACCTTGCTACCACCTTCCCAGGGAAGTCGGTCCGGAAAGTTTGCACCTCCACCAAAGAGCAACGCCGAACCGTTCGTACCAGCGAAGGCGCTCGCAAGGCCATTCCTGTCAGGCACTTTTCCAAGTTGATGCCAATTCAATGGTAAATCCTGAGCCAACGATGAAGCCGTCAATAAACAAACGAGCCCTAATGATTTTCCGATCATGGATCGACCAACTCGTAGACCCCGCGGCCAGCCCGCTTCAGTTTCCCTTGATCTGCCAATTCCTCCCAAACATCCTTTGGAAATTGATTGGGGGGCGTTATGGCAACCACTCCAGATTTGCCACCGCCAGACATTGGCCCATGTCCGATCCGCGATTCGTCATCCAGTTTTGTAAGCTTAAAGCGTTTGCGAAAAGCCTTCATGGCGAGACGGAGCTCTTCCTTTCTTGCTGCCGGGTCTGGCGGAGGTGTCGATGGGTCGGGCGGAGGTGTCGATGGAGGCAGCGAGGATGATTCAGCCATGGAACGATTCCATTTAGTGATGAGCGGTTAGGAACCCAACGATAAGTTCGTTGAAGGTAAAATACAATCTTAGCAAAAATCAATTGCTGTTGTGGACGAGCGAGGGCCTCACTCAGCCACCGAAACCAAATCCGGCAGCCTGACCGAAGCGGCTGCACGAAGCTAAGCGTCGCAGTTACAATGGGCGGACCACTGCTCGTTCTAAACCAAGAAAACCACCTTTGCAGGTGTCTCTTTCCTATGCTTACCCCATCGACCTTGTTCACGACCAGCCTCTGTTTCGGTCGATTTGTTTCGCAACATCCTTTTTTTTTCAATTGGATTCTTTTAGCCATCGCATTCTTTGGGCAAGTTGCTAACGCCGAAGATGAATTCAACCACGAGCTCGCACAAGATCCACCTCAGCAACGAGGTGCGAGGCAGCAAGGTTCCAGTCGATTGGTTTATCGAGATCGGGTCGCCCCAAACTGGTTTGCAAACAGTTCGAAGTTTTGGTACTGCAATGACCTTGGGGATGGCAAGCGTGAATTCGTATTGGTCGATGCTGAGAAAGGCATTAGGAAACTGGCACTAGATCACGAAGCGGTCGCCAAAAAAATGGGTGATGGGGTTGATGCATCCCGATTGCCGATCGATAGGCTTGAGTTCAACAACGACGGTTCGCGAATGATTCTCATAGGCGAAAAGCGTTGGGAATGGATTGCAAGTACGAACGAGTTGGTTGAAACAAAGGAAAGTTTTTCTCAAAAGTCGGACTCGCTTTCGAGCCGGAATTCGGATGCGTTAGGGGCGACTCGGAACGGTGAAGAAACATCGCTAGCCTTCGAAAACAAGTCGAGCGAGTCTGTTGAGCTTTTTTGGATTAGTCCAGATGGCGTCCGCACGTCTTATGGGAAAATCGCGTCCGGAGCAACACGCGAGCAGCACACTTTCGGCGGACATCAATGGGTTGTCGTCAATGCTCAGAGAGAAGACCTATTGACGACCGTTGCGACCGATCAAGCGTCGTTGATCATTATCGATGGAACCAAGACGAAACCTGCAACTCCGCCCCGTCGTCGCAATCGCGAACGCAATCAAAACAGCGATGCGTCGAAGAGTCGCTCCCCCGATGGTAAATGGTCTGCCGAAATCAAGAACCACAACGTATTGCTCAAGTCCGAGGTTGATCCATCGGAAATGTTTTTGAGCACGGATGGAGTGGAGGGAAATGCTTACGACCAACTCGGATGGTCGCCGGATTCGAAATCACTGGTCGCCTTTCGGATTGAGCCAGGAGACGGGACTGAGGTACACCTTGTTCAGTCGTCTCCGGAGGGTGGCGGACGAGCAAAACTACAGTCAAGACCCTACGCGCTTCCAGGTGATAAGTTTACGAGTTGCGAACTGAGCGTTTTTGATATCGCTACGCAAAAGCAGTTGAAACCCATCGTCGACCGGTTCGAAAGCGAATGGCAGCGACCAGGGATTCGTTGGAGCCACGACCACTCTCGATTTACGTACCAACAAACAGATCGAGGGCATCAGCGGTTTCGATTGATTGAAGTCGCAATTGCCAATGGTAACGTTCGAAATATCATTGATGAAAAGTCATCAAGCTTTCTTTGGACAGCCCATACCGAGAACGAAGCGTTGCGGACTATCACTTGGTTGGAGCAAACCAAGAACGAGTTGCTCACCATTTCCGAAGTGAGCGGGTGGCGACATATATACTTGGTCGATGCCGAAACGGGATCCGTCAAAAATCCAATCACATCCGGGGATTGGATTGTGCGAGGTATCGAACAAGTCGACGAAGTGAATCGTCAATTGTGGTTTCGCGCGAGTGGTTGTTTTTCTGGTCAGGACCCATATTTGATCCATTACGGACGTGTCAATTTCGATGGGACAGGACTGGTTTGGTTGACAGAGGGGCATGGCAACCACACACTTCAATACTCGCCAGACAAAAAGTTTGCGATAGACACGTTTTCGCGAGTGGATCTCGCGCCTGTCACGGAATTGCGTAGGGTTTCGGACGGCAAGCTCATTCGTGAGCTGGAACACGCAGACATCGATCGCTTGGAGAAGTCGGGATGGTCATCGCCGGACGTTGTTGTTTCGAAGGCTCGCGATGGAAAGACTGACATTTGGGGCTTTGTTTGTTTGCCCAAAAATTTCGATCCTAAAAAGTCTTATCCAGTTCTGGAGGACATCTACGCTGGTCCTCATGGGTCACACGTTCCTAAGTCGTTTAGTCCTGGTCAACGGTACAGTTCGTTGACCGAACTTGGTTTCATCGTGGTCAAGGTGGATGGCATGGGGACAGCCAATCGTTCGAAAGCATTTCATGACATTTGCTGGCACAATCTCAAGGACGCCGGTTTCGAGGACAGAATACTGTGGATGAAAGCAGCGGCGTTGAAGCATCCGCAAATGGACCTAGAACGCGTTGGAATTTACGGCACGTCGGCGGGCGGGCAAAATGCAGCTGGAGCCGTATTGTTCCATCCAGAGTTTTACAAGGTTGCGGTCGCCGCTTGCGGTTGCCATGACAACCGAATGGATAAGGCTTCTTGGAACGAACAGTGGATGGGTTATCCGGTGGGACCGCATTATAGCGAATCATCCAACATCGACAATGCTCATCGACTTCAGGGAAAGCTACTTTTGATCGTTGGGGAGATGGATACCAATGTTCCACCCGAATCAACGATGCGTTTCGCGGACAAGCTGATCAAGGCCAACAAGGACTTTGACCTGCTCGTTATCCCCAATGCTGGCCATGGGATGGGCGGACCCTACGGCCAACGCAAAATGCATGAATTCTTCGTTCGACATCTCATCGAAAAGTAGGTTACGAGCCAATGCCCCCGAGTTCACTCGGGGGATTTTTACCCTCCCTTCAAGAAGCAGATGGTCAGTACCCTCGGCATAAAGCCGACGGCATGCCAATGCCCCCGAGCTCATCTCGGCGGATTTTTACCATCTCGTCTAGAAGCAGAAGGTCAGTACCCTCGGCATAAAGCCGACGGCATGCCAATGCCCCCGAGTTCATCTCGGCGGATTTTTACCATCTCCCTCTAGTAAGCGTCTCGTTTCAGTACCACAAAGATGGTTTTGAACAATATCTTAATGTCCATCCAAATGGACCAGTCTCGAATGTATCGATGGTCAAACGAAATACGGGCTTCCATCTTTTCAATGGTATCCGTTTCCCCGCGGCTCCCCTCGACTTGTGCCAGGCCAGTGATCCCCGGTTTGACTTTGTGCCGCATCATGTATCCGCGTATCAGCGTTCGAAAGTGCTCGTTATGGGCATTGGCGTGTGGACGGGGCCCGACCAGCGACATCGATCCAAGAATGACGTTGAATAGCTGTGGCAACTCATCCATCGAAGTCTTGCGCAGGATGGCACCAATACGGGTAATCCTTGGATCGTTTTTCGTGGCTTGTTTGACTATCGGACCGTTGTCACAGGTTACCATCGAACGGAATTTCCAGACCAAGATTTCCTTGCCATCCAAACCATATCGCTTTTGGCGGAAGAAAACCGGCCCAGGCGAAGTTAACTTCACTAGCAACGCGCAAAGCAAGAGAATCGGCGAGACTAGAACGACGCCGACCAAACTGATGGAAAGATCCAAGGCGCGTTTGAGCCAGCCATCGACGCCATACATGGGCGATTCAAAAACGCTGACAACCGGCAACCCGCCGACGTGCGTCCACCGCGAATGAAGTAGCTCGAAGACAAAAAAATCAGGGACAATGTAAGCCGATGCCGTCGTGTTCGCCAAGCGATCCAGGACAGACTGAATACGATTTTCAGCCCGCATTGGCAAGGTGATGAGTACGGTATCGATCTCACCTGTTCGGATCATGTCCATAAGTTTGTTGCAGTCACCCAGGAATGGCGGCATGCCTTCGGTAATGTCAGCCCGGCGGCCATCTCCGCGGTCATCGAAGAAGCCGACAACCATAAGCCCACTGTCGGTCGAGTTCTTTGCGTTTCGGGCAATTTCAAGTCCCAATCGATTGGACCCAACGATAGCGGTCTTGCTCACACCATAGCCTCGACGGCCGAGCGATTCCAGAATACTTCTAACGAACATATGGGTGCAAAGAACAAACAATCCGCCAACAAAATACCAAGCGACAATCGACGATCGTGCAAAGGTATCCGACGTTCGCGTAAAGAGTCCGACCATTAAAAGGCAAACATAAGTCACGGTCCAAGCGGCTGTAGCCAATCCAACTTCATGGTCCGCCGAACGCCCGCGACCAGGCTTGTATATCCCGAACAATTCACCAATTAAAAACAACAAAACGCATGCGACCAAACTGCAGATCGTTGTTGATTGATTTAATGGCTGCTGTGTTAGCCATTGGACCAGTGGCAGCGTGAGGCAGAGCAGGACCGAATCGATGGCATGCAACGACGTCGGTAGGAGGGAGCGAGTGGTACGGATATTGGTGGTAGACATGGGATGGAATTCTGAGACTTGGTGCAATGAAAAACGGATTCATCGATCCAGCCTGCATAATCGTAACTGCTTAAGGGAATCGACGAGAAACGCTAGGTTGCCCTTTTGGTGCAAGCAACCAAGAATGCGAGAACTTGGGTCGTTTACTCCGAGGCCACCCCAACAATCCCTACCTTCCCAAAATAGCAAATTCTTAGGAGGTAACAGGATTAAGTAGGCGTTATGACCGATATCCAAAACATGTAATTGAGCCGAGTACTCCTCCGACGAGTCAACGCATGCCAGAATCACTCAGCGTCATTTTCCCAGTTCGCGATCGTCAGTCCCAGATCCAATTGCGAGTGGAAGGGCTCCTCGAGCTTCTTTGCGAGTTAAGTCAGGATGTGCAAGTGATCATCGTAGACGACCAGTCCGGCGATGCGACGCCGGAGGTTTTGGAGGAACTGCGACGAAAATATCCCCAGGTCAATGTCGTTCGAAACATCCAGTCGGTTGGTCCCGCACAATCGGTAGAATCCGTGCTATGTTTGGCTCGAGGCGATTTCATTTTCCTTCACCAGTCCTACGATGCGATTGATTTTGAAGAGGTCGTGCAGCTTTGGCAACTCAGGAAAGATGAACAATTGGTCATCGCTCGAGCAGCGACTCGCGTACGCAGAATCGACCAACAGTTGTTGCAAAGACTTCACGAATGGGGACGCAAGCTCGAGGAGCATTGGCCCGTGCCCAGAGCTGTTGTGGATGGCCTGCAAATGATGCGCAAGGATGGAGTCAAGTCACTATCCAAGGTCAAGGATACGTCCGAAGATCTAGAAGTGACTCACCAATCGCACCGACGAATCACCGCTCCCAAGTTCATCCAGTCGACTCCGGCCTCGCAGATCGCGAAATCGGAAATCCGATAAGGATCGCTCGATCAATTAGTGGGATAGCGAAACTCGTCAAAAGTTTCGGCTGCCAACAGTTCCGAAAGTCTTGGCGACTTTAGCGACGGCACAAATCGGTCATCTATCGATCAATAGATATTGATCAACAGACGCTACGCCGGCATGACGGTCCGCTATTCGACGCGTCACCTTGCCACTAGAAACACGGCGACTGACCCATTGGCTCTTGCGAGATCGTAAACGCGAATCGCTTCGCCGGCCGGCACATCGTCGGACGGATCGATCACGATTGGCACATCTGCCCGCACGCGTAAAATTCCGTTCATTCGGTTGGACAAGATCTCCAATGATGCAACAGGCTCTCCGTTGATGGAGTATTCCATCGACAGGTTCATCGCATTCTTTGGCCTTTGGATACGCACGATCACGTCACTTAGGTCGGTGAGAACACTCGGAGGTTCGTTCGTTTGACCGCTTCCCTGTTGTTTTAAGTCGGGGGCGGTTGCCACTGCGCTCGGCAATGCCTTTTCTATTCGTTGAAACGACGACGTGGCCAAAAAGAACACGAGAAGCAAGAAAACGACATCGATCATGGGAGTCATCATGCTATCGACCGAAGCGGGTTTGGAGCCGGCGGAGTAAGACGTTTTCACGATGCCGTCTCCTCGTACACGGCAAAAATAACGTCGGTGTTGCCCGTCGCGGAACAAAGCTTTAGCAAAGCCGCAATGTGTTTGTATTCGGCCGCTCTGTCGGTACGAATTCGAATCCGCAATGGGGCACCTGCTGTTCGCATATGCGATTGTATCGCACGGCCTACTTGCTCCAGCGGCATCGCATGACTTGCAACTTGGTATTCACCGGTCGACAGTATTTGAATTGTCAGAGTGGGTTTATCCGAAAAGTCGTTCGCCCCCGCAGTTGCCGTGGGCAAATCGAGCTTTAAAAAATTCTCTTGCTTGGCCAGGTGGCTACTGACCAGAAAGAAGATGATCAGCAGGAACGTCACGTCAATCATGGGTGTCATGTTGATCGTGACACCTTGGGAACCGCGATAGTTTGGAATTCTCACAAAACTCAACGACTTGTTTAGGTTCTAACGACTTTTCGCATTAGCCAAGTGCCAATCAGGGCCAACGTGATATTGCCCAGCCACAGCGTAGACGCCGGCCAAGTTCCATCTTTTGAAAATTCTAGAGTCAATCCGAATATTGGGTAGTAGATCAGCAAGATGGGGATAAAGCAAACTCCGAATGTCCACCAGTAGTCCGCACTTCGGATTAGGACAGCCATTGGCACCCCCATCCAGACAAAGGCAAGGCAGCTAAAGCCTTGTGCCCATCGTCGCATCGGCTCCGTTTTAAGTCGGGATAACTTCTTTTCCGTATCGGCCAATTCAGCCCCAATCGTATGCGTCGTAGCGTCGTTCAAACTGATGTATCGCCCTGTCGCCAAAGCGATCGAATAGCGAGTCGCGAGCTTTTCTCGTCGCCGATCGTTGAGTCCGTTCTGACGGGCGACTTCACCTGGAATCTGACTGATGGAGTACTGTGAGGGACTGGAAGTGTTTTTGCCATTTTTTGCAGCTAAATCCAATGGCATCTCGATAATCCACGAGCGAGGCAATCGGAACTGGTTTTGACGATCCGCATCTACGCAGTCGACCAAAGAGTCTATCAATTCGATCACCATCTTATCCTCGTTGGGATCAATCGAAATCCGAGCCCGCTCTGCGATGATCGTTCGCAGTTGGTTATCGCTCTGCATCCAAATATTGGGATGAATAAGCCATCGATCCTTGACCTCTTGGACATGGATCGCAAACCCTTTTTCCGAGTTGTAGGCTTTTTTTGAACTCAACCCTCGATAGATTATTTCCTCGAACGATCTCAAAATAACGAGTTGCATGGCGGGCTTCGCCCATGAGACCGCCATGTCGTTCAACCACACAGAAGGAACGCTAAGCAAAAAGCCAAGAATGACCGCTGGCCGAAAAATGCACATTGGGGAAATGCCAGCGCTTTTCAAAGCGACGATTTCATTGTCCGCCGAAATGCGTCCATAAACACAACAAACGGAAAACAGGATTGTCGGCGGAACCGAATACTGGAACGCAGTCAAAAAAATGTAAGGCATCAATTTGGCAACCGACAGGTAGCTCAAATCCAGTGAGATGAGATTTTGCCCAACAAAAACCAACGAAATCAAGGTTGTCATCGCAACCAATGACAACGCAAACATTTTGAAAACATCCCAGAGGATGTATCTGGTGAATTTTACAGGGAACATAACCTCGGGACTATAACGGCTTTGGTCGGGTGGGACGATGCCAGTTCCAGCGGAGCACACCTGAAATCGGCCCGCATTATGCGTTTCACTTCTTGGTTTGACGAAAGCGATTTTGCTGTCATTCGTACACTTTGGCTAGATTGGCATTTCGCCACGGGTGATCAAAGCACGGCTACCCGCGTATTGTCCTTCGTCCCAAAGGGACCCAAGTCAATAGCCAGTGGCGTAAGCCACTGGAATCGAATGCCGACCATCAAATCCCACCGAGAATCCAAGTCCCAAAGGGTTTCGCGTCGGTCATTGATAGTAGTATTTGAGGTTGATCGCGAAATCAGGTGCAACGCAACGGGGGCGACGACGCTTGCGATCAACGAAAATGGCACTACGATCGGGGGCAGGTGCCAATGATGACAATCCACTTATCCCGAACTGCGGACAGGATTTGCTTGCTTAGGCTTTTCGGCTTTCTTAGCAATCAAAGCGTTTTCTTACCGATTGATTTCAATGCGGTAATTCAAAATCCGATTGGTAGCGATTTGTTCGCAACGCAGCCAAAGTGTTTTACCGATCAAATCCGAGGCGTTTTCTAGCACAATAAGCTTGGTAACGCGGTCCTTTAGGCCAGCAATCTGGGTCCGTTCCCGAGCGCGGTCTGGGATCAATAACAGGCAGTCAAAGTTGAGCGGGTTGGATTCGTGATTGATGACTTCGATGAATAATCTTAGCCGATCCTCAGCGTCGAATTCATATCGCGGTTCGAATTCGAAATCGCTGGTTCCAACCTGCATTTCCTGATCCACAACAAAGGTGACTGGCTTGTCACCTTGAATGGAAAACTTCAGTTTGACAGATGCTGCCGTCGTGTTTGCGTCAGGTCGGATTTGTATAGGCAGGTTGATCACATCGCTGGTATTTCCTTCGATTTCAAAACCCGAAGTTGTCTCACTTGCCATGAGGAATGGAGCGATTACTTTCACTTTCCCAACCACCGGAACGGAAAGGGGGTTCGCAAATCGCACTTTCATTTCCTGGGTTTGGCCAACCAGCGGATCGATGCGTGTCTCCTGCAGTCCGACACCCATTCGCCATCTGGCTACACGAACATCAATTCCGTCGATAATAATCGGCCACTTGTCGATAGCTATGCGCTGTTCCGGACCGTTTTCTGTTTTCAGCGTCTCCACGGGAACAGAACGCCCCCAAATATCTCGAGCCGAGACATCTTCCCCGAGATAGAGCTTAGCATGCATGGGTCTAGCGGACCAAACAATCAGTCTCGCGAGATCGCCGTTTGCGATCAGGTGGTTTTCGCCAATCAATTGGTTTGGCAAACTTCCGATCAGTCTCATTCCGGACAGCGCCGCGGCCGTGGATCGAAACGGAAGAAACATCTCCCGAGGCCCACCGTCGGAATCCAACAGTCCGACTTCTGGGTCAGCCGGATTCGAGACCCATGCCGTTGTGCCATGCGTTCCGGGATCCTTGGTGCTCAGCACCATCCTAGAGACTAAATCTTGAACACGAACACTGAGTGAATAGTCCTGAGCATGGATAGGAGTTATGCTCATCCACGGAACCCTACTTGATTTTTCCGAATCCCCGTTTTTTCCGACCAGGCTCTCCGTCTCGACAGCTGTTAATGGTTGCGTGGAATACAACTGCCACCGATCAATCGTTGTCACTGGAGGGGTGGAAAACATCGGACTCCGCGCTGCGATCAATTGCGTCTCTTGTCCATATCTGCCTGCAAGGTTCTTGATCGAATTCAATGCTTGAGTGATTCGCGGATTGGAAATAAAGTCGATTTCGTGGTCCCATCCGATTTGAAAGTCCGAAATGCGAGCGCACATCGGTCGCATGACGGGCTCCAAGAAGGACGTTACCAAAAGAGAATCTTCCAAAGCAGAGCCAGTTTCATTGGGAATGAGTCGCGCAAATTTACTGTGCAATGAAGGGGGAGGAGATGCAATAACTCCAACGCAGCCAACACCCGACAATTGGATTCTGTCCACGCGTTCAATGGCCGATTTACTTGATATTGGATCTTGGGAATCAAACCAAATGGGGATTTTGATTCGTCCTACGTGCCCATGCCGAAGGATTTCGACGAGACGGCTTGTATCGATTGTATCCAATCCGTCTTTTCTTTTTGTCGACATGGTCCAACCAAAACGGGAATCTGATTTTCGTGGAATATCTTCGGGCAAGACCACGAATTGCTCGTCCAGTTTAAAAACCCCCGACTTTCCTTTTGAGAGTTGTGTTCGAATTTCGTAATAGCCTGGCGGTAAGTCGGTCAATCGCCATTCGCAACTTCCATCCCAATAGGACTTAATCCCCGTTTTCGTTTCTGACTCGCCTTTCGAGACAACTCGATTTTGTTGAGCTTCATGCCGAACCAAGTCCATTTTTACAGAATTCACTTCGCGGCCAGTGTGGTCGATAAGCGACAATTCAATCTTCGACTGGTCGCTGCTCATTCCGCTGGCAGTGCAGCGGACGACTACTTCCTCACCCTGTCGATAATACGCGAGCGGCTTGTCCGCAGATAGACTGAGTCTAGGAGTTCGAAAAATGCGGATAGCATCGAGGCCAAAGTCACCACGGTAGGCTTTGATTGACTTTGGCAGGACTTGAAACACCACTTGAACGAATGCAAGATCATCGCGAAACGGGTACTGTGAATCCGTCGAGGCGGAACTCCAGGCTGTCTTTCCCGAATAGGTCTTGGAGGGCATTTCAAACAATATCTTACGACTGCTGTTTAGGAATCGAAGCTTAACTACCGCTTCATAATCGGTCGAATCGGAATGAATCGACGCCGTCATGAAATACATCGAATGGATATCGATCGGCACAACTGGAGACGTGATCTCGGCCGAACCGCCGTCCATTTGAATTCGAAGGTAGGGATTCAATAGCGTTCGCTCAAGGAACGTATCAATAACCGGTGGCACTTTTTCAGGGATGACTTGCCAAGGCCACTTGCTCTGTTGCCATGAAACATGGAATTGCGAAGAAATTCTGCGAAAGCTCTCGATCCCCACAAGATCGTCGGCGGACCGTGCGTTTTGATGAATTGCAATAGGTAGAAACTTTGGGTAATCCGGCCCGGTTCGACGAATCCAGGAATCCGGCCAACCATCTCGTCGAACGTCTTCTCTGGCGCCAAAATCCCATTCCGCGATGCTTTCTGCCATGGAGTTGTCGTCAGCGTGCGTAGACGCGACGGCCAAGGCGTATAGAATGAGGCCGAGAAATAGAGCGGTGCCCTTCGGGTATCGGCGAAACGCTTTTGATAGAGGTCGCATTTTGCCTGGTCTGCGTGTAGGGGTTCAACTCACTGGATTGAGGTTGCCATTTAAAGAAGCTTTGCACGTAGCGGCGCGCATGGGTGCTGACGCGATCGAAATCGATGCTCGCTACGAACTCAAGCCTTCCGATCTTGTCGGCACTGCACTCCGACAAGTTCGGAAATTGCTTGAAGATCTGAATTTGCGAGTTGCATCGGTGCGGTACCCCACGCGACGGGGTTACGAGTGTGAGGACGAATTAGAGCGTCGTATCGATGGTACCAAACAGGCCATGAAGATGGCTCATGACCTTGGTGCCAACGTGGTCGTAAATCAAGTCGGCGTCATTCCTGAATCGCCCGACGATCCTTCGTTTCAGCTCATGCGTACTGTATTAAGCGATCTGGGTACCTACAGCCATCGCGTGGGTGCGTTTCTTGGTTGCGAAACAGGCGCGGAACCGCTTACCCGACTCGCTTCCCTCGTCAATTCGCTCCCGGATGGCTGTGTCGGCATTACCCTCAATCCGGGTAATCTGCTGGTCAATGGGTTCGACCTTGTGGACTTGCAATCCATTGCCAAACATGTGATGTTGGTCCATGCAAAAGATGGGGTCAAAGACAAGGCACGCGGACGTGGGACCGCAGTTCCGCTGGGACGGGGAATGGCTGAGTTTCCAGAAATTGTTGCCATTCTGGAGGAATTCCATTTTCCAGGATACTTTGTCGTTGAAAGAGACAATACGCAGAATTCACTCGAAGAGATTTCGTTGGCCGTTCAATTTCTAAAAAACATTTAAACTAGTGCTTCGTTGCATGCCAACCGTAATACTTAGCCGTAATAAAGCGCTAGTTCGACGTTCAAACTTGTAATCCCCGAATTCAACCCAAGAGATAGGAACGAAGTCATGATGAATAGAAAACGTCTCGGATACTGCTTGTTCTTGCTTACTTTCGGAATGGTCATTTCGGCTTTTCTGGGCTCTGGTCCAACGGAATCTGGGCTTGCTCAAGAACCCAATTCTTCCAACAAACCGCTTATCGATGAATTTTCAAAATACCTTTCCGGAACCGTGCTGACAGGTGTCTTCACAGTCGATGGAAAACCGCTCGACAAGCTCAACGAAGAGCGTTACGAAATCAAAAGCGCTAAGAAACTGGATGGATACGAAAGCCTATGGGAAATCGTCACTCGTATCAAATACGGCGACCGAGACATTGAGCTGCCGGTCGAAATCAACATCGAATGGGTTGGCAAAACTCCGGTGATGGTAATGGATTCTGTTGCTTTGCCGGGTTTGGGCACGTTTTCAGCCAGGGTCGTTTTTCACGACAAAAAGTATGCAGGCACGTGGAAACATGATGATGTAGGCGGCCATCTTTTTGGCCGGGTCGAGCGTGCTCCAGAAAAGGCGGCCAAATAGCAATTTGCTTGAATGCTCGGTTTTAGATAAAGCGACCTTCGTTTAGAATGCCGGCTTTTCCGTTCGAAACTCGCGTTTGAAATAGTTCGCATGCCAGCAAATTCTCGTAAAAATATAGTGGTTGTTGGTGGCGGCATTATCGGTCTTTCGACGGCCTACGCAGCGTTGCGTGAAGGTGCTCGGGTAACCGTTGTCGATCGAATTTCCAACACCGGAGACAATTGCTCGCTCGGCAACGCAGGGATGATAGTGCCTAGTCATTTCATCCCACTGGCGGCCCCCGGTGTTTTTGGCAACGCGATCAAATGGATGATGGACCCTGAATCTCCATTCCACGTTCAACCTCAGTTAAGTTGGGATTTGATGAAATGGGGTTTGCGGTTCTTCCTGGCCGCAACCGAGACGCAGGTTGGACAAGCGGCGCCGCTCCTGCGCGATTTGAGCTTTGCATCGCGTGATCTTTACTCCCAATGGAACGATTCGGGCATCGAATGCTCACTTGCAAAAAAAGGGTTGCTCATGCTCTGCAAGTCGGAACATACCATGAACGAGGAGTCAAACACCGCCCACCGCGCACGCGATTTGGGGGTGCCAGCCCAAACGCTCACCGCCGCGGAAACAAGTGAGTTGGACCCAAACGTCACGCTGGATATTCTAGGCAGTGTTTATTATCCGAAAGACTGCCACCTCGATCCATCTCAGTTACTAACCTCGTTGAAGTCGAAAATCGTTGAACTCGGAGGAACGGTGATGCACGACTGTTTGGTGACGGGTTGGAGGACAAAAGGGCAGTCCATCGTTGCCATCGAAACCAAAGAAGGTGCAATCGAAGCGAACGAGTTTGTTTTATGCGGTGGTGTCTGGTCCGAGGGATTGGTAAGGGCATTGAAACTGCAATTGCCGTTGCAGCCTGGCAAAGGTTATTCGTTGACACTTCCGAACCCGATCGAACTCCCGAATGTATGTTCGATTCTGTGTGAAGCCAGGGTGGCAGTAACTCCCATCGGAAGCGGCTTGCGGTTTGGTGGGACGATGCAGATAGGCGAACTCAACCAATCGATCGATCCTCGTCGAGTACATGGAATCATAAAAAGTATTCCAAAATACATGCCTCGGTTCCGCGTCCCGCATTTCGACGGAATCCAGCCATGGTGCGGACTACGACCCGTTTCTCCGGACGGATTGCCCTACATTGGTCGGACCAACGCGTGGAAGAATCTTACGATTGCAACCGGCCATGCCATGATGGGGATCAGCTTAGGACCAATCACCGGCGAACTCGTAAATCAGGTCTTGCAAGGAAAGCCAACGAAGTTCAATATCGATCGCCTCTCACCCGATCGCTATCACAACTAATGTCGCCTTTCGCTCCTAGTGGTTTGTCAACTAATTTTAGGATGACAGTGCTCGGAACCATCACGCGGTGCGAGATAAGTACGTACCCATCACGCCCTGCGTGGTCTGTGCTACGAATAGCGGTTTACGAAAAAAGCGTTGATGCGAGTTTTGCTCCTTTCTGCCACCTGCTCTTTCAGGTTGGTCGGGGGCTTGTCCTGGACTGTTAAAAATTTGGTATTGTGGTGCATTCCTAGTTGCGCAACTTTTCATCCCGAAGGGATATCAGACAGTAGCCGGTGGTTGAGCGGAGCGACACCACCGGAAGACGTTTCGTACCGCGCGTACCGATCCC
>JAYTVM010000283.1:0-5022 GCA_043743995.1 Pirellula sp. | reverse complement strand
AAACGTCTGTCTTGCCATCGTTATCGACATCAAAGGCGAACATGTCCGCGCACGCCTCGCCAAGATTTGCTGGGTGAAAAGACCAAGCTGACTTACCGTCCGCTTGGCTCGGTTGCTCCCACCAACCAGCGGTGCAAAGAACATCTTGCTTACCGTCGTTGTTGAGATCGCCCTCACCAAGTCCATGGCTGAATCGCATCGTTCCAGGAATTCCATTCTTGCCTGGTTCGCTTGGTTCGCTGATTGGATGCATGTCCCACAAAGCACTAGGATCTGTTTCGTTTGGCGTAAAGTATGCCATCTGCCCTTCGTTTCCTTCGGACTTCGATCCTTTCGGTTGGAAACCCATTACGAGAACGCGTTTGCCAGTTCCGAGCAAATCCGCATAAAGTGGTGTCTCGTTGCAGGCGCTATGCCAAATGGTATGTTTGGTCCAATGCCCCGTTGCACCCTTAGGGTTTTCCATCCAGTAACACGGTACACCTGGGAAGTCGATGACGATCAGATCAAGAAATCCATCCTTATTAAAATCATCGGACCAACATGCGAAGGATCGACTGTAGTTTCCAAGACCATCTTTGTGATCCATTGGCGATTGCATCTCATGGGGCTTCCAGTCGGGCGCTTCGTACCAATACTCGCCATTGAGTACATCCTTTTTGCCATCCTTGTTCACATCGGCCACCGCCACACCCTCAGATCGAAACTTGGTATCTAGGACCTGTTTGGTCCAGGTGATAGTTTTCGGCTCAGCAGCTCGGGATTCTACACTGAGGAGCAGCAGGAGAGTCGCAAATATTGAGAAAAGATGGATGCGCATGGACGTAGGTTCCGAGAGGGGGGCAAGCGTCAGGACAGGCATTGTACGGATAGGAATGCCAAGCACATCATATCACGTCGCAGATGCTTTTGTTTGCAGTGACCATTGTGGCAAGGCGGTTTTGGCAAGGCGGTAGCTACACCGTATGGCGTGGGTCAAACGGTTTGCGTTGCAGCCAAGCCGCCCAGCTTCGCCCATAGTCGTACCAGCCGAGCCTAACCGGGCGACTTGCAATTAGGTACTCGAAAGCCAAAGGAGCCCTGGCCATGACGCTTTGTGCAAGCTCGTTTTGAGTCTGCCGCAACCTATCGCTAAGCAACTCATTCCACGCCGATTTGGAGCGCGATTCCGTCGAACTTATAGGGGTTCCAAAACGGGCAAAAATCTGCGGGCGACTCTCATTCCAAAAACCGTACTCAAACGCCACCGGCACAAACATCACACCTGGGATTCTTGACGCCAAGTGCGAAAGTCCTGGCATGAGTGGCTGGGAATGATCTCGAACGTCGGCAAAATGCCCTTCCGGCGTAATCCAAATAGTCACTTTTCCGGATTCTAGAATGGCCTTCGTGACGCTTAAGAAATGCGATGCTCCGTCGAAACTTTGCATGCGAACTCCGTAGAAGCCAAGCTTTGCCATGATCCGGTAGTTTTCTAAAGCATCGGCATCGATCGGGGCGTAAAAAGTTCGGTTTGAGAAATAAGCTTGCTGCAACAACATCCCAGCGATCGGATCCCACCAGCTTGCGTGATTGGCAAAGGCAATCATTGGCGTCCCCTCATCGATCGGGACCGCTTTGAGCAGTTCGTCTTGAACGCCGAAGGAAATGAATTGTTTGGCTACCATCTTTTTTATATACCAGCAGAAGCCATCGACTAGCCACTTCTTAGAAACCGGCAGTTGGACAAGTCCGCGTTGGCTCATGGCAACTGCTCGGTTGCCGCTGAAAAATAGCTATGAATGAACACTCGTGGGTCCTCTGCTTTGGAATACTCGACCAACGCATAAAGTTTTTTTTGATCCCGCAACAGCTTGGCGGCTCGATGTTGGCTATCGGCCAAGGAAGTCGGCAATGCTCCCTCAATGGTGACATCCGATAGATCGTTTTCGTCCTGAATAACGCCGTAACGCTGGAGCATCGCGAGAACTGTCTCAAGTCTTCGGTCCCGTTTCTGCCGATCGCACAATCGCTCTCGCAACCATTCCATTCCGAACGCTCGAACCGAATCGACGTCGTGCAGTAGTAGGTCATAGGTGCGCTCATAGAAGTCTGCGTCTGGATTGCTCCATCGCATGAATTCGACTTGTGTATTGAGATCGCGTTGATCGTACATTAGAATGCATTCCGAAGGCAAACCGTCGCGGCCCGATCGACCGATCTCTTGGTAATACGATTCCATCGAGCCGGGAATCTCTGCATGGAGAACGAATCGAATGTCCTCCTTGTCGATCCCCATTCCAAAGGCGTTGGTGGCCAAAACGAGCGGACACCGGTTTCGCATGAATCCTTCTTGAACTCGACGTCGATCGTTCCTCGCTAGATCTCCATGGTAACACACATGATCGATACCAAGCTTGTGCAGTCGGTCACTCGTTTCCTCAAGCGTACGAATCAACGTGAAGTAAACAATTCCACTGCTATTACCCCAACGCTGCACGGTCTCTTGCACAAGTTCTATTTTTTCGTCGAGGCCCCAAACTTCGCGGACTTGCAACGACAAATTAGGACGCTGAATCCCTTCATGAAACAGTTGACATTCTTCGAGCGAATCGCCAAAGGAAGCGATGCCAAGCTGTCGCAAAATATCCAATTGGACATCCGGCGTTGCGGTCGCCGTCAACGCAATCGTCGTCGGATTTCCTAGCTCGCGTCGAAACTCGCCGACTCGCGTATAGTCGGGGCGGAAATCGTGCCCCCACTCACTGATGCAATGAGCTTCGTCTACCGCGAGTAGTTTGACGTCCCGTTCTCGCAGGATAGCCACGAACTCTTCCTTGCGAAACCGTTCCGGGGTCACGTACAGTAGCGTATAAAGCCCGTCTGCAATCTGTTGATACCGACGATTGCGCTCGTCCCGGTCGAGCGATGAGTTGACAAACGTCGCCTCAATCCCTTTGGCCTGCAACGCATCCACCTGATCTTTCATTAATGCGATCAGCGGCGACAGCACAAGAGTCAGAGGTGGACGAATCGATTGTCGTTCGCGCGATGATTTGCTGGCAAAGTCTTGCGCATAGACAAGTGCAGGAATTTGAAAGCACAACGATTTACCGCCGCCTGTCGGCATGATCACCAAGCTGTTGCCACCAGCCAACGTGCGATCAATGATCTTTTGTTGAGTCGACCGAAAGTTTTCGTAGCCGAATTGCCGCCTGAGGATTTCAAGTGACTCGTTGGTTGTACTCGATATCGACAAAGCTTACGCCTCAATCTTGGAGCCGAGCAATTTGGCGAACTGAGCAATCCATGCTGGATGGGCTGGCCAAGCAGGCGCTGAAACTAGATTGCCATCGGTATGTGCCGAATCCATACCGGCAGAGGGCTCGACATAGGTACCGCCAGTGCTTGAAACTTCAAAGCGGACCGCCGGGTAACAACTGCATTGCTTGCCCAAAAGTACGCCGGCAGCGGCCAAAATCTGAGCTCCGTGGCAAATGGCCGCAATAGGCTTGTTGGTCTTTGCAAAGTGGCGGACGATGTCGAGCAGACGCTCGTTGAGACGCAAGTACTCCGGGGCTCTGCCCCCGGGGATCACGAGCGCATCGTAGGTAGCCGGATCCGTCGTTGCAAAATCGGCGTTGATGCGAAAACGATGGCCAGGCTTCTCACTATACGTCTGGTGCCCTTCGAAGTCATGGATCGCAGTCAGAATCGAATCTCCTGGCTCCTTGTCTGGACAGACTGCGTCGCAATGGTGCCCGATCGTCAAAAGCATTTGAAACGGAACCATGATTTCGTAGTCTTCAACGAAGTCTCCAACGAGAAACAGGATTCGCTTGGCTGCCATGGTAAGGAATGTTTTGTTGGAGAATGAAAAAGGCCAAAATCCCAAACGATTGGACGCGAATGACTTGGGAATAGTCGACGAATCTCTTTTTTAACCGGTTTTGAAATCAAGTACAGTGCCGATCTTGCATGCACTACGTCCGTCGAACCCATTTTGGAATATACTGGGGTCTATCGGCGTGTTTTTAAACTTGCCCCCACCCCATATCCTTTCCGTCCTCAAGGACTGCTAAATGCCTCGCCTCTCTTGGTTCCGTGTTCTCCTGGCAATCGGGTTGACCTCCGCTGCTTGCACCAACGTTGGAAAAACCCAGGAGCAAGCCCCCTATTCGATCGGCTGGGCTTGGTCTGCAAAAGAAGTCGAGACGGCTGGAGATGCGTTCTGGCCTCAATTCCGCGGTCCGACCGGTGACGGTCACGCCAGCCCAAGTGCCAATCCACCCATTCAATGGAGCGAGACGGAAAACGTGTGTTGGCGGACAGAAATCCCCGGAAAAGCTTGGTCCTCTCCCGTCGCGTGGGGCGATACCATTTGGGTCACGACTGCGAGTGAGAACGGGCTGAGCATGTCGGCCATGGCACTCGACCGCAAATCGGGTGCGATTCGTTGGAACAAAGAAGTCTTTGCCAATACCGAAACGCAAAAAGATTTTCATGCCTTCAATTCCTACGGTTCACCCACCCCCGTCCTCGACGGCCAAACCCTTTACGTTTCGTTTGGTGCGTACGGTACCGCCGCGCTCCATTGTGATCGTGGCGAAATCGTTTGGCAAAGACGTGATTTGAAGTGCAATCACTATCGGGGAGCCGGTTCGTCGCCGATCGTCTTTCGCAATTTGCTCATCTATCACATGGACGGCTACGACAAGCAATTTGTCGTTGCCTTGGACAAAAAGACCGGCGACACGGTTTGGCAAGTCGATCGCGACGTCGACTACGGGACACAAGACGGCGATGTTAAGAAAGCTTTTGGAACCCCTCAAATCATTGAAGTAGCCATTGCGGGTTCGGACAAAAAACAAATCCAAATGATCAGCACGACTTCCAAGGCGGTGCTTGCCTATGACCCTACGGACGGCAAGGAAATTTGGCGGGTTCGATACTCAGAATTTTCTTCCGCCACACGACCGCTATTCGACGGTAAGCATATTTTCACCAACACAGGTTTCAGCAAGGGGAAATTGATCGCAATTG
>JAYTVM010000282.1:0-18787 GCA_043743995.1 Pirellula sp. | reverse complement strand
TTGATAGCCCAACGGGCTTACGCATCGGCAGCCCAGGGCAGAGCGACGCGGCGTAGCCGCAAAGCGCCGCCCTGGGTAACCGGCCACCCTCGCAAAATTGCCCTGAAGGGGCAAAACATTCGCATCCTACTCCCATACATACCGTTCATCGAACTCGATTTGGTGAAGCTTGAACAATTTCCTTAGCTCCTCCTGAAACGTCATCGTCTTGTGATGCTCTGCTTGATTTTCGATGTACTTCACGACGCTATCCACGTTGGATTCACTTACCGAAAATGCACCATATCCACCTTGCCAATAAAACGAACTGTTGCCCGTTCCTTCGCTGGTTTTCATCCATTTGGAACTTGCTTTTTTGACTTCCTCGACGATGTCCTTCAAGGCATAGTTTTTGGAAAGCAAAAATAACGCATGAACATGGTCATCCATTCCGCCAATTCTCCGCGCGGGGGACGATAGTTTTTCAAAGGTTCCCGCTTGATAGGCGTACAGTTTGGGCTGAACTTCCGTCTCAATCATTGGGTTCCGATCTTTGGTGCTGTAGACCAGATGAATCCAATTCTTTGCAAGCGATTGCGACATGTTTCGACCTTCCAGGATTCTTCGGGCGGATGTTTTGCCCCTTCAGGGCGAAATATGATATTTGATCCATTACCCAGGGCGGCGCTATGCGGTTTCACCGCGTCGCTCTGCCCCGGGCTGCCATTGTGTAAGCCCGTTGGGCTATAAGTCAATCACGCGATATCCGCGTTAGATTCACTTCGGTACCCGTGCCATGGTGTTTGCCCGATGGGCTATAGGTCAATCACCTATTTGAGACAACTAGTGTACAATTGGCTACGTGGTGAAACGGACCTGTTCGTCGTATGCGAGCTTTCGCAAATAAACTGCGTAATTCAAAATAAATGAATTCGCTCAAGCCCCCGATTTCTCCGCACCGGACAGCTTGCGCCGTTCCGCTCGGACGGAACCTTAAATGCGGGCGGTCCCAACCTCACTTTGTACATTTCACTGTCGTTCGTCCAGGAAGCCCGCTGAATGCAACTCGAATTCTTCCAGTCGAAGGAATACCAACTGGTGCGAGAAATAGGGCGAGGCGGGATGGCTTGCCATCAAGATCCTGCCACCAAGTGCCGGACTGAACCAACGTCCGATTGAGCGGTTCCGCACCGAAGCCAATATAGTCGCTGCCCTAGACCATCCGCATATCGTTCCGGTGTATAGCATTGGCAGCGATCAGGATGCATATTTCTATGCGATGAAGTATATCGATGGCCCGTCTCTGGCTGACACCCTCGATGAAATGCGTCGATCCAATGATTTGCCTTCGAGCGGTGCAACCTTTCGCAAAGTCGCACTATGGGGCATCCAGGCCGCCGAGGCCTTGCATTATGCCCATTCCAAGAATGTCATTCACGGCGACATCAAGCCAGCCCATTTGCTTGTCGACAACGCTGGTTCGCTGTGGTTAGTCGACTTTGGTGCAGCCAGTTGTAATGGTGCTCCGCAGTGAATTGATGGAAGCACGACGTGCCACACGAGTATTGTGACGTGCTACACGGAATTGGCCCGCACATTCATGGCAAGTCCTTCATGGAGGACATCCGTCGGCGGAGCGACGGATCTACGGCGACGGATCTACGGCGACGGATCTACGGGCGATAGAACTACGAGCGATAGAACTACGTATGTGCTTGATGAATGAGTTCAGTCGCACCTTGCTCTGTCAAGAGAGCCGCTGCTTCGCGACCGAGTTGTTCCGCCAAAAAATACAGTTGCTCTTTGTTTTCCGTTGTGGCGATTTGCAATGGGTGTTGGATCGCGTGTTTCACTTCAATTTTTTTCTTACCGTCCGACGAAAAAACTCTTGCCAACAGATGGATCGAGTTTTCTTGGACGACCGCATTGCATGCTAGGGGAGCAAGGCAGCCTGCGCGCATGGAGCGGAGTAACGTCCTTTCGGCAATGACGGCGGCATGCGTGATAACATGATCCAGTTGCGCCACGGCCTGAATGGTATTCTTGTCGTCCGAGCGTGTTTCCAGTCCGAGGGCCGCTTGACCGACAGCCGGCAGCATTTCGTCCGGCGTCAGTTTTTGAGTAATGCGGGCTTGTAGCCCCAACCGATGCAGCCCGGCAAATGCCAAAAGGATTGCGTCGTATTCGCCTTCGTCAAGTTTTCGAAGTCGCGTGTCGACATTTCCGCGAATATCCTTGACCAACAAATCCGGCCGGATATGCAGGAGGCTGGCTTTTCGACGTGGCGAGCCCGTTCCAATACTTGCCCCTATTGGCAAGTCAGCTAGGTGTATTTCTTTGGAGATCAAGCAATCGGCGGTGTCTTCGCGGGGAGGAACAGCGACCAAGTTTAATTCTGGAATGATTTCGGTTGGTAAGTCTTTGAGGCTGTGAACGGCCAAATCGCAGCGATTGTCGAGCAATGCACGTTGAATCTCTTTGGTAAACACCCCTTGGCCACCCGATTCACCAAGTGGAGTGGTCGAAATGTCGCCGGATGTGATGATTTTGACCAATTGGACTTCGTGTCCAAGGGATCGCAGGGCATTCGAGACATAGTCCGCCTGCCACAACGCGAGGGCACTTTGGCGTGTGCCGAGCCGAATCAACATGCTCATTCCAATCGTGAAAAGCCAGGTTCCAATCGATGGCGACGAAAAACAGGTCGCATTCGATCTCGGCAAGGAGAGAAATCGTGATAATATAGCGTCAAAGTTCGAAACACAGTCCCAATTGGTTTGATGCTATTCCTTAATCACTTTTTTGCCCAGGCCGAACCGGCTGCGGTTGCTGACACCGCGAAAGATCTCGCCAATTCTGCGGTCGGAATCGTGCTGGGAGTACCCGCGCGTGCTTGGCTCGATATTCGGACACTGATTTTGGCCAGCGTCGTACTCTTGGTTTTGGCCATCGCGTCCTGGGTTGCCAATTATCTGACCCGTCGATCGAGTCCATCGATCAATCCTGCCTTGGTCGAGCGATTTGTATTGCGGCTTTGGTCGTGGTGGTTGATGTTTGCCATTTTGATTGCTGGTTTGTTCCTGAAGGAGGTAGGGACCATCGTATTATTCGGACTCGTTTCCTTTTGGGCGTTCCGCGAGTTCATCACCATGACCCCTACGAGGCGCGGTGACCACCGGGCTTTGTTTTGGAGTTTGGTCGTTTTCACTCCGCTACAATATGTCCTGATCGGTTTGTCTCCGTTAGGAATTAAATATCGGAACGGTACCGTGATCGATTTTTACGAGATCTATAGCATCATGATTCCCGTGTATGCTTCGCTATTCATTCCGGCAAGAATCGCGATTGCGGGCGATCATAAGCGATTTTTGGAACGCTCCGCTCAGATCCAAGCGGGATTGCTAATCTGTGTTTACTGTCTGTCCTTTGCTCCGGCGTTGCTTTATTTAACATTGAAAAACGCTTCCGGAATTCCATGGAATGGAAGCAACGCGGGTTTGCTTTTCTTCTTTGTCTTGATCACGCAGGTTTCGGATATCTTCCAATGGGTCTGGAGTCGGGTCGCCAACAAGCGGGTCATTGCCAAGGACGTTAGCAGTTCGAGAACCTGGGAAGGATTAGTAGGTGGTGCGTTATCAACCGGCATCGTTGGCGCGATCCTCTACTGGGTCACGCCGTTTACACCATGGGAATCCGCTTTCATGGCAATCGTGGTGGCGGCACTCGGCTTTGCAGGGGGCATGACGATGAGTGCGATTAAGCGAGATCGAGGCGTGCATGACTATGGCACTTTGGTTCGAGGTCACGCTGGCGTTTTGGATCGCATCGACACTCTCTGTTTTTCCGCACCTATTTTTTATCATTTGACTCGGTTCTTCTTCACTTAAGGCGGTTCGATGGGCTTAATCGATACGCATGCGCATCTGGCGGACAAGTCGCTTTTCAATCAACTCTATGATGTGCTTGCTCGTGCCAAACAAGCTGGTGTATCGCAAGTGATTTGTGTGGCCGTCGATGCGGAAACGACGAACCAAGCGATCGCGATCTCGGAATCGAACGACGCGGTTTGGGCATCGATAGGTATCCACCCCAACTACGCGCATCAAGCAACGGCAGAAGACTGGACCAGGATTATTGAAAAAACCAATCTCCCCAAGGTTTGCGCTTTAGGGGAGACGGGTTTGGATCGGCATTGGGATGATTGCCCGTTCGAGATTCAGCAAGCGAACTTCGAACGGCATTGGGAGCTAAGTCGCGAAACCAAGTTGCCACTCATCATTCACATGCGAGACTGCGAACCAGAAATGCTCGCGGCGCTAGGCAAGCAATCGGCTTTAGGAGCACTCCGCGGCGTCATGCATTCGTTTTCTGGGAGTACCGAAACGGCCCGGGAATGCTTAGAGCATGGATTGTTCATCAGTTTTGCGGGCATGTTGACTTACAAGAAATCGGAAGAGCTGCGCAAAACGGCCAAAACGATACCGCTCGATCGGATTTTGGTAGAAACGGATTGCCCCTATTTAACGCCGGAGCCCAACAGGTCTCGCCGCCCGAATGAACCGTCGTTCGTAGTTCATACAGCAAAATGCTTGGCAGAAACGCTTGGTATTTCAGGCAAGGAACTGGCGGAAATCACGACGGCCAATGCGAAACGCCTTTTCTGGCGGATGTCTTCTTAGTCGAGCTCCGCGTACGTAGGACACCAAAACGCATCCGTCGGGGGCGAGCCCCGAACGGATGCCATTCAGCGAGAAGCGTCCAATTCCAGGATCAATTTTAGACTCTTAGCGAGCCACGAAACGCCCTGGCGCCATAGTAAGACTGCGCGCCATTGTGATACACAAAGACATGGCCGAAGCGGCGATCACCAAAAAGGGCACCGCCGAGTTCTCTAATATCGGCAGGTGTTTTCACCCAGCTCGACGTCTTTGTATCGAAGTCTCCAAGTTGCTGCAACTCTCGATATTCTTCTTCCGTTAAAAGCTCAATGCCCATGTCCGACGCCATATCCATAGCGTTATTCTCCGGTCTATGTTCTTTCCTCGAATTCAGCCCCTCACGGTCATAACAAACACTTGTGCGGCCTTTGGGACTTTCGGCGGAACAATCAAAAAAAATGGTTTCGTCTGTCTTTTTATCATGACCAACAACGTCCGGTTCACCGCCCGTTCGTTCCATTTCGTTGAGTGACCACAGCTTTTCAGCATTCGCTTCCAGCTTGGCTTTTACCTTAGGCCATTGAAGACCTTTGTGGCGGTCCATGTTCTGCTCAAAACGGGCTTTCAACGCGTTGAGCAGTTCTTCACGTTCTTCCGGTGGCAGACTCTTTTTCGTTTCAGTGCCTTTCATCTAAGTCTCCTTATTCGTGCGGTGTCATGTCGCGAAAATGGTAAACTATCTGCGAGCGGGTTGCCACTGATTCGCAAATTGCTCCGGTTTGTACATAGGCAGATAGCGATAGTACACTTCCAAACACATGCAGGCGACTGCCGTTGAATAGACACGGCCTCCGTAACCACCCCAGACGCAGGTTGGATTCCAAGAGCCTTCGAATTGCCCCCGCGGGACTTGTGTCGTGCCGAGTTGTTGCTTGAGAGATTCATTCCACTGTTTCCAGGCATCGCCCATGGGATTATTTCCTTGCATGATTGTGCTGGCTGCGTCCACATCCCCTCGCATTTGATACATGGCTAGAGTGGCATAGTACCAGTAATAAAGGTTTTCTTCGCTCCGACCAGGCAGATTCTTTAGCAACAAGCGTTGGCCTTCTTCCGCGGCAGGCGGCGCAAGAGGGAAGCCTAGCAATAGTCGAGACGCTAGGGCTTCTGCGGTCATGGATGGCGTGGCTTGTTCTGGCGGAGCCATCTGACCGGATCGAGGGCGGTATACAGCAAGCCCTCCGTGACGGCCCGTACTTACCGAATCCAAGAACGTTTGCATGAGCATTCTGGATGAATTCGGGAGGTTGATCGAACGGTGATTCGATGCGCTATTGAGCAACATCGCTTGCCAGCCGAATTGACTGAGGTCGCCTGGATCCTCCGTAGGAAACTCATATCGCCAACCACCCGTGCGAGAATTCATTGCGTTGAGGCTGTACTTGCATGCGCTCTGAATCGCAGGCAACAAAGCAGGATCACCAGTCATTCCATAAGCTTCCGCGAGCGCCAAGGCCGCCATGCCATGACTGTACATGCGGGCGAACCGAACCGTCGGTTCCCGTCCCACCTGCTCGCGACCTGAAAGATCGCCGGACGTAGGAAACTGTTGGGTAAGCAAATAGCCGAGACCCGCAGCTACAGTGTCCTTATACTGTCCGTCGGTGTGCGTATGCCCTGCCCCCAAAAAGGCTAGTAGTGAAAGCCCCGTCATCGCTGTGTTGGCTTTGAGACCCGCGTTGTGTCGATTCTCGCTGTCTACGCGACCGGCGGCGACTGGCGATTCGCGCCCTGCACCATGTTCCGCAGCATTCCATCCACCGTCTGGCCCCTGGGCTTTTGCTAGCCACGCCAAAGCTCGCTCCACAGCCGCTTCGGTGTTAACGTCCCCTCCGTTTTGCGTAGCGAATTGGAGTCGCTGAGGCGACATCCGCATTTGATAATTGGTTGGGACGGGTTGTTGATCGACTCGCCGTTTCGGCGGGGCAACTGGTTGAACCATCGTCCGATTCAAGTCTGTAGATTGGGTTGCAACCATCTGAGGCGACGACAATGCGTGGCTTTGATTCGGCATTGCGGCAAGCTGTGCAAGTTGTTCGGCAGTTTCGATGGGTGGCAGTTCTGGCTCAGGACTATCGCTTCTAGGGACGGGCAGGGACGAGCTCGAGGCAGTTAACAGCTCCGGAATCTTTGGTGGCTCGTTTGCCAGAGCTTGGTTTGACTCGGATGGAAAATCTTGGGATCGTTTTAGTGGGGCCTCCCAGGGTTGCGGTGGCGGTTCGACGGACTCCGTTTTGTCCACCGCGATGTCCTCGGGACTACGGCTCTCATCCGGCGACTTTTCTTCTTCCATCATCAGGATTGGCATCAGGATTGGCACCGACAACGAAGCGACTTCTGTTCTCGCACCTCCTTGATTGCCGCCGCCAAATCCCGGCGTCACAATCCGTGTCCCATATGCGTACATAAGAAGCCAAACGTGTGCAAGAAAAGCCAGCGCAATGCACTTGGTCAACGACTTCGTCTGCCCCCATTTGGTCCAAGAGGCAACCAGCAAAGCTATGGCTACGAACGCGAGCAGGACACCGAGAATAATTGCCCAAACGCGTCCGCTCCCCATGTCTCCGATTGCAGCCAAGGTAGCGAAAGATGGTAAGCTCATGATAGCTTAGCGACGTGTCCCTGGCATTTGATAGGAAGAGACCGATACGCCATCGATGCGTGCTCCGGATCGTGTAATGGCGAAGTGGGCTTCGACGTATTGTTGCATGCTGACGTCCTTATCGGGCTTCAATTGAACCGTCGTTCCCGCATAATTCCGCACCGCCTGCGTCAGGAGGCTAGTGAGTTGCTCTGGGGTAACCCTTTGGCTGTCAACCTGAATAGAACCGTCTGAAGCGAGGTAAACCGCTTTGCTCGCTGGACCCTGCAGCATTGCACCATTCGATGAAACCTTGGCCAAATCGATTTTGATGTTGGATTCGTTTTCCGTGAATCGAGTCCCTACCATGAAGAAAATGATCAGCAAAAACAACACGTCGATCATGCTGGTGAGGTTGATGGTCGGCAATTCGTCTTGGTTGAGCTTGAGTGGCATCGTTACGTTAAGCTGCTTTTCGCGAGCGAGAACGAGTTCTGGACGTATCGTTTTCCTGAAGCCCCTCGGCACTAATAACTTCGACAAGCCGCTGCGAATGGCTGTCCATTTCCATGATGAGTTTGTCAGTGCGACCAAGAAAAAACATGTACATGAGGTAAGCTGGAATGGCGACGAGCAAACCGGCTGCAGTCGTCAACAACGCTTGGCTGATTCCGCCGGCCAGCAAATCGGGTCGTCCCATGGCTTGTGCGCTTGCGATGTCATTGAACGCTTGAATCATCCCGAGTACCGTACCGAGCAAACCGAGCAATGGAGAGACGTTGCTGATCGCGTTGAGCAGACGCATGTTGCGTCGCAAAAGATTGCTTTCTCGTTCGCCCGCATCAAGCACGGCTTGTTCCACTTCGACCGCCGGTCTCCCGTATTTCTTGACCGCAGCCGAGAGGATTGCGGCGATTGGGCTTGGGTTGCGTTCGCACAGTTCCAAGGCCTCTTCGCGGTCGATTTGCTGTTGTTGCAGTTGCTCAATCAAGCGCTTAACAAATGGCCGCGGTATAACCCGGCCAGTTCTCAGATGAATAAATCGTTCAAACGCAAAGACTGTCAGCACAAACGAGCAAAGCGCGATGGGGTACATCATCAGCCCACCATCGTGAAAAATCTGCAATAAGTTTCTGACCGGAATTTTTGTGTCTTTGCTCGGCTCTGCGATGCCGTTGTTCGGCGTGTTGGCGACGGGAGCCGCAACGTTTGGCAATGGGTTTGCAGCTAATAAAGCCCGTGGTTGACCTTGGCCCTGCTGACCTTGGCCCTGCTGACCCATGCTTGATTGACCACCGGGCTGAGATTGGAACCTGTTGGCTTGATATTGCGTGGCGCCGTTGTTGGGCGGAGCAAAGGATCCGTTCTGGGGTTGTCCAAACACGAAGCCCGGACTAACTGCAACAAGCAAAGCCCATGCGACGACGACTACGTTGGTCGCGACTTTTATCCAGCGGCAGCGGGGCGGCATTGCGATGGGAGAGGGGACCTTCATCGCTTGGTTCCTGAGGGATCGTTGACTTGTTGATTTGCAATGGAGACGGATGGAAGTGCGCTCAATCGTTCTTTGGCGGTCAGAACAAAGGGACTGTGGTCGTATTGGTTGATTAGTGCCTGATAGGCATCTTTCGCACCTTGCGTATCTTGCATCGCTTCGCAGCATTGCGCAATTTGCAACAGGGATGCGGAACTCCAGTATTCCTGATTGGGTATCTTCAACGCTTCGCGATAAGCAACCGACGCATCGGAGTACCTGCGCTGCATCAAATACGTCTCGCCCATCATCCAATATCCTCGCGCCACCAACTCGTCGGGTGTCGAATTCGTTCGTTGTGTGATGGAAGTTAGGACTTGTCGAGCAGCTTCGAAGTCGGCCTTGGAGACCAAGCATCTCGCTAAAAGGTAATCGACTTCGCAGGCGCGATTACATTTGGGAAAATCGTTGCGAATTCGCAAAACCATCTGTTCTGCCTGACCCCATTCTTTTCGCAATGCCAGCAATTCCGCGGTCCGAAGGAGAACGACCGAATACCAATCGGGCTTGCGTACATTGTCGACGCTGGATTCTGCCTTTTGGATAAGCCATTTCCAATATGCCTCGGCTTCCGGCCAACGTTGCATTTGGTAGAGAGTCTCCGCCAATTGAAATCGAATGGATATCTCCAGTTGCAGATCCGAGGAAGGACTCGCGAGTGCCGCTTCAAAATCAGCCTTGGCAAGATCGAATTCCCCCAATTCCAGTTTAGCTTGGCCTCGCAACATGCATGCGTAAGGGTGCAACTCCTTGGTGCAGCCCATGGCAAGCGCCTGATCCGACCATTCTGCCGCTTCCCTCCAGCGTTTGTTTTCGGAAGCGTTTCGAGCGAATCGAACACGCGCTTCTACCGAGACTGGGCTTTCTGGAAACTTTTGGACCAAACGCAAGAGTATTTCGTTCGAAGTAGACTTCTCTCCGGCTTCGATGAGCGCCATCGCTAGTTCATAAAGCGTGGCTGCTGGCGGATTGCTCGCAAGAGCAACCCGGATCACTGGATCCAAGGCCTGCACGACATCCATGGTCTCACCAAGAGCTTTTGCAACTTTGATGCTGAGGAGTTTGGCTTGGAGCTTGAGTTCGTCGTCGACACCTTGGTTCGCGAGGCGATCGATAAAGACACGAGCTTCCGCGTATTGCTGGCTATAAAAGCAAGTCAAAGCGCAGCCCATGACGGCTTGGTTATGGGTCGGCTCCGACTCCTTGGAATTCTGCACAGCGTTTTCAAAGCAGGAGCGGGCAGCGGTGTAGTCCTGGCGGTTTTCGAGCAGGAGGGAACCCAGTTCAAGCCAACCGTTTGGATTCGTTTTAGTCACCCTTGGGCCCATTTCGGGTCGGCCCGTTTCGGGTGTTCCAAGAAATGCTCGCAGACGTTGTTCCGCGAGTTCGAATCGCTGCTTTTGGCGGTCCCATTTTGCATGAACGAGTTCTGCGTTTTCTATCCAGGTAAGTAATTGCTTGGAATTCGTGGCTCGGCCAGCCGCAATCGTATCGTCCTGAAACTTCTTAGCTTTCCCAAGCCAGGTTGAGAGCTTGGCGGCGCAGCCATCACACGGCTCGACAGCCCACTCGGACATCGCAGCGAAGTATTCGCATTGAATGGCCAGCTCCGAGTCAGGGCATTGTTCGGCAACGGAACGAAACAGACTGGACGACTTTTGAAATTGCCGATCTGAGTACGCGTCTCGAGCTCTTTGATAGAGCGATACCAGTGAATGGCTGTCGGTCTGCTGCGCGACGCTAGTAAGAGTGGCCAACCACACGAATGCTATCGACCACACTATTATTCTGGTTCGGGGATACATAGGTTATATTCATATACAAAAACTCGGAGTTGTTTCAAGTGAAGTGAGGTCAACCTCGTAGTCTAGGTAGAATTTGTTCAAATTTACCTGCATGCTGCTTGTCAAGAATCCGTAAACAAGTTATCCAACGTACCTGCCAATTTTGGCGTTCTTTCAAGTCGCATTGTTTTTTGGTCTAAGGAGTATTTGCATGGGTATGTTACAAGAATTTAAAGCCTTCGCGATGCGAGGAAACGTCATCGATCTAGCCGTAGCGGTGGTCATTGGGGGAGCGTTTGGAAAGATTGTTACCTCAATGGTGAATGACATCGTGATGCCACCATTGAACCTCATAACCGCCAAGACGGGTGTGAACTTTAATGGTCTATCGCTCAAGTACTCCCAACTTTTTGGTTCCACCGTGGATCTACCCAAGATGGACGGTGGCAAGCCGGTATTGGATGCAGCAAATGCACCAGTCATGGTTGCATCCGATCCTGACATCCTAAAATACGGACCGTTCCTGCAAGCCACCTTGGACTTTTTGATTGTCGCGATTGCTATTTTCATGATGGTCCGATTGATGAACACGCTTCAGAAGAAAAAAGAGGAAGCCCCTGCACCACCCGCGCCGCCGACGGAGGAGGTAGTGCTATTGCGAGAAATTCGGGACTCGCTGTCCAAGAGCGCACCTCGCCGTGCTGACTAAGGCGAGGGTCAGTTTGAAATCTACCTATAAACTGGGTGGCACGCTCTGAGGTACGAAGGGCGTGGTGAATCGCTAGTGCTTTGTCAAACAGGAAAACGTGGGTAGCCACGCTTGCCAAAGCGTGCGTGAACTGCGAGAAACGATCTCGCTCCCAACGGTCTCCGCGACCGTGACTACCCTCGGTTATCAACTTGACAATGCACTATCTAGAGTCATTTTCCACACCTCCCATCGCCCATCGCTAATCGCTTTGGGCGTGCCACACGGTGGCTTGGCCTAGTACTCTTCCGCCTGCCGCTCGCCTAATAACACACCAAATCCGCGTCCCTATTGGGACGCGGCATGCTGCCGGAAATAACGGAGCCATTTTGCTACGATCGCTCCCTTGATATCTCCTGCCTTCTCGTTCTGCTCGATGGTCTTTCCCCAATAAAAACTGGTAAAACCGTCTACATTGGCCTTGTCGATGAATTCTGCCGCTTCCTCGAGTGAACAACTCAGCGGAAAAATCTCCTCGACGACAATTGGTTTTCCAACTCGATACACATCCAACGCATCCAACGCTCGTTGCACCTCGCCGGCCTTCGGGTAGAAATGCACACTCGCGAAATCCAAGGGCTCTCCTACCGAAGGAGCATAGAAAAGAGGTTTCGCGCCAGGAAAGATGTGAGCCCATGGTATTACTCCAACCGTGATCAAATGCTGCGAGTCTACACTCCGGATGGCGTCGCACATTTTTCGGACCCATGCAGACGCAACTTGTTCACGTGAACGCTTTTCCAAATTGAGCGAAATGCGTTGCACAAAAGTCTTGTCTCCAAAGGCTCCGGCCAACCACTCTGTTTCAGGTTTTTCGCCAGGCAAAATGGGTTCGTTCATCAAGTCGTAACAAAAAACGGCTGGACTGGCCACGGCGGTTTTCGCAATCGATTCCCAAAATCGAGCTTGAACAGCCCAGCGGGCTGATTCATCGAGCCCATCGTACCACTCCGGAACATCGTTCTTGTGATAGCAACCCAGGCCGGTGAGGTTCAGATAAAGTCCTTGACCCTCGGCCAAGTCGATAAGCTTACTCAGTTGCAATAATGCGGCCTCGTTAGGCTTCCCCGGGCTGCTCATGAACTTGCCGGTTTGCAAATGGATGCGCACGACGTTAGCACCGAGAGCTTTGATCTCGCTAAAATCCTCCACAACGGAATCCCATTCCGACCCCCAATAATCTTCAAGGAGTCGGCCCGAATCGTCGTGATCGTAATTGACACCCCAAACTCGGAAAGGCACCTTCTCAGAACCCACGAGATGCTTTCGATCGTCGCTCAACTTAATCCAAGGCAGCTTTCGCGAAGCGCTCGAGTCGTTTACCGCGCGCTTGCCGGCTCCCAAAAACCCACTGAGACCTTTTAAATCGTCGGTGTTGATCAAGTCGACTCCGGCATCTTTTAATACGGTCCAAACTTGCACGTTGTCGGGAGTCCCCCAAAATCGAACGAGGCGATTCTTCTTGTGAGCTCGGTCGATAACCGATGTCAGCTTCTCGCGATCGCTAGCGGGCAATTCGCCAACTCCTCGCCAACGAAAATTCAATGCCCAATTGTCGCTGATCAACGGCAGCAGATGGTCAGGTAAATCACTATCCAAATCGGACAAACGACCGTCGATGCCTACGTAACGAATGGCCTCTGCAGAGATTAGGTCGACAGCTCGGCTGCCGCTAACGATGGCCTTCACAGCACCAGGATGTTCCATGCCTTGTTCCACATACGAAAAGATGTCGCGGTATTCCGACAGCAGCGAATGAAGGGCGCGATAAGTCGTCTTCCCATCCGATTTGATGTCGATCAACAGCGTGAATACGGGAACATCGGCATGCACTTTGCCCGAATGCTTTTGGATCCGAGCTCTCAATGGATCCAAGTAGAGCGAACGAAGCGTTCGGTCGGGTGATAATTCCGATTGCGTATGGGCCACTAGCAACTGACCATCGACCAAGTAAATATCCGCTTCGACGCTGCAAAAGCCACAATCGAGTGCATCGAGAAGTGGACGCTTGTGGAGATAGTCGTTGTGGGCGTGGGCTTGGCGGATGCCGGGTGGATCCTGGCCAGTTAGGGTTCCGTTGTAAAAAATTGCTATGACTAGTAGGAGCGGGGTGAAGCGACTTCGGTGCAGGATTGTGTTCATTTTTTGTCTCACCTTTTTTGCGGGCGACACGGCAGCCTAGCAAGCTGGAAGGTACCAGTCACGAATCAGCTTTCCATGCCCCCAGTTGAATTCGGATAATATTTTACCATTTCTCGAGAGAGACGGTCAGAACCCTCGGCATAAAGCCCAATGCCACTCACTCTGAGCCGCAACGCGCTAGCGTGCGGGCGTGCGTGCGTGCGTGCTAGCGTGCGTGCTAGCGTGCGTGCTAGCGTGCGGGCTCGCGTGCTAGCGTGCTAGAAATCTCTTGCGAATCCTGCCCTCATGCTAGCGCATTGAGGCTCAGAAATTGCAAAGTGAGTGCCACTAGACGCAAGGCCGACGGCATTGCCGAAAGCCGCAACAAGCCGACGGCGTTCAAGTGGTACTAATGCTTGGCCACGCACGCTTTGATGTCGGCGAAGACCCTTTCTTCGGACTGCATTCCATCAACCCGTTCTAGCTTGCCCTGCAAATCGTAGTACTCGGTTAGCGGGGCCGTTTGGGTTTTGAATACATGCAGTCGCTCGCGAATGGTCTCGTAGTTGTCATCCGCTCGACCGTCGATTTGAGCACGCTTCAACAATCGCTGAATCAGAACCTCTTCCTCGACCTTGAGCTCCAACGCCATGTCCAACTTGATTCCTTGCTCCGCCAAATAATCGTCGAGCAATTGTGCTTGGATAATGGTTCTGGGAAAACCATCAAAGAGAGCTCCATTTTCGCATTCATCGCTCTGCAGCTTCTGAGCCACAATTCGCATCACCAAGTGATCCGGAGCAAGTTTGCCAGCGTCAATATACGAAGCCACCCAGCGGGACAGAGCTGTCTCCTGACGTTTAACCGTTCGAAGCATTTCTCCGGTGGACAGATGCGGAATCTTTAGCAATTCCACTAAGCGTTTGCATTGAGTCCCTTTCCCTGCCCCAGGCGGGCCGATGAACACCAATCGCATTTCAGCGGCCCCTCTTTATGCGTGCTGGTTCTAAGGCTAAACGATGCCAACACTCCGAAGGAATGCTGGCAACAGAGTTTAGACGAACCAGATACTATTGCTCAAGTAGGCCTTTGTAATTTCTCATCAACAAGTGACTATCGATCTTCTGAATTAAGTCGAAAGCGACGCTAACAGCAATCAGGAGGCCCGTTCCGCCGTAGAAAGCCGCAACACTATAGGAGACCCCAAACTGAGATGTGATGATCGTCGGAACGATCGCAACCACTGCCAAGAACGCAGCCCCCACGTAGGTGATGCGAACCATGACCTTTTCCAAGTAGTCCGCGGTCCGCTTGCCCGGCCGATAACCCGGAATGAAAGCACCGGAATCTTGAAGGTTCTGCGACATTTCCTTTGGATTGAACATGATCGAGGTCCAAAAGAAACAGAAGAAGAAGATGAAAACCACATACAGCACGTTGTAGGAAAAAGAGGAACCGCTATTAAACATGCTGGATAACGATCCAAATATGCTAGCCACGGCACTGCTCCAACTGCTCGCGTCGTCGCCGCTAGCAAAGAAGTTCGCAAACACACCAAATACCAACCCGGGAATCATGAGCATGCTACTTGCGAAAATGATCGGCATTACACCCGATTGATTGATTTTGAGCGGCAAGAACTGCTTCGTCCCGCCGAAAACCCGTCTTCCCCGAACATGCTTGGCACTTTGCATTTGAATGCGTCGTTGCGCCATCGTGATGAAGACCACCGCGAATACTACGCCGATGAACAAGAACGCCAAGACGATCAGTACGTCAGGTCCAATAGTACTCGCGGAAACCCCGCTCAAAGTACTCGACATGTTCTGTCGTAAATCCCAGAGTGCCTTGGGCATCTGGGCCAAGATGCCAGCCATGATCAATAACGAAACGCCATTGCCAATCCCATACTCATCAATCTGCTCTCCGAGCCACATCAAAAACATCGAGCCAGCAGTCATGATCGCAACCGTGGTTACCACCCAACCAAACGAAAGGTTTCCGGTTGACGAATGGAAAACCGAAGATACCGAAGAGTTTTCGACGTTGACCACGCTAAACTGCAAATAGGCCCAGCTCTGCACAAGACAGATAACGACCGTTAAGTAGCGGGTGTATTCGTTAATTTTCTTGCGTCCGACCGCTCCTTCTTTTCGCAACTGCTCGATGGGAGCCCAAACGGTTCCCAAAAGTTGGAAAATAATCGACGCCGAGATATACGGCGCGATTCCCAGTCCGAAGATGGTCAAGGAGCGAAGATCCGTTGCCGAAAACAGTGCGACCTTATTCAAAAAGGCCTGCATATCGCCCGACATGGCCAAATCGACGTTCGTCAAGATGGGCAAGCGGACGTGGTATCCAATTCGATACACAGCCAGCAGAAACAAGGTCAGAAAAATTTTCTGACGCAATTCTGGAATCGAAAAAACAACCCTTAACTTTTCAAACATGTCATCATGTTCCTGCGAGTGGTGTGAGGCAAAGCCCCAAAAGGAATGGCCGACATTGATCATAAATCAACCCCGGCCACCTCATTGTTTCGGATATTCGTTTTTGCTGCTAGCCTAATTCGAAGCAAACAACTCTCGACCTCAGCTACCCGCTTCGATCTTGAGGGCTGCTACGCGTTCCTTAGGGGTACGCTTTGCTGCGATAATTTCGATACTGCCGCCAGACTTAGCAATCTTTTCCTTGGCTGATTCGCTCGCCCTGGTGACGACAAAGTTCAAAACTTTGGTTAGTTCGCCATCGCCAAGAATCTTGACTTCGTCGCAACGGACTTTTACCAATCCCTTCTCGCGAAGGGTGGTAGCGGTAACTTCCTCACCAGCCGAAAAGACTTCGTCGATGTCACCCAGATTGACACCAAAAACGATTTCAGCCCAACGGTTGTGGAAACCGCGTTTTGGAATGCGTCGAACGAGCGGCAAATCGCCACCATTGAACATTGGATGACGGGAGTAACCGGATCGCGACTTGTGACCGTTGTGACCTCTACCCGAAGTCTTCCCGGTCTTGCTACCGATACCGCGACCAATGCGCTTTCGAGCCTTGTTGATCTGAACGTCTTTGTTGATTTCTTCTAAATTCATGACAGTTTAACGCCTCGGAGTCGTTCGACATCTTCGCGCGTTCTGAGTTGCGACAGCGCGTCGAAGGTCGCTTTGATCAATACGGTTGGATTGTTGGAGCGGAAGCTCTTGGTGAGGATATCTTGGATGCCAACCGCTTCACAAACGGCTCGTACCGCTTGTCCAGCTATGATACCAGTACCTGGGCTGGCTGGCATTAGCAAAACGTGTGCAGCACCGAAATGTCCGGATACCACGTGCGGAATTGTCCCGTTCAAAAGTGGAACATTGATCATGGCACGATTGGCACCTTTTTGAGCTTTGGCAACGCTCGGAGGCACTTCATTTGCCTTGCCGTACCCGTAACCAACTCGTCCTTTGCCGTCTCCGACAACTACGAGGGCAGCGAAGCTAAAACGACGTCCACCCTTGACCACAGCGGCACACCGCTTGATCTTAAGTACGCGATCGATGAGATCGCCTTGACCTCCGCCGCCGCCACCTTGACCGCCACCACCTGATGAATTGTTTGCCACTCTATTGATCGCTCCGAATTAAAATTCTAAACCAGCTTCGCGGGCCGCTTCGGCGAACGCCGCTACGCGACCATGGTACTTGCATGAACCCCTGTCCAATGCAACTTGTTTGATCCCAGCTTTGATCGCGCGTTCCGCCAAGATTTTGCCAAGCTTGGTTGCCGCTTCGCAGTTGCCACCATAACCGATAGTAGACCGGAGCTCTTTGTCTCGGGACGAAGCCGAGAGCAAAGTCATTCCAGTTGTATCATCGATCACTTGACAAGAAAAATTCTGCAACGAACGAGTGATGCTCAACCGTGGCCGCGATGTTGTACCGCGAACACGCTTCCGCACGCGAAACGCACGTCGCTCACGCTGTCCGTCCACCACTTTTCGAATATCCACTTCAAACCTCTATCATCTCGACGCGATCAACGTGCGTCCCGAAAAATCTGAAACTTGTACAATTGTTTTTTGTCTAGTGCTGCCCGGAAAGCAGAACTGCTCTAATAATTACGGTGAGGACCACCGTGCCACGCTTACGTAGCGCTCTTACCAGCCTTGAGCTTGACTTGCTCGCCCACATACCGAACGCCCTTGCCCTTGTAAGGCTCTGGCTTGCGGAGTGAGCGAATGTAGGCAGCGAACTGGCCAACGGCTTGCTTATCGCAACCCTTGATAATGATGTGAGTTTGGTCTGGACATTTAACGTCCAAACCCTCGGGAATCGGGAGATGCAACTCGTTTGCAAATCCAACTCGCAACTGCAAAATCTTACCCTTGATGGCAGCAAGATAACCGACGCCGATCACTTCCAGCTTCTTTTCGTATCCGGTTTTGACGCCCAAGATCATATTGTTGATCAAAGCACGCGTCAAACCATGATATGCCCTGGACTCGCGCTCGTCATTATGACGCTTGACATCAATGGATTTTCCGTCGTCGCTCAAGGCGACATCAATCTCGTCGCGATGGGTGAAAGTCAGTTTACCCAACGGTCCTTCGACATCCACCTTTCGGTCGGCGATCGCAACTTTTACCCCATCACTGATGGGGATTGGTTTTTTACCTACGCGGGACATTTCTGATTGCTACTCACTATCTTGGAATGTAATGCACAAGCGAATTGCTTGCAGTCTTCCTGAAATTGTTCTGTTATTAATTTTTAGCAAACTTCGCAGAGAACTTCGCCACCGAGCTTTTGCTGGCGAGCTTCTCGATCGCTGACGACACCCTTGGATGTGCTAACAATCGAGATCCCAAGCCCGTTCAAGACTGGCTTTAATTCTTCGCACTTCTTGTAAATCCGACGACCCGGCTTGCTAACCCGTTTCACGGTTTGTATTACTTTTTCTCCGTTTGGCCCGTACTTCAACTCGATGCGGAGCATCTTAGCTGGTACAGCTTCTACTTCGGAATAATCCCAAATGTAACCCTCTCGCTTCAGTACGTCTGCGACACCCACGCGAAACCGCGAGAGTGGCACGTCGACAAACGGTCGTTCGATGCGAACGGCGTTGCGAATTCGGGTAATCATGTCTGAAATTGGGTCACTGATCATAATGTGGATGCCCCCGTAACCTTACCAGCTTGCTTTTCGAACACCAGGAATGAGCCCTTTGTCTGCCAATTGCCGGAAACAAATCCGACAAATGCCAAACTTGCGATACACCGCACGTGGGCGACCACACAATTTGCAACGGTTCTCACGGCGAGACGAAAACTTTGGCTCG
>JAYTVM010000281.1:0-66974 GCA_043743995.1 Pirellula sp. | reverse complement strand
GATCATAACATGGGCCGAAAACCGTGGGCTAGCGCCCTTCGGCTAATCAGCCGCAACGCGCTAGCGTCCGGTTTAGCCCGACTTATGATCGACGCCGGTTTGTAACCATCACGCTAAAAGAGACAATGGACGATTCAGAAGAAAAACGATTGCTCGGCCAAATACCAAAGGCTCAGTTATCTCGGTTTCGCGTGAAGTCGATCTCATCCATCGTGGATCGATTGATCGTCGAGAAAGGTTATGCTGCGCAACAATCAACCGAGCTCCTTAAGGAGCAATGGCGAATTGCTGTTGGTGACGAGTTGTATTCGCAATCTCGCATTGGAAAAATAAAACGCGGAATCCTACAAGTGTTCGCGTCCAACACGATTGTTTTGTCCGAGCTAGAATACTCAAAGACCAAAGCTCTATGCCACTTGAAATCCGCACTACCCGACTTCAAGCTGAAGGACATCCGTTTCAAGATAATGAATTAGTGACTTAACTTTGTAGCTTTTTGCTCCACAAAAAGGCGACACGTGTGGACTAGCGAGGCCCTTCGCTCGTTGGATTCAAATCCTGAGCGAGGGCTCGCTCAGCCACAAAATCCCTAGGCAAGGACCGCCGTGCCGCACTAGCGACGCGCTTTGGCTTCTTCGCGGGCGGCTTTCAGTGCAGCCGTTTCGTTGGCTAGCTTGTTTTCCGGACCAGCTGGAAAGTACTGGACATCGTCGGTCAAATAATAGGGGCTGGGCAGGGTCTGGCCTGCTACGTGGACTTGGCATCCAGTGTTGGCTGCTACGCCCAGCGAACCCGCTGCAATGACCATCCAAATTCCAACGGTGGGTTTCTTGCAATTCAACATTTCTGAATTTCCGTTATCCTGGGGCAGGTACCGACCACAAACGATCAGCTCGATGCTGCGTCGGACTCAATGTAAGCCGACGATACTATCGGTTGTATCGGAAGGTTCGGATAGCTACTTGAGTCAAACTTTGCCGGTTTCGCCGGTCGAATCGTTGGCGTTGCATAACAATACTGTCCATAATGGTATTGCTAGCAAATAGCAGCACGTGAGCTATCGATCCGTCGTGAAAGAGCCCGAAATGCATTTATTGAAGTCAAAAGCCCTCCGTCGTTTTATGGTTGCCGTGCCATGTTGGGCTTTGCTATTCAGCACAGGTTTGGCTCAGCAGAACCCGTTGGGAGCCAAAAGCCAAACCGGCAATATCATACGCCCAGAGTATTACACGGCCAGCGATTTTTTCGCGGACGGTCAAACCTCTCAAGCGGCGATTGTGTTGGAAACCGCTCTTTCCCAATCGCGAATGGTCAGCAATCAACGCGGCATCGATAGTGTGCCACCCATGGTTAGGTTGGGGGAATGCTTTTTGGAGCAGTGCGACATTGGCATGGCTTTGGAGAGATACGATGCCGCGTTGCAAATTTCCCTTGCGTCATTCAGGTGGCTTTCCTTGCTAAAGCCCCAAACGGGAAGCACGCGACCAGAAGCCCGCGTGCGCGACGTCCCTTGGGCGGTGAATACGCGCGGGACTCAGATGGGAGCGTACAACGAAGCTTGGCCGATTGCACTTGGCTCGAGCGATTTGTTAATTGAAACGGACGCTGGGAAAGGCGTGACTGGCAAGATGGTATCGATCGATGCGATGGAGATACTTCGTTCTCAGGCGATCGCCCTCCGACGTCGCTATCTACTGCTTGGTCCGTTAGCAAAACATAACCCAAAGACAAATCCTTTTTTGAAAGCGTTTAGTTTCAATGTCAATGGTCAGTCAGAAGCCATTCAAAGCGCCGTGAACATATGCCGCGCACTGGCTGCGATTGGAACTGGCGAGCGAGTTGCTTCTGCGCAGTTGCTTATTCAGAACTTGAGCGTGGGCAATGGACTGGATCACCCGTTAACCGCCATCGCCCTTTTGGCCTTAGCGGATCTAGCGATCGAATCAAATGAAATTTTGGTGGCCGAGGAACGGGCGTTGGAAGCCTCGATCGTAGCTGGCCGCGCCGGGCAAATGGACCACTTGGCGGAAGCAGTTGAGTACCTCTCGGAAACCGGATTTGCCGGTGGCCGCGATACCGTTGTCGCAAAGATGATACAGCAGATTGCTCAATGGTCTGCTAGCAAGAGTCGAATGGTAGCCATTCGCTGTCAAGTGGAATACGCTCGATTGTCTGCACTGGTCGGAGATTTGGAAACTGCCAATAAGCAGTGTAGCGCCTCGACGACCATGCTGCTGCCAAAGCCAGTCGTCATGCCACGAGCGGAGTCGGTGGTTCGTTATGCTCAAGCCAGAGTTGCATTCCTTGAAGGAAACCTCGTCGAAGGAATCAATAAGCTCTTCGAAAGTGCCGCTTACCTCCGTGGCAATGAAAAGGGAATCGGTTCCCCCCCTCTGTTTCAATTGGATCTAGCCCTTCAATTGACAAAAAGCAAAGTCCTCAATGACACGGTTGCCGAATCTGTTCTCGGGGAGTTATTAAGGGCACCGTCAGCGGGCCATTGGCGGGTGCATCCGTTGGAACAGTTGGATTGGCTCATGGTTGACAAGTCGGAGGCCCATAACTTGTTGGTTGACATTCAGCTCCGAACAAGAACCGAATCGGAACTAGTTGCGGTTTTTGATGATTCCACTCGCAAGAGATATCGACGTTTGAATGAATTGGAATCGCGAGTCTTCGATTTGAAACTCATTTTCCATAGCGACAATCGATTTGTAGGTAACGCGGCCGAAGCGAATCGACTGCGCAAGCAAATACCGATTGCAGATCAAAACGTCGCCAAGATACAGCAGATGATTGCACCGCTTCTGGATAACCCAAAGTGGGACATACGAAAATGGACCGAGGAGGAATCGCGTCGGTGGGAATCTGCAATCCGACTGTCCGCATCGCAGGAGTCTTTGTTTTGGGCCGCTGCCATCAGTCCACTAGCCATCAGCGAGACTTTTCCTCCTCGCCATTCACAAGAGTTTTTGGCCAAGTCACTGAGGCCTAAGGACGCTGTGATGATGTTCGCGTCGCACAGCACAACGATGCGAGGCTATCTGTACTTGTCTGGCAAATGGCGATCCTGGGAAGTAGGAGACCTCGCCGGTCTCGAACGCAAGACCGTGAGTTTGCTAAGCGAAATGCAGATGTTGAAAAATCGAGATGGAAATCAAATGGAGATAAGGAAGAACTGGGGGCTCGGCCGAAGAATCGAAATCCGCAATCAGTTGTTCCCGAAAGATATTTGGACCAGCTTGATGGCGGCCGAGCGTTGGATCGTTGTACCCGATGGCAATTTGTGGTCTCTGCCATTGGAAACGTTACCGCTCTCGGATTTGCCGAACTCGCTCCCTTGTATCTCGGAGCATACGATCACCTATTCGCCTACGCTTGGGCTGGTGCCATTTCTATTGGACGCAAGGTCGCAGTCGAAATCGGTTCACGGAATCGATGTTCACGCCGGCGATTTCCTTTCGCAGGATGCTCATTCGGCCAAAGAATTTCGCGAGGAGTTAGCCGCTAAGAAGCGTTTCATGGTCGATTTGTCTGGGAAGCCATCCAACCACGTGCCAAGTCACTTTTTTAAGATCGCGTCCGATTGCGTCCACAATTACACTCCGATGAATTGGGTGTCGATTGCACCGGTTTTGACGGATGCGAACCCGAATCAATCCAACATAAGGTCTTGGAGTCAATTGCCGTGGGGATCGCCCGCATCAATGTTGCTAGCGGGGGTCAATGCCGTAACTCCACAACAAGCTACTGGGGACGAATGGCTTCGACTGACTCTACCATTGATTGCTCAAGGAACGCGGCAGCTGACTATTTCGAGGTGGCCGGTGGGTGGCGAGAGCACCGTCTCGCTCATGCGTTCATTTCAAGAAAACCAGGAGGATCTTTCGATATCGGACGCTTGGCAACGCAGTGTGCTAACGCTCTGGGAAGAGCAATTGGAACAACGCAAAGAACCCCTTTTTAAAGGTGCTCCCTTTGCAAATTCAGAAAACACGGTAATGGGGAGCCATCCACTTCTGTGGTCCGGCTACCTTCGGATTGGCGACTCGAAATAGAAAGCTGGCACATGAAAACGATTCTAGTAGCGATCTTATTGGTTCCGTTTGCAGGGCTGCATAGCTTGGCTCTTCAAGCTGTCGAAACGGCGGCAAGAAAACCCAACGTGATCTACATTATCGACGATGAACTCGGATACTACGAGCCAGGGTTTATGGGTGGTGTGACGATTCAGACGCCGAACCTAGATCGAATGGCAGCAGAAGGCATCCGCATGAACAACCTATTCGCGGGTGCGCCAGTCTGTGCACCGACCCGTTGTTCCCTCCTCACCGGAAAGCATAGCGGTCATACTTCGGTCCGGGCCAATGGCGGTGGAACTCCACTGCGAGCCAGCGAGGTCACCATCGCCTCGATGCTTAAGCAACAAGGGTACGCGACGGGCGGGTTCGGCAAGTGGGGCTGTGGTGGTCGCGATTCCACGGGCGTGCCTGAAAAACATGGCTTTGATCTCTTCTTCGGTTACTACGATCAAGTTCATGCCCATACTTTTTACCCGCCGTATTTGATTCGTAACAGCGAAGAGGTCAAGCTGGAGGGGAACCATGGCGGAAGCGATGGAAAGACCTATTCGCAGTATGTTATCCATGACGCTGCGAAAGCCTTTATTCGGGAGCACGCAAAAGAACCGTTCTTCGCGTATTTACCTTACACTCCGCCGCACGGGAATTTTGATATTCCGGACACCGATCCCTCCTGGAAGATCTACAGGGACAAGCCCTGGCCGGAGCCAGCCCGCCGCTATGCGGCCATGGTTTCGATGGTGGATCGTCAAGTTGGAGAAATCCTTGGATTGCTCCAAGAGCTTGGCATCGACAATGACACGCTTGTTTTCTTCAGCGGTGACAATGGGGGAGCGGACTACTTCACGTCGAAAGAGTTTCCGCGGGGAATCCATCAAGCGAACAAGAACCCTGCGACCGGTATCGAGTATCGTGGCAAGAAAGGGACGCTCTATGAAGGTGGACTTCGCATTCCGTTCATCGCCCGCTGGCCAGGAAAGATTGCACCCGGTCGAGTCAGCGATTATCTCGGATACTTCCCCGACGTCATGCCGACTCTGGCCGAGGTTACGGGGGCAATCTCCCCATCTGATCTTGATGGAGTTTCTATTTTGCCCGAGTTAGTTGGCGAAAGCGTTGCTGGACGCAAACAAACACAGCACGACTATCTTTATTGGGAATTCCAGGGTTGGAAGGCCATCCGACAAGGCAACTGGCGAGCCGTCAAGCCGACCAAGACGACCAGTTGGGAACTCTACGATCTTGCAAAGGATCCGAGCGAATCGAAAGACCTGTCATCCGCAATGCCCGAACTCCTCGCCAAGCTAACTGCTCAGGCCACACAAGCCCATGAGCCAGTTGTGGAAGGCACGTTTGCAAGTACCGACCGCCATGAACGTGACCGCCGTGCCAAGTTCGGAAAACAAGACGACCCCCGATGATTCAAAAGGATTGGCCGTGTATTCAAAGCGACTACACCCTAGTTTCCCTAGGCCCTTAGAGGCGTTTCTGTGGGACAATATTTTCGCGAAAATACCCTGTTTTATTGCGGCTCGCTTTCTTTTCACGAGCGATTCTCCGTTTGACCAGCCATTGGCACGTTCAATGCATTTGTTAATTAGCGTGGGAATGGAAAAGCCCGTCTGTCGCGCGTTCACCGGACTGAAAATTACACACATGCTGGCGACAAGCAAGAACCTCAAAATGGGAGTAATGATATGTTTCGCAATGCTTTTCTAACCACACTTGTTGTCGCTTCGATGGCATTATTTGGTACCTCAGATGCGAGAGCGCAATATGGCTATTCACGCCATGGGTCTTATGGCAACTCGCATAGCAATTTGCACCAAAACCTCGATCACAATGAATTCCATCGTCAGCAATACCACGCATACGAACATCAATTCCCACAAACCCAATACCAGCATTTTCAACTGCATCAAGATCTGAACCATGATCGGTACCACGATAACTTGAGCCATCGTTCGTACCACAGTTACCGCCCGTCGTATAACACTTACCCTCAATACAATTCAGGGTTCGGACAGAGTTTTCCGTCTTATGGTGGGTTTTCGCTTCGTATTGGCCGCTAAAGGCGAAAGCGAATAAGTAGTTGTTTCGGGCTCGGAACATTGTGGCCTCGCGAAACGCTGCTTCCGCCGGTGTAGAACCGGTGTAGAACCGACGGAGAGCCAAGGCCCATGTGGTTGGTTTGTAGCTGTCAATTATCGCCCCGCTGGGATGAACCCGGGATGAACCCAGCGGTAGCGAAAACTTGCTAATTCGACTGTCCTAAATTGGTTTTTGCGGTGCGATTAATTGGGAGATCGAGGCTCCTGCCGAGAAAAAGGACTGCGAAAGCTCGGTAGGAACCTCGCACTCCCGATTGGACAATGGCTCTTTCCTCTAACTTGGGACAGTCGAACTAAGGCTGAATTGATTCGCAGTGTTGACCGAGATTCGCAGTGTTGACCGAGATTCGCAGTGTTGTCCGAGATTCGCAGTGTTGACCGAAGGGCGACTCGTTTCCTACCGCAACAGCAGCATGGCTACGTTGACGTAGATAAAAATGCCGATTATGTCGCTCAGGCCAGCTACGAATGGATTGCTCATCATGGCAGGGTCTAAACCAAGTCGTTGAAAGATCAAGGGCAACATGCTCCCCATGCACGTGCCGCATATCACCACACCCAAAACAGTGATCGGGATTACCATCGCGGCGTAAACAGTCGGCGCAAGGAACAGGGCACAGAAAAACCCTATCAAACCCATGAAGCTCCCTAGGACCACCCCCATGATGGCTTCACGTCGGAGGACCGTTGCCCAATCCCGGCCGAACACATCCTTGGTCGTTAATGCCGTAATCACCAGCGTCGAGGATTGACTACCCGAGTTGCCGCCGCTGCTGATAATCAACGGTATGAACAGCACCAACCACTCGTACTTCTCAAGTTCAACTTGATAGCTCTTTAGCAGAAAGGCTGTCGTGAGGGCTGCAAAGAACAAGATCGTCAGCCATATGCCTCGCTTCCACGACAATGTCGTTAGCGGCGTTCGCATATAAGAGTCCTTTAAGGGTTCCACGGCCGCGATACGTTGCACGTCTTCGGTGGCTTCGGCACGCACCACGTCGATCACGTCGTCGTGGGTAATGATGCCCAGCATATGGCGTTGGTCATCGACGACCGGTATTGCCAGTAGATTGTAGAAGGCTACTTTCTGTGCGACTTGTTCCTGGTCGTCTTGGACGTTGGCGGTTACCAAGTCCGTTTTCATCAAGTCGACGAGCTTCGTTTCTGGTCGACCGATGGCTGATACCAGTGCTCGTGTGCTAACGACTCCGCGCAAATGGTTGGTATCATCGGTGACATAGATGTAGTATATCATCTCCAAACGTTCGGCTTGCCGGCTCAATTGATCGAGAGCTTGCCGCAGGGTGAGCGATTCCGACAGGCAGGCTGCCTCGGTCGTCATCATGGCCCCCGCCGTTCCCTCGGCGAAGGTCTGCAGTCTGCGAATATCGCGCCGATCCGTGGCCGGGACCAGGGCCAGAATTTGATCGACCCGCTCGGTGTCTACTTCACGCAGCAGATCGACTGCATCGTCGGCTGGCAAGTACGTGACGAGCACGGCTACTTGTTTGTCGTCTTGCGTGGCTAGCAATTCGACTTGACGGTCCCAATCGAAGTACTGGAAGATTTCGGCTTGCAAACCCGGGTCGGCATGTTGAAGCACTTCCCAGGTTTCCGAGCTTTCGAGCCCTTCCATGAACTCGGCCGTTCGGGCTGGGTGCAACGCAACACAGAATTCGCGCAGTTCCTCCGAAAGCTTGTCCGCAAGCATTTCTCGAAGTTCTGGGAGGAACAGGGTGTTGATCATGTTGCAGTGATTTTATTTGCGTGGACGAGCGCGGCCCGTCGCTCGTTTTGTTTCTTCCAGTTCTAAGCGAGGGCCTCGCTCAGCCATAAAAACCAACGTAGATTTGATCGATGCCCGCGGTCTTGATCAAGTCCATCCGTTGTTTAATCACCTCAGCCGCCATGTGCGAGGTGAATTCATTGAGGATCGCCATAAACTCTACCTGCCAAGGGTTTCAATGGGAGAGCGAGGCTCCTGCCGAGCTTGGCGTTGGTTTGGCTGGAACCTCTCCCTCCCGGTTCAATCCATGCTGCCGCTCGCCTTATTAGAACGTAATTCGATTGCTGGTTAGCCGGTGGGAAGTCAGCATTGCCCGGAAAAGGCGTTGGCAGGCCCTATTATGATCAAAGACCCCGGTTCCGATAGTGGCGGTCCTAAGTAAACTCGGTGGCATTGCCATGCCCGCAGCTTTACCTTCATCCAGCCAGGCTGATCTTGCAAAACTCCAGCAGGGAACCCTTTTCGAACTCGACATTGCGAATTGCTAAGGCATACTCAACCCGCGATTGGTGGTAGCGGAGGCGTGCGTCCAAAAGACGCCGGTGTGTGTCGAGCAAAACGTCCAAGGCCGGATCTTGGCCCGATTCCCATTTGGCTTGCAAACTCTGCAATTGACGCACAATTTCGCCAAGCCGCTTCTCCTGCAATTGCATCGAGTCGTACGATCGCTTCATTTCGTTCATCGCATTGCTGAGACCATACAATACGACTCGCTCCTGTTCCTTGAGGACCTCGGCCTCGCGGCGAAGTCCGAGCTCTGAATTTCGTACGGCAGCGAACGCTTTTCGGAATCCGACCGGCAACGTGTAATCCAAGCCCGCTTGCCACTCCTGGTAATTGCCATCGAGCAAATTGGAGACGGCATCGGACTTGTTATTGTAGTTAACAAGATCCTTTCCGAAACCTCGAAAGCGATAGCGTCCGACCACGTCCAGTTGTGGCTTAAGAAAATTTCGGTTAGCCAACAATTCCAACTCGCGTTGCTTGATGACCCAACGCTGGCGTCGAATCTCCTCGCGACGGGAGATAGCTTCATGGCTAGAGTTAACCCAGTCGTATAGAATCGGTGCTTGGGCTGGCTCGTCGCTTGGGCGAATGAGCTTTCCGTCATTGATCGCCGTCCCGAGGATCAATCGAAGTCGTCGTTCTGCGACTCGCAGCCCACCCGTACCTCGGAAGCTGCCGCCAGCGCTACCATTGTTGGTACGCGTTCCATCGACCGAGCGTCCGTTCACCGCGTCGATGACATCCGATTCAAAGCGGTAGTATTGCTCCATGGCTTGGGCTGCATCGCCGGTCCCTTGTGTGGCCGTTTGAGCTTCCAGTTTCTTTGCAGTTACCAAGGCGATGTCTCGCGCATCCACTCTGGCCTCGAGGTCCCGAAATGCAAAGTGAAGGTCCCAATAGGCGTTCTCAACATCTGCTACCAAGTCGCGCACCGATCTTTCGAAATCCGTAAGACTGATATCGGTTCGTACTCTTCCGATCAAGAAACCATTGATTTGTCCTGGTCGAGCCCCTGGACCCGCGATGCGATTGAATTCGGTCCCAGCCCCTTGAAGCAATGGCTGACGAATTTCGGTTTCGACGATCTGGTCCCAGGATGAGGGTCCGATCGAGTTCGACAGTTGATTGTTGCTGTCGTACGTCGTGAAATTTCGTACCGACATTGTACTACCAGTGGCCGATCGCTTGCTGATCCCCAATTGGTAGTTATGTAAGTCTTGTTGAAAGATCCCTTGGTTTCCAAAAAAGCGATTGTTGAGTTGTCGGTCGTTGTTTTCGAAAAACGCCGACGATCGAACCACCGCGTCGAACTCGGCTAAGGCTGCTTCCTCGCCAAATCTCGGATCGGTAAGGGCCAAGGCGGGATCGTTAGTGCTGGTACTGGCCTGCGGCGTTCGCAGGACGGTCCCACCCAGATCCCGCAAAATCTTGGAATTCGCCAAGGCGAGCCTGACCGCTTCCTCCAACGAAAGATTGACCGTCGTTTCCTGCGTGAGCGTAGTCAGGTCGATATCGAACGGCGAACTGCCGATATCCACCTCGAGACTGCATGCCGAAACGGGCGGGTCGCTTCGATTCAGTTGGCTACACCGATACGTTTCATCTGCAGCCGATGTCTGGCCAGGGAACGCTGAAAACCGGTTATAGGATCGATTTGGGAAGCAACCAGCAAGAAACGGAGTGGCCAAGGCTAGGGCCATCATGAAGCCAGCCTTTCGATTGTCAGCAATTCTTTGCAGCTTTCGAGCCATGAACCAATGAGTTTTCGATATTAGACCAACTTCGATTTCGTGCGATGGTTGTGTTCTTCGGTATCGATAGCTACGATCGTCCAAAGATTTCCAATTGCAGCGATAGAAATGAATGAAACGAATTGTGTAAAAACCAAGCTCAAAGGCTTGCGTGAGTTTTGAGGATCAGGCAGTTTGGGTAATATGGCACATTTGTCCAACCACAAGGATCCGTTAGCTCGCGTTGATCGATGTCTCAACGAATTGGACCAGCTTGCGCGTAAGGAGAGCTCGCCAAGCCGATTTCATAGTGAACTACTGAGGCAACTGAAGCTCTTGCTGTGCGCTTCGGATTGTTGCATAGTGACGCGCATCGAGCCTGAAAGATTGGTCGCTCTCGCAGCCACGACCCCAAGTTTTGGCGGGCAAGCAGAACAGTACCTATCTCAGTCCGCTTCCCAAAATACCGCTGGTTTGCCAAGGCAATGGCTCGAACAAAACGAGTCCGCCCAGTGGTTCGGTTGTAGCCTGCGCGGACCCACTTGGTCAAACGGCGGGATTGTTGCAACGCTTCCACTAACCACACAAACGCAAATCGAAGAAGGGGATGTCCCCGTATTGCAATCGACCATTTTCGAAATCCTCGCGGCCTTTGCGGAAATTGTATGCAGCTTCCAATCGCAGCAGAGCCTCTTTCAGTCGAGCAGTCAATCAACAGTAATGCGTTCCATCGTTCGTTCGATTTTGGCTTGCCTTAGTGCCCGCGAGGCCGATCAGGTGCTTGTCGATGGCGCGAGATGCTTGCTCGACGCAGATCGGGTATCTCTGCTCCAGTCGCTCTACAAAACGAACAGCCAGACTATCGCGATTAGCGGTATCTCAAGAGTCGATGCCAAATCCGACATTGTACTTGCTTTGAACCGACTATCGCAAACCTCCGACTTCAACAAACCGTCGAATCAGCAACTGACCAAACTTGCGAGCGAGACCGGATCGGCGATGGCGATTGCTATCCCTATCCCCGATAACGAATCGTCGCACAGCTTTTTGGTCTTAGAGTGGGTTGAAATGGATCGTTACCTAGCCAACGCCACCAAAATAGAACCGATACTGCCCTGGCTCACGGACGCTTGGCAAGGTCGATCGCGACCGGTAAATCGCAGTACTTTGCAAACGAAGCTTTTGAAATGGACATTCGTTCTGGTATGTCTTTTAGGTACGATCCTTACCTTCCTGAGCCCAACCGAACTAACGATCCTTGCTCAAGGTACGCTTCAACCTTCGGAGCAACGTTTTGTTTTTTCACCCGCCGAAGGCTACGTTGACAAGATCTACGTGGCGGATGGCCAAAGCGTACACTCTGGCGAGGTGTTGGCCACGATTAGTTCCCCGCAATTGCAAATGCAAATCAATCAGATCGCTGCCGAGATAGGATTGGCCGACCAAAAGAGAGCCGGACTCAATATCACACTCAATCAACTCAAGCCGGCCGACGATCCAACAAACCTTACAGGCAGTCGGCTGGCTGGCGAAGTGCAAGAGTTGGAGGCGAGACGAGCGAATTTGGTCGAACAGAAGCAGCTCCTCGACCGCGAACAAGAACGCTTTCAGTTGCGCAGTCCAATCAACGGCACCGTGATCGCCTGGGAAGTTGAAAAATACCTCGAAAATCGGCCTGTTCGACGAGGTGATACTTTATTGCGCGTCGCAGCCTTGGATCATCGATGGCGATTGGAGTCGGCTGTTGCGGACTGGGAATCGGGCTATGTGGTTGAAGCATACCGTGCGATGCAAGCAGAGAAAAAATCGCTGGCTGTCGAATATGTTCTGGCTTCCTCGCCTGGAGTGAGACGGTCCGGCAAAGTCCTTAGTCTTAGCAGTACAATGCTAGAGGTCGATGGAAGTCAACACCTGGAAGTCATTGTCGAACCAGATGCGCTGCCAGAGAGTCGGCGACTTGGAACATCGGCCACGGTATCCATTCCTTGTGGCCAATTCCCCCGCTGGTTTGTATGGACAAGGAGTATCTTCGATGCCGTCCACCGTCGATTTTGGTTTTAGGTAGATGAAGAATGATAACCAGCCCCCTTTGGAGTGCGGAAATTCATTTCCGAATTTAGATATGTGTAACAAATATCCCTTGGAATGCTCGACGTTCAGATGTTTCCGAACGACCCTGCTAAAGCCATGCGCCGCATTAGCACTCGTGCTCCTATTCCTTTCCTCGGATTCCGAGGTTGTCAACGCACAGACTCCTTCGGAAGGGATCGTGGTTAAGAATGCCATCCTAAAACCAACGCAAACCGTCTCGGTCGCAGCCGGCGTCGCAGGCGTTATCGAAAGTGTCCTCGTCACCGAAGGGGATGTGATTGCCATCGATCAGGCGATCGTTCGAATCCGAAGCGACGAAGCCAAATTGAATCACGAAAGGGCCAAGATCGCTTTGCTTACTGCTACCGCTAAAGCAAATCGTGACGTGGATATCCGCTTGGCCGAAAAGTCCGCTCAGGTTGCGGAGCAAGAGCTAGGTCGGACGCTCAAAGCGAACTCGCTCGCGGCGGACACTTACCCTGCCAACGAAGTGGATCGCTATCGTCTGATGTTGGAACGGGCCAAGATCGAGGTGGAACGCACCAAACTCGACCAGCAGCTTGCGATTCTTGCTAAAAAGCAGGCCGAAATCGAGTTGAAACAAACCCAGCAAGCCATCGACCGCCATACGATCACAAGTATGACGCAAGCCATGGTGGTGTCCGTTGAAAAACATGCAGGTGAGTGGACTGACCCTAGTACTAAAATACTGGAACTCATGTCGATCGATCGGTTGAGGGTGGAAGGATTTGTTGACGCGAACGATGGGTTGGAGTTAAAAAAGGGTCAGCAGACGAGTGTCATGATCACAGTTGCCAAAACGACGCAGAGCGTTCCGGGCAAGGTCATGTTTGTCAGCCCAACCGCCAATCCAGCCAACGGCCAAATCCGGGTCTTCATCGAAGTTGAGAACCAAGAGTCCAAATTTCGGCCGGGAATGACAGTCGCTGCAACTATCACAAGGTAATCGATTCGAGATGATGCCCGATGCGACGCCCATTCTGACTCGACTTCGTCCAGACCTCCAGTGGAGTCCGTATGCAATCGATCGGCCCGATCTATGGATTGCACACGATCCAGTTCATCGCGAGTTTTATTTTTTCAGTGCTGTCGAAAAAGCCATCGCGCTGCATCTGGATGGCAATCAATCGGTCAGCGCTATCGTGCAACAGATGCGACGTGTTGACGAGTCCGTGACAGCCAGTTTTGTCATGAACTTGGTCAGGCGACTCGATCAAGCATCGTTGCTATTGCATCGCAATTGGCGGACCTTGAAAGGCAAAAGAGGTTCCGAATCTCGTCGCTGGTTAGCCATTACCCATTCGATGATTGCGTGGCGATTGCCGTTACTCAATCCTTCGCGGGTGATCGATGCCTTGGTGCCGATCGGCAAAAACCTTTTTAGCGGGTGGTTGCTAGCGGCACTCATGGCCATGCTGGTAGGCTGCGTGTTGATGTTAACGCAGCGATGGCCCGAACTAGTTGCGGATTTCATCGCTTTGCAATCAGGATTGCGCGGTGATCGATTGCTGTTGGCGGCTGTTCTGCTGATGGCCATCAAAGCCATGCACGAGTTTGGGCATGCTTTAGCATGTCGAACCGTCGGTGCGGATTGCCGAGAAATGGGAGTGTTTTTCTTCTTTGGAGCTCCATGTATGTATTGCGATGTGAGCGATGCGTGGCGAGTTCCGAACCGTTCGAAGCGTATCCTTGTTTCCGCTGCAGGCATGATTGCCGAGTTAGCGATTGCCACGGTTGCCTGCGTGGTTTGGTACGCGAATATCGTTCCATGGGTTCAGAGCATAGCGTTGCAGGTCATGTTGTGTTGCTCGGTTGTGACTATCCTCATCAATGCGAATCCTCTACTTCGCTATGACGGTTATTATATTCTTTCCGATGCATTGAGTATTCCCAATTTGGCCGAACAGAGTCGTGAAGCCTGGTCCCAGCTTTGGCGCAACTGGTTGTTCGGTAACATGAGAAGTGATTCGGTATTCCGTCAGACGGCGTTGGCTTGCTACCATCTCGCATCGTCGTGCTATCGTTGGTTTTTGTTAGCGGTAGTGGTATGGGGCGGCAACCAGTGGATGTTTCATCGCCGTCTTGGCGGCTTTGGAGCTATACTCACCTTGGTGGTCGCGGCTGCGATTTTCGCAAATTTGGGGCTCGGCTTGAAATCCTCATTCTCCTTTCGGTATCGCGCTGAGCCGATTCGATGGTTCCGGCTAGGGTTCTGGTTGCTGGTGTTTGCACTATTGATTTGGATAGGTGGGACGTGGAGATTCACGCATCTTTTATTTGCTCGCGGGGTCATTGAGTCGGCGGAGCAGGTTACTTTGTACGCCCGACACTCAGCGATTGTAAGCCGGGCAATGGAGGATGGATCTCCTGTGCCTTATGGAAGCACGGTCGTAAGCATGGAGTCAACGGAGTTAGAATTAAAACGAATTCAATCGCACGGCGACTTGAACGAGGCCAAGGTTCGCTTGCGGCAAGCCGCCAACCGGTCGGTTGATGATCCAGTGGCTTCCAGGCAATTGGCGGAGCTGGAAAAGTCCGTTCTGTCGATTGAGGAACGGGTCGAGAAACTTGTCCAAGAGACGAACGAGCTCCAGATTCAATCGACGGTACAGGGTGAATTTCGGGATCGAATCTCGGCGCGAGGTCAGTCTGACCTTTCGGGTCGCAGTTTCGGTCAGCGGATGCGGTTGGGGACGCTTGCCTACGATCGTCCGTTTGTGGAACGAGGTGAGTCCCTGGGTGAGATTGTTTTGTCAAGTCGACTGCGATTGAGTACGTTTGTTAACGAGTTGGTGATCGACAAGTGCAAAGTGGGGGCCAATGTTAAGCTAAGATTGGATCAAATGCCTGGTGTTACCATGCAAGGACGAGTCGTATCGATCTCGTCTGAAAGTCTGCAGCGAACGCCGACGATGTTGATCGGTGACGTATTGTTCGCATCGACGCTAGCAGGGAAGCAGGTTGATTCCAGGCCGGAGCAGACGACCTACTCGGTTATCATTGATTTTGATACGGCGAATAGAGGGCCGATCGCCAAAGGACTCGCGTCGGTTCAAATCGAAACGGAATCGAAGACGTTTCTTGAGAGTTGGTTCGACAAGCTTCGGCAAGTGTGGCGGTTTAGCCACGGGTAACGAAAACGACATTGTCGCCTTTTGCTCCGCAAAAATTTCGTTGAAGGACGCTGCTTTCGCAGTGCGAAAGGCGACAATAATTAATCTGCAAGGTTCTTCATCACTTGCGATAGAATATTTGGACCTGGTATATTCTGAAATTCATCTTCATTAGAACTAGTCCAATCGATTGCGAGCACGAGTGGCACGTAGGGTATTAAACGGGATGTTCCCTGTGGACTCAAGCGTATCATCGCTCTGGATAGCTGAACCAAAACAGGAACTTGGCGAACCGAATCCGGTGTAGGTCGAGCGCATTCTTCGGAAGGGGATGTGACAAGGTACTCTCGGCAGGCGATGGGTCGATCCGAATGAATCGAGCATGATTCCTGTTCAAGAAATGGACAAGGTATTCCTAAACGAAAATAGTCGATACCAACGGACGCGTTGGCTTCATCCGAAAACTTTTCCGGATTCTGTAAAAGCTCCAGAAGCTTGGCTTCGTTCAGTTTTTCTGCAGAGTCTTTGAATCGACGACGGATCTCCGTTCGTCTAGGTTCGAGCATCGAGTCCACGAGCTCGCTCAATTGCCGTGCTTCGAGGCGAGAAATAGGAACTAGTTGCCGACAACACGCTCCACAGCCGGCTTTGCATTGGACCGTATTGCCTTCCGCTTCCACTTGCATAACGGCCAAATCGACAAACGCATTTGACATCTGTTGCAGCACGGGCAACATCCGTTGCGGATGAATGGGAATCTTCGGGATGGTGACCTTCATTTCCCGCGGCTGCCCGTTCGCCCGGAAAGCAATATTGCCAGTCACCCAATTGCTGGGATCATCTAGTTCGTCTGACATAATACCTCCTTGGCTTTGATCGTGGCCGTAAGTTTTTGTTGATCTTCGTGATAAACAACAAGCTTCTTTTGATAGCTCGCATCGGTTTTTGCGATGATCAACGTTTGTGGACTGCCAGCCCGATCGGTTGAGCAATTTACATCCGCTTCGGTTGAACGCAAATGCGATTCGACATGCTCTCGATCTGTTTTGAGACTACTCTGTCCACCGACCGAAAGCTTTGGAGAAATCATGGAGATAGCGCCCGCACAGCAAAAGTGAATCTCTCGGTCGGCATCGACGAGGTTTTCGAGAACAGATTTTTTGAATTCGTCGTTCATGTAATCTAATCTAATTCATTTCGGATAGGGGTCGGCGAAGGCTCCGAAAGCGTTTAGTCCGCCGTCGACGGACAAGTCGGTGGCCGTGATGAACGACGCGGCGCTGCTCGCCAACCACAGGACTGCATGAGCTATTTCTTCCGGTCTTCCGATACGGCCCATGGGGTGTCGATTCGCAAGTTCCTTTTCACCACCTTGCGCTTCGAGACTGGCTCGAACCAAGGGAGTATCAATCGCACCAGGAGATACGCTGACCACTCGTATGCCCTCACGAGCGTACTCGATCCCCCATTGCATGGCTTGCAAAAGATTGGCAGCTTTGATTGGACCATAAATTGGAACTCCCCTCGCCGTCCTGTGCCCCTGGCCACTTGCAATGTTGACGACCACGCCACTTTGTTGCTGGCGCATGACCTGCAGGGCGTATTTGGCCATATAGACGTAACCGGATAAATTTACCGACAACATGCGATCATAGTCCTCGGATCGGATATCCTCCACGCGAACATAAGAGCTAGGTGGTTGAATGGCCGCATTGTTGACTAGGACATCGAGTCCGCCGAACTCGGAGACGGCCTTGTCGACAACTCTTGAACACTCTTCCTCTCGCGATACGTCGGTTTTGTAAAATGAAATCCCTGGTTGGAGCGACGCGGCCGCTTTGTCGTCAACGTCGGCGCATAAGACTTGTGCCCCGGTTGCCGCGAAGGCTTCGCAGACCGCACGTCCAATACCGTTGCATCCACCGGTTACTAACACGACTCGCCCGGAGTGATCGTACTGGACGCTTCCAAGTGGTCGGCGGATGTTCATGACGATTGATTCCTTTCAACGCGTGGTTTTAGTCGACCTTGAGTTTGCGTCGAAAGACCTTGTCGCCGTTGGTGACATATAGGTATTCGTGGTTCAAACCTGCAAGGGTACAACTGGTAAGCGGTTGAGCTTCGTTGGGTTTGGGCAGTACACCGCACTGGCGCCCAGTCGGATCAAAGACTTGGACTCCAAGGGCTGACGTCACGTAGTAACGTCCCGATTTGTCGACTGCCATGCCGTCTCCCTTCGATGCAAGTTGATAAGGAGGCGGTTCGTTGAACCTAAAATCTCCCTTTGGATCGATTGCAAGACGCATTGACATCGTCGGCATCTTGGCATCGAGCGAGCCATCTGCATTTACTCGAAACGTCCATACGTTCTCGCCACCGTAATCGGAGACCGCCAGCGTTCCACCGTCCTTCGACAGCGCGATGCCGTTCGGTTTAGTAATCCCCGTGTCGACGGGAGTGACTTCGCCAGTCTTGATGTTGATGCGGGTGATGCGTTGTGGTTGGGTTTCGGTAATGTAGATGAAGCCATCGGAACTCACCGCCAGATCGTTCGGGGCAACGTTGGTTGCTATCTCTTTGATCGCTCCCGAACTAGGGTCGATCGATACCACCCGCTTTTTGGCTCCTTGGCAGCCGTACAGCAAGCCGTCGGGTCCGAACTTAAGTCCACTGACTGCTTCCTTGGCGACCTCGGTTCGTTTGCCGTCCGCCACGCTAAGTTTGTAGATGGCTGGGGCTTTCATGTCGGAATAGAAAAAATTTCCGTCGGCGTCTGGGCATGGAGCGTCCGCGAAGCCCAAGTTGTCTGCAACCACTTCCCAAGATTGGTCGGGTAGAAGCAGTTTGAGCAAGGTCATATCGCCTTTGAGATCCCCTTTGGTGTCCAAGACAGCTTGATGCTTTTCCTTCCGCCAGAGCCACGTGAGAGCTTCGGGGAAAATCGCACCGGCGTGATCAGCGTTGTGGCCGAAACCTTCTGCCCAATCGAATCGCAAATCGTATCCCATGTAATTCAAAGCGGAGGCCATGAGTTGATTCGACAAGGGCCAATTCCCAAATGGGTTGTCGAGGTCACCACTGGTGTCGGCTAGGTAGACTCGCAATGGTTTTGGTTCGGTTTTACGAATATGAGATGGGTATACGTTGCCGCCGCGGAGGTTTGTGAAGCTACCGATGGACGAAAGCACCTTGCGAAATGCGTCAGGACGTTCCCAGGCCGCGGTGAAGGAGCAGATACCACCCGAACTCGCCCCGCAAATGGCCCGCATCTCGGGGTCTTTCGACAGGTTGTACGTTTTCTCGACTTCTGGAATGATCTCCTCGATGAGGAATCGGGCGTAACGATCGCCAAGGCCATCGTATTCAAAGCTTCGATTGGAGTTTTTCCAAGGACTGTCCGGCTTGCCTTTCGATTTGTCGTGCCCAGGATTGACGAAGACTGCAATGGTGGTCGGCATATCGCCGCGCGCCATGAGATTGTCGAAGACGATAGGCACTCGAAAACGTCCTTTGACGTCGAGGTAAGAATGGCCATCCTGGAAGACCATCAAGGCGGCGGGCTGTTCCTTGTTGTATTGAGCCGGGACGTAGATGGACCATTCGCGTACCGTGTCTTCGAAAACTTTGGATTCCCAAGGAGTCATTTGTTCGACCTTTCCGTGCGGCACGGTCTCGTTGACGACAGCGTCCGGATGCGGTTTCCAAGCAGCAGGTTTGTCCTGAGATTTTGGCGGTGGTGACGTATCGGCTTGATCGGACCAAAGCCAGCGAAGGGCCTTTGCAATCTGGTCGCCGCCCCAATTTCCACTGTGTCCTCCGTCGGTCATTACGAATTGGTTTTCGTAGCCTGAAAAGCGCAGCGCGGATGCAAGGTCTTGATTGCCTAGCGGCCAGTTTCCGAAGAGATTGTTTAAGTCGTCCTTGCCGTCTTGCAGGTAGACCTTCAAAGCTTTGGGTTTGGATTTGGATTTGCGAACGAGGGCTGGGTAGTCACTGCCGCCGCGTATGTTGGTAAAGCTTCCGATGTGACTGAGCACTTTGCCGAATTGATCAGGTTTTTCCCAAGCGACCGTGAAGGCACAGATACCGCCGGACGAGATGCCGCTGACTGCGCGTTGTTTGGGGTCGGTCGAGACATTGAGACCCTTGAGTGCAACGGGTAAAAATTCATCTACGAGAAAGCGTGCGTAGCGGTCACCCATCGAATCGTACTCGAACGAACGGTTGCTGCGGTCACTTGCACCTGGCTTGTTCGCCGGAATGGTCCCAGGGCTAACGAAGACTGCGATGGTGACCGGCATGGCTTTCTGGTGAATAAGATTATCGAACACAATCGGTACTCGAAAGGCGCCGTCGGGTTTCGAGTAACCGGGACCATCCTGAAACACCATTAAGCAGGCGGGAGTGTCCGCTGAGTATTGAGCAGGTACATACACGCTATAGTCGCGACGGGTGCCAGGAAAGATCTTGCTCTCGGAGAAAACGCCCGAGGTGATTTTGCCTTGAGGAACACCCGGTTGCACGTTGCGGTCGGGGTTCGACGGATTAAGTCCGTCCTGGGCTCGCAGCGGCGACAAGAAAAGGAACGCAGCGAGTGCAACGCATTTTATGAGTTTCATAGGGAGAGTGTTTGAAAGAGTTCAGGTGGGCGAATAGGGGTTATTGTAGTGGATGGATCGTATCATTTGTTTCGTGGACTCGCTACGTAGTCCATCCGTTTCGGGGCTTGTCCCCGACGGATGCGTTTTGGCGTACTACAATTGGGGTTCCCAACTCCCGTTCCGCCTCCGGCGGGCAAAGACGAGGGGAACGGATCGATTCACAAGTGTCGACCGTTAGTACGCCAAAACAAGGTTGGCGGGGCACAAGCCCCCGACCAACCTGGGGGACAAGCCTCGATCAACCTTAAAGGCCAGATGGCTTCCCGGATCAAAGCTCACACTAGCATATTTCTCTGTTATTTCTGAGGCTTTTTTTGTCCCCGCTTGGCTGCTGCGGGTGATTCAAAATAGAGACGGATGGTGGAGACGACAGAAAATATCCCCGAGTAAAACTCGGGGGCATTTCACTGCCCGTCTCCCAGAATCGGTAAACTAGGGAGCGTTTCTCACCAACCGTTCTCAGACAGACACGATTTATGAATATCGAACAGCTCAAAGCCATCCAAGCCCCGTTGAAGGACCGATACCGAACCGAACCAACTTCGGCACTTGTCACGATTCGCACTCAAGGCAAAATCGATGTGAAAAACCAACACTGCATGGTTGATTCGTTTGCGGGCACGATTCGAGCTGGCTTACATCCGGCGGCGGGTGGCACAGATGCGGATGCTTGTTCGGCCAACTTGTTGTTGGAATCTTTGGTGGCTTGCGCGGGCGTGACATTTTCTGCCGTTGCGACGAGCATGAACATCGACGTTCGCGAATGTCAAATCGTAGCGGAAGCGGATATGGACTTTCGTGGCACCTTGGGTGTCGATCGCTCTGCACCGGTCGGCTTGACCGCCGTACGACTTTTTTTTCATGTCGACTCCGATGCAGACTCAGCCTCGATCGCCAAATTGATTAGCCTGACGGAACGTTATTGCGTTATCTACCAAACACTTCAAAAGGGTGTTTCAAGCATGACCGCTGCGATGCAACCAAAAGTGACGTAAGATACGGCGGGGACCGCCGTGCCACACTGGGCCGATCCGGACCGCTAGAATGAACTTTTGAACTTGGGCGATCTCATTTACCGGGAGGGAGAGGCTCCTGCCGAACCCATGCCAAGCTCGGCAGGAGCCTCGCTCTCCCATTCGAATCACTGGCTACAAAATTGTCGCACGGATCTGGGTCATAAGCTCGGCAGGAGCCTCGCTCTCCCATTCGAATCACAGGCAGGTAGATTTCAGTCTGCGGCTCGCCTTACACCAGAAAGTCTTTCCAATGCTACGACTATTGTTCACACTACTCGTACTGATCTGCGTGTCAGCATGGCCTTCGGCAATGGCTGACGAGCCGTTTGGACCAAGCGTGAAATTCCATCGAGCCGCGGTCAACTCGGTCTTAATTTCGTCGGGTGCCGGTAATTTAGCTGTGTATAATCTTGGACAGCGCGATTCACTGCAACAAGTGACAATGTACGAACAACTGTTGTTGACGCATCATCGGCGCGATGTGGTGGGCAGCGCATTGAAGGCTTTACCAAGCGGCACTTCGATCGTAGCTCCCGATGCGGAACGCGTGTGGCTGGAAAAGCCAACGGAATTCTGGAACGCATTCACCAAAAACCGCTTTCACGATTACGGGTGCTTTACCACCAAGATCGTTGCTTTGCCGGTCAAGGTTGATCGATGGGTGAAAGAGGCTGACTCGATCGATTGGCGCGGACTCAAGTTCGAAGTCATCGATACGCCTGGCTACACTCCCGGGTCGATCTCGTATCTAGCCACCATTGATGGCAAGAAGCTGGCCTTCACTGGCGATCTCATTTATGGCGATGGACAGCTGCTAGATCTTTACAGCTTTCAAGAGGCCATTCCAGAAGCGGCGATACGCGGCTATCACGGGTACGCCGGACGCCTATCGCAGTTAGTCACCAGTTTGCAAAAGATCGCCTTACTCAAACCCGACATCCTCGTCCCAGCGCGTGGGCCCCTAATCGAGAACCCGCAAGCAGCTATCGACAGACTGATCGGTAGAGTCCAGGCGCTCTACCGCAACTACTTGTCCACGAACGCCTTGCATTGGTATTTCAAAGAAGAACGCATGCGGCAGTGCGGTGAACGCGTTTTAGGAAAAGGGGCGCCCATCGAATTGATGCCTTACTCACATCACGAAAAAGCCCCCGATTGGGTCTTTGAAAATGCGACTAGCCGCATGTTGATTTCCGATGAGGGAAACGGATTCCTGCTGGACTGCGGATACCAACGCGTTATGGATGCGGTGCAGAAGATGATCGATTCGGGGTTGGTCAAGAAGGTCGACGGAATCTTCGTTACGCACTACCACGACGACCACACGGATATGGTGCAAGCGGCAGCCGAGCGATTTCAATGCCCTGTGTACGCTACCCAAGACTATGTCGATATCCTACAAAACCCTGCCGCTTATCACATGCCAGCCATGACTTCTACGCCGATCAAGAACATAACAGGCCTGACAAGTGGCCATGACATGAAATGGCATGAGTTTGAACTGACCTTTCACAGCTTTCCAGGTCAAGCGTTTTACCATGGTGCATTGCTGGTTCGAAAAGGAAACGAACGGCCTGTCTTCTTCGTAGGGGACTCGTTCGCACCGTCCGGAATCGATGACTATTGCTTGCAGAATCGCAACCTGGTTCATGATGCTGGTGGTTACAACCTATGTTTCCAAAAGCTCCGCGAGGTCCAACAACCCCATTGGTTGGTCAACGAACACATTCCCTTTGTGTTCCAGTTTACCGATTCGGAGTTGACTTATCTGGAAAGCCGCTATCGTCAGCGAACCGAGATTCTCAAGGAATTGTTTCCATGGGATGCACCCAACTATGGTATCGACGAACAATGGGCCGTCTTCTATCCCTATGGAGCGACTACAGCCGTCAGCCGTGTGCTCGCTCTGGAGGTTCACATCACCAACCATTCACCTGTGCGCCGGGAGTTCGCAGTTACACCCAACTTGCCCGCTGGCATGACGACCGTCAATTCTCAAGGCAAGATTCAACTGGAACCTGGTCAGCTCGGCAGGGTTCGGATGAGTATCGACGTCGGCAACACAACGGGCAATCACGTAATAACGGCGGACATCCGTTCCGAAGGAATGGAGTTCTGCGATTGGATCGAAGCACTCATTACAGTCGAGTAAACACCTGATGATGATCTCATCCATGCTATGCGCCTGGGTGCTATCCCTAGGCGGCGCAATGGCCTTGCCGGTGTTGGTTCATCCCATTTCACTGAGCTCGACCATTGTCGATGTGCACGCGGATCGGATTGAGGTTGAGATCGAGATCATGCTGGAGGATCTAGTGCTCTTTCATCAGCTAACCGCTAGCGGGGAGATGAAGTATGCGGCCGAAGATTTGAAACATGCCGCACAAAAGCATCGGCAGTTTGTGCTTGACTACTTTACTATCCTGGATGCGGAAGGGCAGCGTTTGAGTGGCCAAATCCAAAACAGCAATCTCGACCTGATAGACCCTAAGGGTGTTGCTCAATCGGACTTAATGCGTCGCTCGATTCGATATGAACTAGTCTATGCGATGAAGGAAAAACAGCCACTCTTTCTTACGTTTATGCAAAACTTCGGAGGTGACACGGCGGTACTTCCAGCCTTAATGGACTTGCATGTTTTGCAGAACAACGCATTCGTTGAGAAGTCGACGCAAATCGCTCACGGTCGACCGCATACCGTCCAGCTCGATTGGAAACGGCAACAGGATGGCGACCGCATGACGTTTGCCGAACTTCGAAAGAAGCTCGCCGAGCAGTTGCAGGATCGGCTCGGGATCGGCAGCTACACGGCTCTCTTTTCGTTTCTGTATATCACTCGATTCGAGCTTCGGCATGAGATCTTGATTCCGCTCTTGACCCTCGAAAAATGGGTACCGATTGCTAGAAAGCAACCTGATTTTCTTGAAGTCGACGAACAAGAGACCGCTCGCGAAAAGATTGAAAAGTTCTTCAAGGAACACAGCTTGGTCTCGATCAACGGCCAGCCGGTCGAAGCCAAGCTGAGCCGACTCAATTTCTTTGCCTTAGACATCAACGACTTCGCTATGAATGCCGAATCGCGACGCGTTAGTATTCATCAGGCACGTGTCGGTGTGATACTGACTTTTCCTGCGAGCGAAACGCCCAAGAACGTAGCGGTCAAATGGGACGCGTTTAGCGAGTATGCTCCCTACGTTCAGTGTGTGGTTTTGATCGGAAACGAATCGCCAAAACAACATCAATTCCAGTCGCTGGAGACGACCTATGACTGGTCCGGAAATTTGAAAGGGCCGAAGGTTGAACCAGTGCGGACGGATTCCGGACCACTAGAGGAACAAAATCGAGTTGAGGTTCTTCGGGGTGTGCTCGCGAACATTTATCGTGCATTCGATTTTCGAAGCGATGAGGATGTTTATGATGCGCTGGCCACGAGCGTGGAGGGCAATTTGTTGCGAGAAGTCTATCTGCGAATCAAAAGAACGCTTTTGATGGCGGAGCAGGGTGGAGCCGTCTCGCATGTGACGGCGATCGAGGTGGAATCCGCCTCCGTGTTCGGAAAGCGGAGCGATCAAGCATTCGAGACCACGTGGCGAGTCACAGGCGTTACAGAGCATTGGGGGCACGTTCACCAACGCATTACTGAATACCGGGCTCAGTTAACCCTTGGTTCGCACGATGGCTTTTGGAAACTTGAAAAGTTTCAGCTTCTTGACGAAAAACGCATCCAATTCGAGACGAGCGTACGGGGCTATGATCCAAGTAAGTGAATTGGAATTCAGCTACGGATCCTTAGACTTCCAATTGCGAGTTCCGGAGCTGGCGATCGATCGTGGCGAGAAAGTTGCGATCGTCGGCCCGAGTGGCTTAGGCAAATCCACATTGTTGAAGTTGCTTTCCGGCATCCTCGTACCGCAGCATGGTACTATTCGAATGGGTGAAGTGAAACTCGACAACTTTTCCGACGCAGCCCGCCGCCGTTTTCGCGCATCGAAGTTCGGCTTGGTGTTTCAAGAGCTGGAGCTGATTGAGTATCTATCGGTTCGTGAAAATATTCTGCTACCGTATCTGATCCACGGTTTTTCTAAAAAGAGGACTGAGATTCAAGGGTCTGCTGAGTCGCTGGCGGCAGCAACGGGTCTAGCTGACAAACTGACTCGACGACCGGACCAACTCTCGCACGGCGAGAGACAGCGAGTTGCCATTTGCCGCGCGATGATCACTCAGCCCGAATACTTGCTGGTGGACGAGCCGACCGGAAGTCTTGACTCACGCACGGCGAGCGAAGTGCTGGAACTCCTGTTTGACCAAGCGGAACGAAACAAAACAACCATGCTGATGGTCACCCATGATTCCAGTATTCGCGATCGTTTCGATCGGACGGTGGATCTAGCTGAATTGCAAATTGCAGACACTTCTCCCGAGGTGAAGTAAATGGCGGGAATCTGTCTGCTCGCTTGGCGATACCTTGCGTACTACCGTGCGAGGACATTCCTATTGATTGCGGCTATAACACTCACTTTTTTCTTGCCGTTGGCTACGCGCTGGACGATTGAGCGATTCGAAGGCCATGCGAATGAGCGAGCATCTTCGACTCCGCTAGTCATAGGGGTCAAAGGGAGTCGCTTTGGATTGGCGATGCACGCATTGTACTTTCGGGGCGAATCACCTGAGCCGTTGCCACAAGCCCAACTGAGGCGAATCGAAGAGACTAAGCTGGCCAGGACGATTCCGCTGCTCGTTCGATTTCGGGCGCGAGGCTTCTCAATCGTTGGGACGACGGATGCGTATTTTCATTTTCGCGGACTGTCCGTCCAACGAGGCGACAGGTTACAGCGTCTAGGGGACTGTTTGCTTGGGGCGACGGTGGCTCGCCGACTTGGTCTTGCGCCCGGCGATCGACTTGTTTCGGAACCCGAAAACATGTTCGATTTGTCTGGACCATCCCCGATGAATATGCGAGTGTCAGGGGTTTTGCGGCCAATGGGTACACCCGATGACGAGATCGTCTTGTGTGACTTGAAAACGACATGGATCATTCAAGGCATCGGCCACGGCCACAGCGTTAAGAAAGGACCAACGGACACGCCAGACGCGGACTCAGAGTCTAATTCCCATGCACATAATGCCAGCCGTGAAAACTCGTCTACGTCGGCGGAAGTAACGGACGAGAATTTGCAAACGTTTCACTTTCACGGCTCATCCGATACGTTCCCATTGGCGGCCATCATCGCTATTCCTGACTCGGCAAGGTCGGAAGCGCTGCTCATCGGAAAGTATCTATCCGCGGATGACCCTTATCAGATCATCCGCCCGGTCGATGTTGTGGACGAGCTGATGGATTCGATCAGTCAAATTCGCCGCCTGTTCGATTGGCTGGCTCTACTATTGGCCGTTGTCACCATTCTCTTGGTCGGCTTGGTTGTTATGCTATCCATACGACTTCGGCGGGCCGAGATACGCACCATGGTCTTGTTGGGCTGTAGTCGAACTACCATTGCTGGCATCGTGGTTGCAGAGCTCTCGATAGTCATGGCCATCAGCCTTGCCTTGGCAATGATTCTGGCTCTCGCGGCTTCGTCTGGCTCGGACATGTTTGTCGCGAGACTTGCCACCATTCCCACTCTCACCCGATCAAGTCTAAGCACCTGTGCATGACGTTCTCGTTTAACGGCGTTTTACGGTGGCGTAAGCTTCCAGCTTGCGACGAATCAAGGATGGCAAGCTGGAAGCTTACCCCACTTTTCAGTCAGCCGAAGGCATACTCGATACCATTAACGTACGCCTACGGCTAACGGTTAAACGAAACGAATTGTGCCCAATAAGCTTGTCCGTGGCTGCTTACGCGGCACCGCCAAATAAACGCAGCCCCGGCGTTTGTGCGACCGCAGATCGTTCCATTGGCTTGACCGGCATGCTTGCCAGCATCACTGCAGCGCATTCCATGTCGTTCTTCAAGTCCTTAGTCTGATCGTTGGTCCATCGATTGGCGCCCCAACCGGCCAACAGAATTTGTTCACCCGCACTAGCACTTCGAATGGCCAACTCGATAGCCATCTCACGGTTTGGTACGATTTGAATGGAGGCCGGATATTCGCAACCGTCTAGAACTTGCCACATGGCTTTTTGACCGCTGCGGGTCGATTGACGGCTTTGCGTCAGGATGACACGCGAGGCAGATCGCTCCAAAACGCGTCCGTAAGCCGCCATCTGTTCTGGTGTAGCGGCCTCTGGAACTTCGGCTACGCAAATGATTGGATTGCCATGCTTCGACAGAGCATGCATGGCCACCGCCAAACGGTCGGCTTGATCTGCGCTGTCGATGTACACCGGGCATTGTGTGAAGTTGGGGACGCGTTGCAATCGTCCCGGAATTTTCTGCAGTCGCTCGATTCCTTGGACAATTTCGAATAGCTCAAGGCCGAATGCATAACCGACCGCTGCGGCTCCGAGCATGTGCCGTGCATTGTGATCCCCGAGCAGGAGACTGGTCAGGGGCATAACGCAGTTGCCAGCCGAAAGCATGAACGACTGTTCGCCGGGCAAACTGCTTAGTCGGCTGCCGCGAACATCCGCAGCAGCATCGAGTCCGTATCCGATCGAATGCGGCTGATGTCGTTCGATCCAACGATTCAGTCTCGCATCATCTGCATTGTATACCACGATGCCGTGTTGCTTGAGTTGGCCGACAATGCGGTGCATGGCGTTTTCAACACCGCGGGCCTGCAACGAATCGATGCGCTGAGATTTCCGAAGGCCAGTGAACAGAATCACATCGAACTCGATCCCGCTAGCAGCGTGGGAACGAAGCATGTCATCTGTCAATTCGATGACGGCAGCTGGAGACTGATTGACCGCACTCGTCGCAAGCCATTGCGCCAAATGATTGGCATTTGCATCGGGATGTGCAACCAGCCCTGCGTCTTTTCCATCGCTGGCCCCCAACGATGTGTAGTAAGCGACTCGATTTCCAATCTTCTTCAGCATCGAAGCCACCATCAAGGCCGCAGAGGTCTTTCCGTGAGTGCCAACGACAGCGATCGTCAGCAACTTTTCACTTGGTTTGCCCGCTAGCGCTTGGCAAAGCCGTGCGTAGGCTTCACGAACGTCCGAAACGATGCACTGAGGTACGCTTGAGGGGAGGAACTGCTCGGTGAGAATCGCCTTGGCACCACAATTGATAGCGTCAACGGTGTCGCGTGCTGCATCCGATTCGCCATCTAAGCCTATGGCAAACACGCAAGCCGAGGCGATTTGGTCGATGCTGGCTTGGCAAGCATCGCATTGAATGTCGTCGGCACCGACGATTTGTGCCGTTGGAAATAGTTGGCGAAGTGATACGGATGGATAAGAATTGAGCGACATGCCTGTGGCCTCCTTGCCAATTTTTGTTTGTGGTCTCATGGATCATCCTGATCCAAAATTAGACTTGTGATGCGAATCACTGAGAGACACACATCACGTTCGAACTATGTAACAACGTGTCCCAAACCAGGGGTCCCCGTCAAGCCGAAAAAACAACAAAAACACAGGGTTATTGCTAGCAAACAATGGTTCAAGGCAAGGGCAGTTTGAAATCTACCTATAAAGTGGGTGGCACGGGTGGCACGCTCTGAGGCTGTAATTTTTTTGAATCCGAAGAAAGTACCCATCACGCTCCGCGTGATGTTGCCCCAGAAGCCAAAGGTTTTTGAACTGCGAAAATCACGCGGAGCGTGATTGGTACTATAAAATCACAGCCTCTCTGAGATACGAAGGGCGTGGTGAATCGCTAGTTCGACTGTACCAAATTGGAGGAAAGAGCCGTTGTCCAATCGCAACGCAAAAAACAAGTTAGGACAGTCGAACTAGAGTCATTTGCCACACTTCCCATCGCCCATCGCTAATCGCTTTGGGCGTGCCACACGGTGGCCTAGCCTTGTAGTCCTCTGCCTGCCGCTCGTCCACAAGTGTTGCCTTTTGCTCCGCAAAAGTAGCGTTGGCCCGGCGCTTCTTTCGCGGAGCGAAAGGCGACAATAAAAAAAGCCACGGTTTATCCAAACCGTGGCTTTTGATGATGTTTTGACGTTGGTTCTGGACTACAGGAACTTGCCCAAACGTGCGCACAGGTCAGCCGTTCGGCAGCTATAGCCCCATTCATTGTCATACCACGAAACCACCTTCACCAACTTGCCCTTGTCACCCAGGACTTGAGTGAAGTCGGCAGCAAAAATACTGCTGTGCGGGTCGTCGATGATGTCGCTGGAAACGATTGGGTCTTCGGTGTAGCAAAGGATCCCCTTGAGCGGGCCTTCGGCTGCAAGCTTCATGGCCGCATTGATCTCGGCAACAGTTGTTTCCCGCTTAAGATTCACCGTCAAGTCGACCACGGAGCCAGTTGCCACAGGAACTCGCATCGCGATACCGGTCAGCTTACCCTTGAGTTCAGGAATAACTAAACCGACAGCCGATGCCGCCCCGGTTGTCGTTGGGATAATGTTCAAGCCTGCAGCTCGGGCGCGATACGGATCGGCGTGTGGCAAATCCTGAACCTTCTGGTCGTTGGTGTACGCGTGAACGGTTGTCATCAAACCGGATTCGATACCGAAGGTCTCATTGAGTACCTTGGCTATCGGAGCCAAGCAGTTGGTCGTGCAAGAAGCATTCGAAATGCACTTGAGATCTGCGGTGAGCTTGTCGTCGTTGACACCGAGAACGCAGGTTAGGTCCGCGCCGTCTTTGGCTGGTGCACTGAGCACGACTTTCTTGGCACCCGCGGTCAAGTGTGAGTCGTAACCAGGCTTACCGTCTTTCGCGCGTCCTGTGAAAAAGCCAGTGCTTTCGATGACGATATCCACTTTGAGATCGGCCCACGGCAATTTCGAAGGATCCTTTTCTGCAAGTGCATGGATCTTCTTTCCGTTGACAATCAGGTGCTTGTCGTCGTAGCTGACGGTCCCATCGTAGCGACCGTGGATGCTGTCGTACTTTAGCAAGGTCGCCAGCATGGCGTTATCGGTCAAGTCATTTACGGCTACAACTTCGAACTCGCTCGAACGGCTCATTAAGTTGCGGAACGTCAATCGTCCGATACGACCAAACCCGTTAATTGCGATTCGAATTGTCACCGCTTGTGTTCTCCACCAAAAGTAAAAAAGGACCCTGTGAAACATCGATTTGGAATCGGAAGACGCCAAATCGTCGGCTGCATGCAACACCCTATGGATGCCGTGCGACCAGTTAAGAGAGGGGTCGAGTATACAAGCGGTCGGAAACCTCATCAATAACAAAGAAAAACCGCTGCCCAAACCAAAAACTTGCCTACAATGGCATCAGTGAACTTAATAAATCAATGGTTCTTGCTCCTGGCTATTTAATATGTCCATTTCGTTACCCATCCTAGACCCTGCGGCTAAACCGCTAACGGCGGACAATGGCACCTGCGGAACCAGCACAGGAAAAAACGGGAGCGTTGTCAGTCGGTACTTGGACAACCTTGGCGAGCGACAACCTCACGGACCTCTCGCCCGTATCCCGCTGCCGATGTCCATGGAGGAGGCAAAAGCCCGCGGCTGGGACGAATTGGACGTGGTCTTTGTAACAGGTGATGCGTACATCGATCACCCAAGTTTTGCCATGTCGATCCTCGGACGCGTGCTAGAAGCCGCCGGGTACCGTGTCGGAATCGTCAGCCAGCCGGACTGGCATTCGTGCGAACCCTGGAAGCGTTTCGGACGACCGAGGCTGTTTTACGGGATCAGCGCTGGGAATATGGACAGCATGATCAACCACTACACCGCGAACAAAAAGGTCCGAAACGACGACGCTTATTCGCCCGGCGGCAAGATCGGACTCAGGCCAGATCGGGCAACGCTAGCTTACTGCCAACGAGCCCGCGAAGCCTACAAGGGTGTACCCGTTATTGCGGGTGGGGTTGAAGCCTCGCTTCGACGTCTGGCCCACTACGACTTTTGGAGCGACAAAGTTCGACGCAGTATCTTGCTCGATAGCAAAGCGGATCTCGTCGCATTCGGCATGGGTGAAAACTCCATCGTCGAAATGTGTCGCCGACTCGAAGCCGGAGAAACCGTCAAGGATCTGCGAAACATGCGCGGTGTTGCCTATGCCCTAGGAGCGTCCGAACCACTGCCGACGGACGCGATCGAACTGCCATCGTACGAGGATGTCGTTGCTGACAAAATCGCTTTCTCGAAAGCCACTCGCACGATCCACAACGAAACGAATCCGCTCAACGCCAAGAAACTGATGCAGCGTCATGGGACACAGACCATTGTTTGCAACGTTCCGCAATTGCCGCTCAGCGAAGAGGCGATGGATCGCATCTATGGCTTGCCATACACCCGTCGAGCGCACCCAAGTTACACCGAGCCGATTCCATCGTTCAACATGATCAAGAACTCCGTCACAATCATGCGTGGCTGTTTCGGTGGTTGTACGTTCTGCTCTATCACTGCCCACCAAGGCCGCATCATTCAGTCCCGTTCGAAGGAATCTGTTTTGAACGAAATCAAGACGATGACCGAGGACAAGGATTTTAAAGGGATCGTTAGCGACATCGGCGGACCGACCGCCAACATGTACCACATGCGATGTACCAAGCCGGATGTGGAAGCCAAGTGCCGTCGCCAGTCCTGCGTCCATCCCAAGATCTGCAAACTCCTCGGGGTAGACCATACTCCAGTCATCGAGTTGATGCGCGAATCTCGCGAGATTCCAGGGATTAAGAAAGTCCTTGTGGCTAGCGGCGTTCGTATGGACTTGGCCAGACAATCGCCGGAGTACATTCGAGAGCTGACCGAACACCACGTGGGCGGCCATTTGAAAGTGGCTCCGGAACACGTCGACGCGGACGTTCTTTTCAAGATGCGCAAGCCGGCCAATGACGACTTCGAGTTCTTCACCGAGCAATTCAAAAAAGCATCCGAGGACGCTGGCAAGAAGCAGTATCTCGTACCGTATTTTATCGCCTCGCATCCCGGCAGTTCGATCGAATCGATGATTGAACTTGCCGTATTCTTAAAACGCAATGGCTACAAACCCGATCAAGTGCAGGACTTTATTCCAGCACCCCTCGATATTGCGACCAGCATGTATTACACCGGGCTCGACCCGTTCACTCTCAAGCCGGTCTTCATCGCCAAAGCGCTGCGAGATCGCAAGTCGCAACGGGCCTTGATGCAGTTCTTTAAGCCGGAAAACTACTTTGAAGTTCGCGACGCCCTTCGATCGGTCAATCGCAATGATCTCATTGGCGAAGGCTGCGATTGTTTGATCCCGTCAAGACCACCTAAGGAAGCCATGGAGCGTCGTCGAGAGGACGCGAACAAACGCTTTCGCGGTGAGTACGTTCACACGATTCCCAATCCGAGCGCGCAGCCAGCCGAAACAAATCAGCCAGCCGAAACAAATCAGTCTGTCGGATCTAACTCGGATTCCGTCTCTGCGAAACCGCTTGAAGAACAGCGTCGAAAAAGCCCGAGGAAGCAGCAACGGGGTGTTTCGAAGGGTGGCGACAAGAAGCCAAACACAGGCTACCGTCCTGGCCGCCGCGTATGAGGTTGGCCGAACGCCGATTTTGGCATCGATGAATTGAATGGGTGTGCTAAAATCCCACCCTGTAGGAACTGCAAATCGCCTCATTCGCCAAAAGTCAAAGTTGTTGCAAAGACATGTTAAGTACCAAGCTTTTCAAAGAGTTCTTTGCGAGTGAGAAGTCAGGAGGCCTGGTACTTATCTTGGTGACCATTGTTTCGCTTATCCTGGCGAACTCGATGGTTGGAGAGCCGTTGATCCATTTTTTTCACGAAGAGTTTTGGGGACTGTCGGTAGAGCATTGGGTCAATGACGGTTTGATGTTCATTTTCTTTCTGATGATTGGGCTGGAATTAGAGCGAGAGATATATGAAGGCGAACTTTCGTCATGGCGCAATGCCGCCTTACCTGTTTTCGCCGCTGTGGGTGGAATGATTGCACCGGCCGCGATCCACTTCGCTTTCAATGCGGGTACCTCCACGCAGCGTGGGGCCGGCATCCCTATGGCAACGGACATCGCTTTCTCCCTTGGAGTACTTTCTTTATTTGGTACCAAAGTCCCTTACGCCCTCAAAGTGTTTCTGACAGCCTTAGCCATTGCGGATGATCTCGGAGCAATCGTCGTTATCGCAGTTTTTTATACCAAAGGCATCACGGCCAGCTATCTCGGTGGGGCGATCGCGATTTTCGCGATACTGTTGGTGCTCAATCGCATGAGAGTCAAAGTCCTATGGCCTTACTTGATCGGCGGAGCCGGTATGTGGTGGTGTCTTTTACATTCAGGCGTCCACGCTACCATTGGGGGCGTACTCCTTGCGTTTGCAATTCCGTTTTCCAAGGAAACCCACGATTGCGTTTCGCACCGACTTCAACATCGGCTTCACTTCCCCGTTGCATTGGGAATATTGCCGATTTTCGCTTTGGTCAACACCTGCATTCCGATTGGGGGTGAATGGTATCGTGAGCTGATGCAACCCAATGCGATTGGAATTTTTCTGGGGTTGGTAGTTGGTAAGCCGCTCGGTATTCTTGCATTCTGCGGATTGGCGATCGCATTCAAAATGGGACGACTGGCGGACGAATTGAGTTGGAGCCATTTGATTGGCGCCGGCCTATTGGCTGGGATCGGCTTTACTATGTCCATTTTTGTCTCGCTGCTTGCGTTCGAGGATCAAGCGATCATCAATATCTCGCAGATCACGGTCCTAATCGCATCGATAGGGTCGGCAGCGTTAGGAGCGGTTTGGTTTCTGTTTTTTATTCCTAAGGCATCCAATATCCTGCTTCGTTAGCAGATACATCAAGACATTCCTTTGCCTTTGTCTTGCGTCAAATCAAACACCCTGTCGGTTACACGATATCATTGTTGCGATGTTCCACGCATTTTGCGGTGCCAAAGCTCCCCGGGATGCCTTACAATAGGATTCCGTGGGATAGGCTGCTAGCCTTCTGTTGCGATGACAGGCTGGAAGCCTATCCCACGTCTTTTTTTAAGGAAACATGGGTTGATGGGCGAGTTGGATATTAACGCGATCTTGGGCCCGGGCGGCAGTATCTCGCGCCGCATCAAGAATTACGAACATCGCAATGAGCAGATTGCAATGGCCGAAGCCGTTGGTGACGCGCTGCGCAACCGACATCATTTGATTGTCGAGGCAGGTACAGGCGTCGGCAAAAGTTTCGGCTATCTCGTTCCCGCCATCCTGCATGCGACATCCGCTGAAAACGCGATGGCAGGTAATGCAAAACAGGCCGAGCCGTTGGATGGCAAGCGAAAAGCCAGTGGCGAACGCCAAGACGAGGAGGACGGGGAGCAGCGAGAGCAGGATTCCGTCAAGCGAATCATCGTCAGTACGCATACCATCAGCCTCCAAGAACAGCTCATCTCCAAGGACCTGCCACTGCTCAAAGCTGTTATTCCGCGTGAGTTCACAAGTGTTCTGGTCAAGGGCCGCGGAAACTACTTGTCTAAGCGGCGATTGGAACTGGCGGTTAGCCGATCTGTCAGTCTTTGGAGCAACGAGCAAGATCACGATCACCTCAACTCGGTCCAAGACTGGGCGCGTACCACCAACGACGGTTCACTCAGCAGCATGGCGTTTCGGCCACCGGGCAACGTTTGGGATGAGGTGGCAAGCGATTCCGGAAACTGCATGGGGCGGAAATGCAATCATCACGAGAGCTGTTTCTACTACGCGGCCCGACGTCGAGTCCAGAACTCGCAAATCCTGGTGGTCAATCATGCTCTCTTTTTTAGCGACTTGGCCTTGAAAGCGCAGGGCGGCGGCATCTTGCCAAAATACGATTCGGTCATCTTCGACGAATGCCATACCATCGAAGCGGTCGCAGGCGATCATTTGGGCCTCCAGATCAGCAACTCGCAAATCGACTACACCCTTCGGAAACTCTACAATCCGCGAAACGAAAAGGGCATTTTGGTAGCCCTCGGGCTCAAACAATTAACGCAGGACACCTACCGCTGCATGGAATCGCTCGACGATCTCACTGCGGACTTAGCCGGCTGGCACGCCGGTCAAGAAAAAGCCAACGGACGCGTCCGGACTCCTTTGCTTATCGAGTCTGTTCTGGGAGAACGACTTCAGACGCTTTCGGAGCAACTGGAGCGATTTGGCCAAGACCTGAAAGACGCCAACAGCCGTCTCGAAATGATGTCCGCCAGTCAACGCTTGAGTTCCCTCGCAGCCAGTATCGACCAATGGCTTCAGCAAAAAGTAGACGACTCGGTTTATTGGCTTGAGCAACAGACCAAAAATACCCAGTCCCGCAGCACGGTTCGGATCACGATGCGGAGCAGTCCTCTCGACATTGGCACCCACTTGCGCAACCAATTGTTCCGTAAAGTCAAAAGCGTCATCATGACGAGCGCTACGGTCGCTACGGGGCAGAGCAAGAAGAAAGGCTTCGCCTTTTTTCAAGGACGCATCGGTGCCACGGGTTCGAAGACTCTACAAGTCGGAAGCCCATTTAATTATCCAAAACTTGCGGAAGTCCATTTGATCACGGATATCGCGGATCCCTCCTTGGACAAGTTGAAGTACGAACAGGCTATCATCCCTGTGCTCAAGCACTTCGTCGGCCAGAGCGATGGCCATGCCTTCGTTCTGTTCACCAGTTACGACATGCTTCGGAAGACTTGTACAGCTCTGACTCCGTGGATGAACGAAAACAATCTGACCATCTACTCGCAGGCCGATGGTGTCCCTCGCAATCAGTTGCTCCAAGCATTCAAGGAGAATCCTCGAGGCGTTTTGTTTGGTGCCGAGAGTTTCTGGCAAGGGGTTGATGTACCCGGCGATGCGTTACGGCTGGTGGTTATAAGCAAATTACCCTTTAGCGTTCCTGATCATCCGTTGCTAGAAGCCAGACTCGAAGCGATTCGAAAAGCTGGCGGCAATCCTTTTCAAGACTATCAGTTACCGGAGGCGGTGATCAAATTCAAGCAAGGTTTTGGCCGGCTCATCCGAACCGCAACGGACTCAGGAATCGTGGTCGTTACGGACCCTCGCTTGACGACGAAGGCCTATGGCCAAACGTTTTTGGATTCCTTGCCACGGTGCCCCGTTGTACGCGTTCCTGCATCCCGACTGATTCGTTCGTAGCCAATGAATCTGAACCAAATCTTGGACGCGAGCGAGCACGATGCGTTTCAAAAAGCGCTGCAAAGTTTTAGCGATCGGTGTATTCGACTTCATGTGAACCGCACGGAAACGGAACTGCCGTTCGCAGTTACTGAGGTACCTTGGTATGCATGGGGGCGTTTTCTAGTCGATTCTACCATTCGGCCAGCGTCATTCTTGAACTACGCAACGGCTGACTATTACATTCAGGATGCCGCATCGCTGTTGCCTCTCGCACTCTTGGACCCGCAGCCAACGGACAGAGTCTGCGATTTATGCGCGTCCCCTGGTGGAAAAGCCTCCGCGATTGCGGAAAGACTGGGGACGGATGGATTCCTGTTGGCGAACGAGAGCATTCGATCTCGGGTCGATGTCCTACGTTATTCACTAGCCAAGACGGGCAATCCCAGTTTTGCCGTGTCTTCGTACGACCCAGACGACCTAGCGCGTCAGATGCCCCAAGCGTTTGATGCGGTGTTGGTTGATGCACCTTGTAGCGGCCAAACGCTTATTGGACGGAACAAGCGCGTTGACAACGCATTTTCCGAGAATCAAATTGAACATTGTGCTCTTCGTCAGCAACGCATTCTTCAGTCTGCCATACGAATGCTCAAACTCGGTGGCCGACTGGTCTATTCAACATGTACGTTTGCCGTGGAAGAAAACGAATCGCAGATCCAATGGCTACTTGAACAGTTTCCGGATGCGTGGGAACCGATCGAGCCCAAGCCGCTTGAAGCTTGGCGTTCTCCTGGCCAAGCTGGTTGCTATCGACTATGGCCCCATCGCGATCGCTGTGCAGGTGGTTTTGCCGCTGGCCTTCGACTGGTGAACGAGATCGATTTTGAGCCAATGGCGTTAAGTACCCGAATTGGTAAACAACGTGAGTTGTCGGCAGGAAAAACGAAGCAACGAACGGAACTTGAGAAACAAAAGCGAGTTCAAGAGATGCTCGATACGTTAGGGGAGTTTTCGCACGTGGCGACCGAATGGCAAAAGGGTCCTGCGCATTGCATGACAGACGGCGTACGGAACGCCATGGAAAGGCATTCTGTAATTGCAATGGAGCCAATGGCGGTCTTGATCGAGACCGGGAATCATTTTGTTCCAACGCAAGGGTTGGCGCTATTGGACAAAAAGTTTTTCATACCGCATCGCGGCTTGGAATTAGACGAATATCAAGCCAAGCAATTTGTGGGCGGAGCATCGGTAGCTATTATGCAGTCGACTGAGCAAACGCACTCGCGAGGGTTAAGCGGTTGGGCTGTGGCAACCTGGAATGGCAGAGGGCTTGGTTGGTGCAAGCTTCTTAGCAACCGGCTAAACAATCATTTGCCGCCTTGGGCGAGATTGAAAACGTAGGTCCGTCGCTCCGCCGACGGACGGTCAGTGTAGCCGCAGACCCGATGCTATTTCCTTCTCCAGAATTATGGTTCAGCCATCGAATTGAGTTCTTGCGGATTTTGAATGCTTGGAAATCGAAGGAATGCGAGCAACGAGGACTCGAGTCGGCGGAGCGACTCGACTACGAAATCAAATCATGCACGACGTTGCCATGCACATCGGTTAGGCGATAGTCGCGTCCTTGGAACCGATACGTTAGTTTTGTGTGATCGAAGCCCAGCAAGTGCAACCAGGTCGCTTGAAGGTCGTGAACATGAACGGGCTTGTCCACGATGGAAAAACCGAGTTCGTCGGTGCTGCCGTAGTCGAAGCCACCCTTGGCCCCTCCACCTGCCATGAACATCGTAAAGCAATCTGGATAGTGATCGCGACCGAGTTGAGCCCCGACGGCCGTGCGGCCTTCGCGGAACGGCGTACGACCGAACTCGCCTCCCCAAATGACGAGTGTATCATCCAATAGACCACGCTGCTCCAAGTCCTTGATCAACGCCGCGACAGGTCGGTCCATGGTTTCGCATTTCTTAGTTAAGCCATCGCGAATGTCTTCGGCTGGCCCGGTTCCATGGAAATCCCAGCCCCAGTCAAAGAGCTGAACGTACCGAACTCCCGACTCCACCAGTCGCCTCGCCAATAGGCAATTGTTGGCTAAACTCGCCCCTCCGACTTTTGCACCGTATGCATCAAGGGTCTCTTGTGTTTCTTTGGAAATGTCCATGACTTCGGGAACACTCGTCTGCATCCGAAAGGCGAGTTCGTACTGTGAAATACGTGTTTGTGTTTCGGGGTGGCCAAGTTCCTCGGCTTGAATGGCATTGAGTTGGCTTAGTGTGTCCAAGGTCTTTCGACGTAGATTGCGATCCATACCAGCCGGATCCGAGGCAAATAGAACGGGGTCCCCTTGCGAGCGACACTGGACCCCTTGGAAAACGCTGGGCAGGAAGCCGCTACCGAACGAACTTCTACCGCCGTTTGGTTGTACGCCGCTACTAATAAGAACAACAAAGGCCGGCAGGTTCTCGTTTTCACTACCCAATCCATAAGAGACCCAAGAACCAAACGAAGGCCGACCGCTGCGTGGCGAACCGGTGTAGATCAAGAGCTCGGCGGGCGCATGGTTGAATTGGTCGGTGTGCATGCTGTGCACAAGGCAAAGATGGTCCGCGACACCTTGCAAATGCGGCAAGCAATCCGAGAGCATCACCCCGGAATTTCCAGAGGCATTAAATTTGTGTGACGTACCAAGTAGCTTCGGAACACCGGTGGTGAAGGCAAACTCCTTGCCTTTGAGAACCGAGTCGGGAGCATCTTGGCCATTGAGTTCGATCAACTTGGGTTTGTAGTCGAAAAGATCTAGGTTGGGCGGCGAACCGGTCATGTGTAGGTAGATCACACGTTTTGCCTTGGGTGCAAAGTGTGCGACTTTGCGTGCAATGGAGTCGGCTGCGGCTGCCGAATTTAATGGTGATGTGCCTATGAGGTTCGATAGAGCTAAAGCACCCAAGCCTGTCGACGTTTGGCCTAGAAAGTACCGTCGCGTTCGCAATGCGAGTTGTTGTTCTATAATGGAGTTCATAGTTCGATCGGTTTGGTTGGTTTCGTCGTTCAACCGTTAGCCGTAGACGTACGTTAATGGTATCGAGTACGCCTACGGCTGACTGTTAAACAAATAATTGAACGGTATTGGGGTTAAACGGGAGGCAGAGATTCATTCAAGGGGTCATTAGAAACTCGTCGAGATTCAGAATTACATTGCAAATGGTCGTCCATGTTGCAAGTTCGACCGGATCTGCGTTGTTTGGCAATGGACCGATTGGCTCGGTTGCTAGTTTGTTTGCTCGCCCGCTTTCGCTCGCCAGTTCGTTGCGAGTTTGGAGATACAGTTTCGTGATCGCTTCCGTCTCTCGGGCAATCGGCTGACGCGAGAGGGCCAATTCAAAGACCCGTTCTACACGTTGTTCGATGGAACCAGCTGGCAGTTCGTAAACGACGATTCGTCTTGCTAGCCCTTGGGCAGCTTCGACATAGGCTGGATCGTTTAACGTAACGAGGGCTTGTAGCGGTGTATTGGTTCGATCTCGCTTTAGGACACAAACTTCACGATTCGGTGCATCGAAGGTTGCCATAGATGGGTATGGGTTCGACCGACGCCATAGGGTGTAGAGCCCGCGTCGAAAGCGATCTTCACCTTTGCTAGTATCCCAATCGGTTTTACCGCCGAATGCGGCAGTCAAGCCGAGTGACGGTTGCGGAGGGCGAGCAGGAGGACCGTAAAGACGTTGAGACAACAGACCAGCTGATGCAAGTGCCATGTCGCGAACTTGTTCGGCCGACACTCGAAAGCGAGGGCCTCGCGAAACATAAACGTTGTCCGGATCTTCTTCGTAGCGTTTTGGCGACACCGAGGATTGCTGTCGGTAGGCAGCCGACATAACGATGCTGCGAATAAACCGTTTCGTGTCCCATCCATTGTGTATCAATTCGGCGGCCAATAGGTCAAGCAACTCAGGGTTGCTCGGCAGATCGCCTTGGGACCCAAACTCTTCGCTTGTCCGGACAATACCGACGCCGAAGAAAGTCTCCCAATAGCGATTTGCGATCACACGCGCAGTGAGCGGATTGTCCGGTTGCATCAGCCACCTTGCGAACTCCAAGCGGTCCATTTTGGCAGGAACACCGTTTGTGCTGGTTGGTTTCCATGGATGGAAGGCTTTGGGCACGTCAGGCGATACCAAATCACCTTGTACTTTGTAGTTCCCTCGAATTTGGATATGCGTTGTCCGTTGTTTGTCGGTGGCTAATTCACTGAGAATGGGAACAGTCGTTGTCGGCTTGATTTCATTGAGTTTCTTTCCCAGCGCATCGCGCGAGTCACGCAACGCCTTTCGACTCGGCGCCGTTGTTGAAACGTAATGCAAGTGAAGTGAGTCGTTGTCGGAGTTGGAACGCATATCGGGCTCAAGGGACAATATTTTCGCGATGTTCGATGGCAGGCCAATCATTCGTTCGGCGCGCACATCGGTTGCGAATCCAACCGCAAAGCTTGCAAGCAAGGCGCGTCGATAAGTCGATTCGAATTTCAGCGTCAGTCGCAGCGAGACATTACCTGCGATTGGATTGTTGGCGATGAATTCTTTCAGTTTGCCAGATTGGATTGCGATGTTCAGTTGGTGCGGTTGGTCAATCGAGCCACCCACAGCCCATCCGGACTTTGCGTCCCCATCGATCGCATTGGTAGGAGCGAAGCCATCCTGAGCGTAGTCGGCGTTTGCAAGGAAAAGCGGGACCTGAATCGAAGACTGGATTTCAAACGATTGGCTCGCCTTGGGTTTATCGATGATGGACTCCCAAAGCGTTTTTCGCTCCTCGGACAGGATAGTTAGTCGAGCGCCGGTCAATCTGCTTCCCACATCCGCATCGGTTCGGTTCCAGACAACGATTTTGTCGATGGATACCTCCTTGCCAAGGTCGACTTCCAACCAGGGATCGGCACCGCTTGCCGTATGGGTGGTTGAATTGTCTGTGTACTTTCCCGACGTGTTGCCATCGAGTGCTCGTTCGGCCTTGCCATCGACGTCAGTACTGCTTTGCATTGCTTTGCCCCCTTTGGCTAAGTTCTCGTCGTTGGAAAAAATTTGGACCTCGGCGAGAGAGAGGATTTTGCTTTCTCCTGGCAATTCGATTCGCACAAATCGGCCGCTCATCGATTTGGAATCAAGACGGATCAGGCTGGCGGCCAAATTAGTTAGTACAAAGTTTCCATCACCGATGGCAGCGCCACCGTTAGGCAAGGATGCATCGGGAATGCTTCGCACTTGTAGACCCGACAGAGAATCGATCGAAACACCATTTGGAATGGGCAACTCGACCGTGTAGGTATCGGTGTCGGCAATCGCCTCAACTTTGATATCGCCATTCTCTTTGATTGAGATTGGGGACTTTGACTTAGCTTTGGCAGTTGAGGGCAGGAAAGACTGCCAGAGGATGGGTGTGTGCAGTTCGTCTGCCCAACTTCGTTGTTCAGGCCTGAGTGTTTCATCGGGAGCTTTTAGGGCTAGCTCCACTGTGGCAAGTTCTTTTTGCGTCTCATCTTGATTGCGGCGTTGTTCGTGGGTGAACCACTTCAGGGTCGGGCTTTCGTCTGCTCGGTCGGCGTCCTTGGTTTGATTCAATATAGCGAAGACCTGAAAATACTCGGCTTGAGTGATCGGGTCGAATTTATGGGTGTGGCATTGCGCGCAGGCCATAGTGACCCCCATCCAGACCGCCATGGTGGTGTTGACGCGGTCGACTACAGCTACGTTTCGAAACTCTTCGTCGTTGGTGCCACCCTCATTGTTGGTCAACGTATTGCGATGAAAAGCGGTGGCCACCAGTTGCTCGTCTGTTGGGTTTGGGAGCAAATCGCCTGCCAGTTGTTCGGTGGTAAACTGATCGAACGACATACCGTCGTTGATGGCTTTGATGACCCAGTCGCGATAGGCCCAAATCGTCCTGGGGGGATCGTCGGCATAGCCAGCCGAGTCCGCGTAGCGAGCAAGGTCAAGCCATTTTCGACCCCAGTGTTCGCCGAGCGCGGGCGAAGCCAACAATTCGTCGACCAACTGTTCATAAGCATTCAAACTCGTGTTCGAGTGGAATGCCGACTGTTGTTCCAAAGTCGGGGGCAGACCAGTCAGGTCGAGCGTGAGTCGCCGAAGGAGCGTGCTTCGGTTCGCTTCTTGAGTTGGTTCCCAACCACGTTCTTTTAGTTTTTTCAGGACGAGCAAATCGATTGGTGAGCGATGCCAAGCTGGAAAAAAGTCAGCCGGCAGTGCATGTGTTGGGGTATTGGATTGAATTTGATCGAATGACCAGTGTTTTGAGTATTTTGCTCCGGACGCGATCCATTGCTTGAACAGGTCGGCTTCTCGTTCGGTCAATTTGGCTCCGAAGTGCGGAGGGGGCATTCGCTCAGCTTCATCGTTCGAAACAATTCGGCGGATCAACTCCGACTCGTTTACGTTGCCCGGAACAATGGCTCGCGAGCCTGAGTCGGCGGGTAAGGTTGCGGATTCAAATTCGTTCAGACGCAACCCGGATTCCACTTTCGAATCGTCGGGCCCATGGCAGGCGAAGCAACGATTGGAAAGGATCGGTCGAATGTCGGTCTTGAAGTCGACTTTGGATGGATCTGTCAACGGTTCTGTCGCGAGGGAGCGATCCAACGGCAGGAGGAGCAAAGCCACGACAAAAACTTGGCAAGAAATGGACTGGATTTGCATGAGAGCTGCTAGGTAGGTGCTTTTAGAGCGAAATCGTTTGAGTCCTTGATTATATCACTAGAGGATTCGGAAAACACCGCTAAAAGGCTTGGCTTTGTTCGATCCTAGCCGTCTAAGCAGGTCGTGAAAGATGCAACTAGTTCGACTGTCCCGAGTTAGAGGAAAGAGCCATTGTCCAATCGCAACGCAAAAACCAATTTAGGACAGTCGAACTAGGCGGGAATGCAACGAAAAAAGGGCTCCCGTTCTTGGAAGCCCTTTTCTGAATTTGCAAATTCAAGCTATCGGTTTCTATTAGATCCCTGCAATACTTGCTGAATCCCATAAGTGAAGAAGGCAAACATTCCGAAGTTGACCGCTTCTTCGCACGGTTTGTATCGTAGGATGAGCGTGTCACCTGGCTGAATCAGCGGTCTTTCCCGGGGATCTTGAGCGGCCAGCGTCAGGTCGACTTGGATTGTTATTTGTCCGTTGCAAGGTGTTTTTCGGAGAATGAAAAGTTGTCCCGGGGGAATGGTATATTGCTGAATTCCGAAGGAACTGTTGCTGCCACCCGACTTGCCACCAATACCCTGGCCGGCCAGCCCCATCGCACCCAAAACATCCAGGTCATAGTCGCGTGGAATCAAATATTCTCCGCCAGGTAGAAGACCGCCGGTGTAGAAAACTTCTGCTTCTCGAGATTCGATGTAGACAACATCCCCTTCGTCCAAAATCACGTCTTCGGATTTGAAAGCTGGGATCACACCCATTGGAAGCCGCATGGGGATCTTGAGCAAGCTTGGATCATCTGGAAGTGGTGGTGGGCAACCGCACGGATCAGGGTTGGCATAATACTGTTGGTAGAACTGCTGAACAAAATCATCCCGTTTCTTTTGATCTGCTTTTCCGGCACGCAAGATTTTGATTTCGTTCTTGGCATTGACGCCAGGCAGGCCACCCGAAGCCATTAACGCGTGGAGAACGTCGTTCTTGTAAGCATCGAGTTTGATCATGCTGCCAGCCGCACTTTGGTCAGAGCCGCGAATGTAAGCACCCTTGGCCCCTCCTCCTTGTTGTTGTTGACCACTTTGCGATCCAACATCTTGCCTCACGACAACAACGTTGTATTGTCGCTCTTTCATCATGGTGACAATCGGACGGAGTCGCTCTGCGTTGGTAAAAATCTTAGCATCCAGATACGCCTTACGGATCAGATCGGTGACTTGTTCAATCGTCATCCCCTTGACCTTGATCGGAGCAATCGAAGGCAGGGCAATGGTCCCATTCTCCTGAACTACGATCGGAAAGCCCAGCGACGGATCGAGCGTACTTTTTTCATTCGGGAAGTTTACCGGAGGTGGTTCTGGCGGCTTGTCTGTTGCCGTGTAGGGCAAAACGCCTTCGATATAAATACCGAGGATATCTCCTTTGTCTATCAGGTATTGCCGAGGCGGTTCCTGGGTCAACCTCGAAGGATCCAGGGGCACTAAGTTGTTCTTAGATTGCGCCAAAAATTGCGGTGGCAGGCGACGCACGGGGATCCCCGCCAAAGGCTGAGTTAGCGATGTACATCCAACGTTCATCGCACCTGCAGCCATCAAGCCCGCCAGTGAAAAGGATCTTAACATGCGAGTCAACATGCGACCCCCATTCTTTTTTGATTCGACGAGCGTCATAGGATTCCGTTCCATAGACATAGTAGTTACCTCGTTCGCCGGTAGGCGTGGATACTTGATGAATGCAGTTTTGGATACTTACTTAACGATGCTGACGCATAATCAAGTGGGTGAGCTGTTTATTGATTGATGAACTGGGGCGAATGGATGATTTCTGCAGGCCCTTGTTCAACCGAAATTGGATATCCCTGTAAGTCCTCGAAACCTTGGGTTGAAACTCCTTGCGAAACGACTGTTTGCGGTCGACCGTTAGGAATCGCAGATTGAGCGATAGGGTACATCCCGCTACTAGACTGATTCAGCATGCCATGCTGAGAGTACTGTTGCTGGATAGCCGATGACGTCTGGATCTGAGTCCAGTTTCCAATTCCGTCTTCCTCGGCTGCTCTGGCTCCATGCGGGTACCCAGAGTACCAAGCGGCAACACGAGCTTGGCCTTCGCATGACTGATATTTCCAACCCCAGTATTCTCGAGGTGGGAAAGCAGGTGTGCAGCCGGTGCCGCCATCTGCAATTTCCATATAACCAGCCTTGAAGCCCTGCGAAAATTCCTTCATGTATTTTTCGTTACAGAAGTGGTGCTTCCGGCAGTGCCATGCTTTCGAGGCGCTGGACTTGTTCCGTTGCCCCATCATGGTTTGATTCCAATAGCCATTGTACTGCCAGCTATTGTTCAGTCCGGTCATAGCTGTGCAGCCGGCAAACGGAACTGTGGCTGAGCTAGCCAGCAGCAGAAGGGCCAATCGTTTTTTAACCAGTTTTAGCCAGCCTCGCTTTTGACGAGATTCTGCTACTTCAATATGTTTGACCGACATTCCGATCCCCCCAAAATGTAATCTGGATGCTGGGAAGTTCTTTTCATGCTAAACCGCCGGATGGTCCGTCGGATTCATGGCACATACTCCCTCTGCTGGGTATCGGCTAAAGCCCGCCGTTGAATTTAATGATTGTCCGGACATTAGCGGTATTGACGAAGTTGGCTAGCATAATGGTTCGTCGGAATATCCACGTTGTGACGGGTACCCACATGCGTATTTCCTTCCCAACGAGGATATCGAATGGAAAGTTTCGAGATTGGGAGATTTGCTATTACAATCGGTTGGGCGAGTTCTGCCGTTTTCTTTGGCGGGAGTTCGCTTGCATCCATAACCCTAAAGTATCTAAAATCGTACATGTCTCATCTCACGGAAAAACGCGCTGATAGAAGACGTGAGGTGAAACGATTTCCGAAGGTGCCGGTAGGGCTTTGGAGCGGAATTGAGATTTCCGAATCGATTCTGTGCTGTGCCATTCTGCTACTGATCTTGGCTTTGCCTTGGAACTACGGATGCGTTCAATGGAAATCGCAATACATTTTGGCTTGGGTTGGAGTGGTATTTAGTTGCTCGATGGCTCTGCATTGCATTGTCAGTATGGTGAGCAAGTCACGGGACCTGAGCATCCCTTGGCTTACTTGGCTACTCTTTTTCCTTGGTGCCATAGCGTTCCTACAGTCGACGCCGATTTTTTCTTGGCAAGGAAATGAAGTTGCTCCTCGCTCCGTCCAATTGCAACGCTGGGCGCTCGGTTTGTCCGATGCGCCAGCTTCGATGCAGAAGACGTTGTACACGACTTCGAAACAGCCAGATCGTGACGGGGCGGATTTGATTTCGAAGGTGCCGTGCGATCTCAAAAACGTGCCAGACGCGGAACGCAAATTGGCTTGGAGTATTGAACCCCTTCACACGCGAGGGGCTGCTATCTCATTAATGCTTTGCGGACTTTTCGTGTGGATTGGTCGAGCCGTCTTTTCCAATTCCTCAAATCAGCTTTGGTTGTTTGGTACGCTAACATTGATTGGGATGTTGATTGCATGTGTTGGCGTTCAAGGGGCGATTTCCTATCAATCGCTAAATTTTCTTGGTTTGAGATCGGGTGGCTCGTTCGCCACTTTTGTTTCCAAAAACTCTGCTGGAGGCTTCTACAACATTTGTATTGCAGGTAGTTTGGGACTTTTGGGCTGGACTTTACTCAATACACAACGCAATTCGAAGGACAATCGCTATCGTTTTCCGGACACGAGCATTATTGGTAAGCTACGGGGTTTCGCTGAGGATAGTTTAGCTGACTTGAACACGGCTCAGATTACGGCGATGCTTTGTTTGATCGGTATCGTAGCCGCTCTGCTAATAAGTCTTTGTCGTGGTGCAGCGGTCAGCGCTTTGGGTGCAATTGTTATTTCCGCTTTTATTGCGAATGCACGGAACGGTAGTCGCGGGAACTGGGCAGTTGCAGTGGCCGTAGCTACCACAATCGTCGCAAGCTTGGTTGCCTTTCAAGTCGACGAAAAAGCGTATGCGCGGCTGGGAAGCCTATCGGAAATTGATTTGGAGGAGGAACTGCAAGCAGGCCGAGCCTATATTTGGTCCGTTGCGTGGAAGGCCATGACGTTTTACGGATGGCTCGGAAGCGGACTTGGGACCTTCCATTTCGCGTATTTGCCGTTTCAAGAACCCTCGTCCGTTGGCTGGTATTATCATGCGGAAAGCCTATACGCCCAATGCGGAGTTGAACTCGGCTATTTAGGAGTGACCGCATTAGTAATTGCAATTGTCATGTTGGTTGCGGGTCTGCAACGCCCGCCCGCCAAAGAGAACTGGAGACTGGCTTTCCCTTCCAAACTTGCAGGCGCTTACTTGGTGTTCAGCCAGGCCTTTCATTCGTTTGTGGACTTCGCAATCATCCTACCGGCACTGTTCGTGCCTGCATGTGTGCTTATAGGGTCGGTTCAAGGGACCCTTCAAAACGCTCAGATTGCTCCTGCAAGAAAACGGGGACGAAGCGACTCTTCGCGCACGGATCTGCCGGTAAAGCCCAAGAGTATTCCCTGGTTGCGCAACGGGTTGCTCGGAATTATGGTTGCTGCCGGCAGTGGATATGCAATTGCGTCTTCTCTTGATTCCGTGAGGTCGCTCTCGGTTTCGGAAGCCATGTTGGACTGGACAAAAGCCGAGGAGAGAAAGCCGCTCGAGGAACAGACGCCCGCGAGAGTGAGAGAGATGGCAAAGATTTGGGCAAACGACAACGCTTTGCTAAAACAGAACCCCGCTGCCATGGGTGCGTTTGCAAATTCGCTTCTTTTCGACTACCGAATGAATCAAATGATCGCGTCTAAAACAACCAGCGCATGGTCCGAGGTCTGGCGAGATACTTCGCCCGTCTTCCTCCAAATGGCGCTTGATCGGGAACAAAGTCAAACCAAAAAAGAGCAGATCATAGAATCCGTTGGCGGACGAGAGGCCATCGATCTTTTGGGGAAATCTGCCAATTGGTACGCTCTAGGTCAGACCAAGTCGCCATTGGATTGGCGACTTCTTTGGGGGCGCTGTCTAGCCAATACCGAGTGCGATCGAAATGAGGTCGCCAAGCTTTTGCCCGCTAGTTTGGTTCTCGCGAAACACAACGCGCAGCAACTGCTGGCAACCACCGTGCTCTTTCGCGACCAATTTGACCAAAGCCAACATGAGCGAATTTTGTCGCAAGCGATGAAATCGAATCCTTCAGCTGCAGTTAATTCTGCGAAACTCCTCGCCATGGAGCGGAAGGACAATACGGTGCCCATCGCAATTTTTCCGCAGAGATACGATGTGCTTCAATCCATCGCATCCGCAAAAGACACTTTTACCAAGGACCGTTTCCCGAAAACCAATCGGCAGCTCTGGGAGCGTGCGCGTGAACTGGTAGAGCAAGCACCCATGACTGCGTCTCGGCGGCACTTATGGCTCGCGGATTCGTCTGCCGCCCTTGGAGATGTCAACGGGGAAATCTCCCACTTGCAAGATGCCGTAAGAAAGGAACCAAACTCCATCACGCTTCAATGTCGGCTCGCGAACCGATTACTTGATATAAAGGATATTAACGGAGCGAAAAAGGTCCTTGAGACGCTAAGGCGGCAGGATCCTGAAAGCAGCGAAGTGAAGGCACTTGCTGAACGCATCTTACTGACCGCATCTTGAACATCTAAAACACGACATTGGCCAAATCTGATTTTACAGCGATTCGAAGTGTTTTGGTCATTAAAAACGGCATAGGCTCGGTCATCCACACCACCCATCCAAACCGGACTTACGCATTTCATCCCCCCACAATTGGTTAATTCTTCAAATGCGAGATGTCTTTGACTGGAATGATTGAGCGGGTCGCCTAAGATATAGGACTCGATTCTGCAAACCCTATTTTAATTAAGTACGATAAATGGACGCAACCAGACCCACGTCAGACAGTGTTGGAACACCGACACTTGCCCAGGGGACGCCTGCAAGCCCTGACCTTGTGAAAATCCTTTTACGTTGGAAGTGGCTCCCGATACTCGGATCGGCGATTGGGGCAACGTTGGGCTACCTATACTACGGGCAAATAGCCCCGACGTACCGAGCTACGGCGCAAGTTCAGGTTGTGGCTCCCCCCAAAGAAATTCCTATTTCCACTTTCGATAACAAGATGGACTCTCGCTCTCGCGGCGATGAATTGGTCATCGTTCGAAGTTCCATGGTGTTGCGCAAAGCGGTAGACATCGGACAACTCACTCAAACTTCTAAAGGGATGCTTGCAGGGAAGTCTGCTGAAGAAATTGTAAAAATGCTTCACAATCCATCCAGCAAGATAATGGAAGTCCGACTCGGATCCAAGGACATCAATAGCGATATCGTGGACATCAACGTTACCACCGATAATGCCGATCTTTCCGTGGAAATCGTGCAGGCTATCGTAAGTGGATATGAACAACACATCAACGAGAAGATCAACTCGTATTCGAAAGATGCGAAAGAAGTGTTGACGAAATTTAGCGACATGTACACCAAGAATAAGATCGAAGCTAAAACTGTGCTAGACGAGCTTCAGAAGAACAAGGACTTGATTTGGGTCGATGGAAAGCCCCGAAGTCCCGCAAGTGACAAAATCATTAAGTGCATGGAGGCCATCTCCGACATCGAAACGAAAATGAAAAACAACGAGGCTGTAATTCAACAGATCGAAAAGGGTCGCGATGCCAATCGACCTCTCGAAGAACTCTTGAGAATGGCCTTGAACTCAACTTACGATTCCGGGTTCAAACAGTCAAGCGACGGCAATGATCCGTATCGAGATAGAGACATTGCCAGGACCATGCAGGGTCAGATCGAACAATTCGAGAGCGATAGAGTCATTCCCTTTCGATCCGAACTGGATCGACTGAGGGATCAAGACCTGGGCGATTCTCACCCTAGTGTCATTTCTGCAAAGACAAGATTGGACAGGTTGGAGGAGGAGCTTGCTCGCCGGAAGGCGGAGCTGAGGAGAGTTGAAGCGGCCTTTGAAAAAGAAAACGGAACTAGCCGAAAAGAATCCTTTAGCGTTGAGAGTCGATTGACGGTAGCCTACGGCGCTCTGAAAGAAACGCTTTCCAAGATGCAGTTTGAAAGGAATGAATTCAAAAAAGAAGCCGACGATTTGAGGGATAAAGCTGCGGAACATCAAGGTCTGATAAGTAACTACGCGCTCAATCTAGCAGATTTAGAAGCTTTAAAGGCAGTCGCAGACCAAATCGGCGAAAGTCTTCGAAAATTGCAGCTAGGTTCGGATTTTGGAGTGAAATCGATAACTCGTCTCGAATTCCCAACGAGCGCTGCGTTTGCTGGGCCCTTCTGGACTCGGTACCTGGGCATTGGAGCATTGCTCGGATTAGTTGCTTTTAGCGGTCTCGCGTATCTCCTTGAAATAGCGGATCGCTCGTACCGAAACCCAGACGAGATTGCGGGTGACCTCGGCATGCCTATCATCGGCCACCTGCCACTTGCAGCCCTATCAAGAACCGATCGAATCGACGAAAAAGTGGACAGCTCTATTGTTACGTTGCATAAGAATCGTTCGTCCCTAGCCGAAGCGTTTCGCGGTATTCGAACCGCGGTATTTTTTGGCTGCCAGCAAGGCAACATCAAAGTAATTCAAGTGACCAGTCCTGTTCCTGGAGACGGCAAATCGACCGTCGCCGGCAATTTAGCAGTCTCCATTGCCCAGTCAGGGAGAAGAGTTTGCCTCATCGATTGCGACTTTCGCCGTCCGCGCGTTGCCAAAATTTTCGGCTTGAAAGAGGACGTCGGTTTAGTTCAAGTGATTGGCGGTAAAGTGGAACTGGAAGACGCGATTCAGCAAACGTCGATTGAGAATTTGTTTTCGGTAACTTGCGGTCGGCGACCAGGCAATCCTTCGGAATTACTTTCCAGCGAAAGGTTTGCAGACTCCCTGGCTTCACTCAGAGAGCAATTTGATTTTGTCATCGTGGACACTCCTCCGATGCTTGTGGTCAGCGACCCCGCGAACGTCGCAGGTCTGGTTGACGCAGTCCTGCTGACGGTTCGGCTTCGACGCAACTTAAAACCGATTGCAACACGCGCGGCTCAAATGCTGCACTCCATCAATGCGAATATGCTCGGAGTCGTAGTCAATGGAATTGGTGTGGGAGGGAACAGTTACGGATACGGCGGCTATCGTTACGATAACTACAGTGGCGGCAGGTCCGGCGGATACGGCAAGAGTGGACACGGAGGATATGGTTACGGTTCTACCTACCAATACGGTGGGTACTACGGTGGAACCATGATTGGACGCGACTATTACGACGACCAAGTCCCAAAGCCCATCGCCAAAAAGAACAAAGTCAATTCCTAGTTCGTCGTCGAATGATTCGAATGAACCGCCGTGACTAAGGTTTGTGTTATTAATGTCGTTGGCCTGACACCAGAACTTCTGGAGCACGCGCCAAATCTTCGGCAGCTCGGCAACGCGATTCCGTGGATCGCTCCCTACCCTGCCGTGACCTGCACCTCGCAAGCCACCATGTTGACGGGCCTGCAGCCAAGTCAACACGGAATCGTTGGCAATGGCTGGTTTTTCCGCGACACGGCTGAGATTCGGTTTTGGCAACAGTCCAACAGCCTCATCCAGCATCAAGGGCTGGTTTACGACGGTGTGGAAACGGCAAAGCTCTTTTGGTGGTTTAATCAACATGCGCCTGTCCGATGGAGCGTGACCCCAAAGCCATACTACGGTTGCGATGGCTCCAAAGTATTTGATGTTCTAGACCAAACCGAGTGCCAATTAACGGATCAACTGGGCCCATTCCCGTTTTTCTCCTTTTGGGGCCCTAACGCGGGGCTGCCGGCTTCGGATTGGATCGCCAAGGCGACGGCTTTAGTCCTCCGCAAGAACAAACCCGAACTCACGCTCACCTACTTGCCTCATCTCGACTACGACTTCCAACGATTGGCTATTCCCGACAAAGAACGTGTTGCCGAAGTAGATCGCTGCGCGGCAACTGTAATGGATGCCGCGCATTCGATTGGAGCGATACCGATTGTCGTTTCGGAGTATGGCTTAGTTCCCATTCAGAGGTCCGTTTCCATCAACCGAAAACTTAGGCAAGCTGGCTGGTTGGCGGTCCGCAATGGCCCGTTCGGAGAAACACTGCTACCAGGCGATTCCAAGGCATTTGCTGTCGTAGATCATCAACTCGCGCATCTCTACGTGCGAGAGCCGAGTATGTTAGAGGAAGTGAAAAGCCTAGTCCAATCTATCGAGGGCGTCGCTTCCGTTGTGCATCCTAGTCAGCTCAACCTGGACCATCCGCGAAGTGGTGAATGGATTGCGCTCGCGGAAGACGACGCTTGGTTCAATTATTACTATTGGCTCGATGATGCCCTGGCTCCTGACTTTGCTCGCACGGTTGATATCCATCGCAAACCCGGATACGATCCCGTCGAGCTTTTCATGACCTCGAAGCTTCGAGCGATGGCTCGACTTGCGCAAAAGAAGCTTGGGCTCCGATACAAAATGGATGTGATTCCTTTGGATGCGAGCTTGGTCCAGGGAAGCCACGGGTTGAGGCCAACACCGCAAAAAGGTCCCTTAATTATTGGGCCTGGAGCACCTGCCGATATGCTCCTTTTCAAAGACTATGTGCGAAGTTTGCTTGGACGTTAGTGGCGGCGGACTGGTGGAGGAGTTGACTGTCGAAGGAGGCCGACTTTGGGCTGTGCGACAAATAGCCCAGGCGGTGGGCTACGCATTCGATACGCTCGCTAAATTCGTTTCCTTGATTGCGCGGTCGACGAATGATTCTCGAATTAAGCCGTTTCGAAGATCGAGGCCGGCGCGTTGGTTTATGATAGGCAGGAGATCGGATCGGCTAACGCGACTTGACCCTTTGCCGCAGTAACGAAATGCAACTTGTCTACTTTCTTATTTTGCCTTCTGCATTGCTATCGAATCAACTGTTGGGCTTTGCAACAACTGAGCCAATAGCTAGCGGCACAGGAAATCTCTTTGGCGAATGGCAAGTCTGGCTCAATATGTGGTTTGTTGTTGGTTGCTTTGCGCTTGCCGCACGTTGGCTCGAGAAATTGCAACGAGGCGGCTTCGATATCGACAGGGCGATGAACGATCGAGCTATGGCATTGTCTCCTGCGTGGATGCTCACCAACCGAGCGTCCCTTTTGCTTTGGCTGTGGTGTGTGTTACAGCCAATCTGCCTTGTCGCTTCTGGCTGGACGCAGTTGACACAGCGTTTGACTAGTGCCACAGGTTCGCAAGCGTGCAGCATCGCAATTTTGCTTATTCCCAGTATCGTCCTTTTGCTGCTCATGGAGATGATCCGTTGTGCTCGAACCAACCGGAACCAAGGCAAAGGTTTATCCGTAACGAGAATGGTCGCGAATACTTGGCTGTTCCCTGTCGCCCTTCCGATCGGCATTGCAGGCCTCGTGGACCTGGGTGCCCGGTCGAACTTGGCTGGTTCCGAGCAAGGATTATTCGGAACGGTTCTTTGCACCATTACCACATCCGCAATGGTTACTATTTTGATACCGCATCTATTCACGCGACTCATTGGTGCGGGACCAATCGATGAGCCAATTGCGTTGGCAGTTGAGCGCACGTGGCGTATCGGCAGTCAAAATGTACCTCGTGTCCTCCACTGGCCAACTGGCTGCCGAATGGCCAACGCTGCCGTAGTTGGGCTGTTTGGTTACGGTCGAAAATTGCTTTTGACGGACGCTTTGCTACAGAGACTTAGTGACCGAGAGTTATCGATGGTCGTATTGCATGAAATGGCCCATTGCATTCGATATCACTCATGGATTCGTATGGTGCCTACGTTAGTAGCCGTCACCCTGTTACTCGTTGCAATGAACTGCCTTGCCGGTGTTTGGCTGAGTCTGAGCTGCATCGCGATTCTCGGCCTTTTCGTAGCAGTTCTCATCGCTACTTGCTGGTGGACCGAATTCGATGCGGATCGTGTTGCCATCGAGTTTGCGGTGCGAGCCGAAAACGGAACAGTCCGCGAAACTTTCCTGCCCATCTGTGCGTCGGAATTGTGCCAAGCGCTGAGCAAGATCTATGGATCGAGAAACATGGAACGCAGCAGCTGGATGCACCCAAGTTGTTCGCAACGCATGGCCGCCATTCGCCTTCTGGTCTAACGGCTCATGTTGAACAAGATGAACGTACCGCTCTTTCCGGCTACCGCGATATCAACCCGTTTGTCGCCGTTCAAGTCTCCGGTGGCGACTTGAAGTCCCACGCCGACATGGCCTTGTTCGATCGTGGACTTGCGAAACTCGCCTTGGACGAGTTTGTACGCATGGATTTCGGGCATGTCTTTTCCGCCTGGGTCGCCGCCATTGTGTGCGAAGTAACGTTTGCCACTGATGAGTTCGTCTTGTCCGTCACCATCGAGATCAGCCAAGGCCATGGCATGCGGCTGTGAAAAGGACTTATCGATAAGCCGTTTGTCGAATTGGATAGCGCCGTCGCCTTTTGCCTCGATTTGACGCCACCAATAGAGACCATAATCATGACCAGCTCCCACGAGGAGATCGTTTTTGCCATCTTTATCCACATCGCGCACGATCATGGGAATGCTTCCTTGAATATCCCAATCCGGACGGAATTTCCAATCTTGGCTCCATGGATTGTCGGAGGGATGTTCGTACCAGCCTGAGCCGATCAATACATCGATTCGACCATCGTTGTTAATGTCGCCGACGCCTAACCCATGTTGATTACCGGATTTGCCGATGATGGCTTGTTCCAGTCGAAATACGGCGCTATTCTCTTTCGTGGGTTCGGTTTTGGTAAATCGCCAAACACTTAAGGGATTCTTCTTGTTCCAACTGTTTACTATCCATTCAGGCTTGCCATCACCATCGACGTCCTGCATCCATTGCGCTTCGTTTTCGGACGCCTTGGTATCTACCAAAAGATGTTTCTTCCAGGTTTGCCCGAGCCGCAATCCTTCCTCGCCAGGGTTTTCGTACCATGACACTTCGGTTGGAATGAATGAGCCCGCAATCACGTCGACGCGACCGTCTGCGTTAACGTCCATCAGGAAGTCCCCATTGCTTTGAACGTAGCCGTTCCAGTCCTCGATGATTCGAAGTGGCCTCGGTTTGAAGTCAGGCGCTGCGAACCAATTTCGACCTGCAATGACATCCGGTTTGCCATCACCGTTCACGTCACCGATCGCGCAGCCTTCATTCGCGTCGAGGGTTAGTTGCTCGATTCTCCATTGGACGCTTGCCAATGGATTGGACTCCTGAGCAAACGCAAAGGGAGTTGTGGGACACAAAAGCAAAGCAGCAAGCAGCGATTGTTTTTTCACGTTAGGATCCGAGAGGAACGGAGGGGGGGTGAGTGGTGGTCGGAATTTTGATCGTAGTTTGTTCTCGTCGGATATGCAACACCATGAGGGGCGAGTTAAAACGACCTTGAGGCCGCAATTGCCGAAAGCCATTGCGGTGCTATCGTGGACCACTCGAAGTCGCGAGCACGGATGGCGGCATTTTGCCCCAAGAAGTTGCGAAGCGATTCGTCCGACAACAAGCGATGCAGCGCATTCGAAATCTGATCCTCGGACGGAATGACCAAGCCAGATTGGCCGTCTACAAGGGTTTGCCCAATAGCCGGACTGCAATTCAGAACTGCCACGGGCAGACCCGACGCCATCGCCTCCAACATCGATTGGGGGAAGCCCTCGTATTGACTAACCAAGCAGTACGCATGAGCAGACCCTAACTCGCCCCAAACATCATCGCTCCAAAGACACCACTGGACTGAGTTTTCGATTCCCAGCACGGTGGCTATTTTTTGCAGTGATGCGAGTTCCAATCCATCGCCAACTATTCGAAGTCGCCAGTCCGAATGATGTTGGGACAGCTTGGCCCAAGCATAAAGCAGTCGATCGACCCGTTTCTCGCGAGATAGTCGGCCCAAATAGACTAGTATGCGGGGCTGGCTCGAACATCGCTTGGATTGGAGCAATTCCCAATTCCTATCCGGTGTTTGAATCGCGGACGGGATGACGCGGACTTGGGAGGCTTCAATCAGGCGTTTTGAGACAAGGTACTCAGCGACTTCCTGGGTTTGGGCGACACAAATTTTGCACCTGGGGTACGTTTTGACTCGCAGAACTTCCCAAACGCGGCTTAGACGCTGCTGGCGAGGGTCGCTTCGTTCGGAAATGACGACGGGTACAAACGATGGACAGGCGAGCAGAGTCAGGATGTTGGTCGAATCGCAGAAGCTGACGACAACCTCGGGTTGCCAATTGCGAATCCGAGACCGAAGTGACCGGATTCTCCGAGTATTTGCAAAAAGCCCTCGAAAAAAGCCACCGCGGCTCGTTGTTAGTTTTAGTCCGAAACGCTCAATTCGGGAGTCGAGTAAGTAGGTGTCGTTGCCTGTTTCGTCCAGAGTCACTAGGCTGGTCACAGATCGGGTGACCAATTCATTGGCTAGATAGCTCATTTGTCGTTCGGAGCCTCCGCCCTGCATCGACTGGATGACTAGCATTATTCGTTTTGGAAATTCGGTAGACTGCTTCTCGGTCGCCATCCAACACTTTACTTTCAATGTGATCGAACTTGGTTCCTGAAGTCCCTATTCCTTCCAAATCTGTGTGCATCGTATGCGGTTCGAATCGATGGCACAACGTACCTTCCGTGACGCATGTCATCCGGTCGCTATTTGAGCCAGCAAGAGTCGTAAGGTGCGGCAGTTGTGGGCTTGGACGCTTGGAGCCGTTTCCGACGCGAAGTGTGGTCGAAGCTGTCTATTCAAGCCCGACGTACGCTCAATCGTACGATGCAGCAGGCCAGGATTTTGTTGTCTCAGAGGAAACCGCGGTCGAGCAGTTAGCCCCACGTTTCGCCCGACTCGCATCCTATTTGCCGAACCAAGGAAAATTGCTCGATATCGGTGCTTCGCGAGGCGTATTCCTGCAACAAGCGGCCATGGAAGGATGGTCGCCATTTGGGCTGGAAGCCGGACTGGACACGATCGAATATGCAAAGGAGCACTTTGGTATCGATATCCAGCACGGTACCCTTGAGGCGACTCCGTTACCCGAGGCATCTTATGACTGCGTCCATTTGAGCCACGTACTCGAACACTTGCACGATCCACTTGGCAGCATTCGTAAACTTTTCAAGACCTTGAAGGCGGGAGGAGTGTTGATCGTGGAAGTCCCTTTCGAGTTCGGTGATTTATTCGATTGGGTTCGCGAAGTGGTATTGCGTCGTCCCCGAACGGTAAACGAAGTGCAATCATCCCATCTCTACTTTTTTACTGTGAAATCGCTTTGTCGGCTGCTCACGCAGTCTGGTTTTGAAGTCCTCTATGCGGCGACGCCGCGACGCAACCAGTCCTATGACAGCACGTTGCCTTTGGGGATAGGGATCAAGCGGGCGGTCTATCGATTGGAACAGTTTTTGAACATGGGACCACACATTGAAGTGTTCGCAAGAAAGAAGTGAAATGACGATTCCGCCTAAGAAAACGAACTGCCCCCGAATCCTCTTGGTCGGAGATGTGGTCGGCAAGCCTGGGGTAACGATGTTGTGCGATTCCATCGATTGGCTGCGAGACGTTTTGCAAGTCGATTTGATCATTGCGAATGCAGAGAATGCAGCCGACGGGGCAGGCTTGACGAAGTCGCAGTACCACAAACTCGTTGCCGCAGGCGTTGACGCCATAACGCTCGGCGACCATATCTATCGCAAAAAGGAGATTGCGTCCGTATTGGCAACCGAAACGAACATCGTCAAGCCAGCCAACTTTCCGGTCTCGGCACCTGGACGCGATCATTGCATTGTCAAAACCCGGAATGGAATTGCCGTCGCCGTGATCAGTCTCTTGGGTCGTGTGTTTATGCGTCCGGTCGATTGTCCGTTTGCCGCAGTTTCCAGAGTGCTCGCAGAATTGCCTGAGGATATTCGGATTCGGATTTGCGATCTGCATGCTGAGGCGACCAGCGACATGCAAGCCATGGGACGTTTCTTGGATGGTCGAGTGACGGCCGTGTTAGGTACGCACACGCATGTCGCCACGGCGGACGAAGAGATATTTCCAGGCGGTACAGCCTTTCAGTGCGACGTTGGAATGACGGGCCCTTATCGAAGCATACTTGGGCGAGCTATCGAGCCGGTGCTAAACACCACGCTGACCTTTGATCCCAATTCGTTTCACGTCGCCACCGAAGATGTTCGTCTCTCCGGAACTTGGGTCGATGCCGATCCATCTACAGGCAAAGCGGTAAACGTCGGACGAGTGCAATTGCGGGAATCCGATTTGAAGCAATGGCTTTCAAAACAATCGGAGCACAGCAAAACGGTACAGCCAGACAGACTCGATCCGTGAACCTATTTTACACGGATCACTTCGAACTGCCATTACCATCTAGCCACCGCTTTCCGATGGCCAAGTATCGGCGCCTGCGAGATCGCATTGTTGGCGACCCATTCTTTCTTCCAGATGTGTTGCTCGTCCCAAAAGCGGCTACCCTTGAGCAGTTGTGCTTGGCGCACGATCGAGGCTATGTACATCGAGTATTGGATGGCCGTTTATCGGCTGCCGAGATCAAGAGAATTGGGTTTCCTTGGACGCTAGCCATGGTCGAGCGATCTCAACGAAGCAGCGGAGCAACGTTGGATGCAGCCCGGCATGCCCTCCTCGATGGCATCGCCGTCAATATGGCTGGCGGTACGCACCATGCGATGCGAGATGCAGGTGAAGGGTTCTGCGTTTTCAACGATGCAGGCGTGGCAATCACGACCTTACTCTCCGAAGCCAAGATCCAACGCGCGGTTGTGATCGATTGCGATGTGCACCAAGGAAACGGAACGGCTCAAATATTTGCTGGTAATCCAGCCGTATTCACGTTTTCAATGCACGGCCAAAAGAACTTTCCACTTCGGAAATTCCCAAGCGATCTAGATGTTGATTTGCCAGATGGCACGTCGGACCAGCCCTACATGGATGCTTTAGCATCGGCACTGAAACACGTTTTTTTGCATGGACCTTTTGACCTCGCCATTTATTTGGCCGGCGCGGATCCATTCGAAGGTGATCGGCTCGGACGGCTCAAGTTGACCAAGCAAGGACTGGCTGCCCGCGATGAGCTCGTACTCTCCGAGTTGAGAGTCCGAAAAATTCCGGTCGCGATTGCAATGGCAGGTGGATACGCCCATTCGATTGACGATATCGTTGACATCCATTCGCAGACGATTCGGATTGCCTCCGAGCATTGCAGACGGAATCCGAAGTAGTCGCGGGAACAGGCCCGCAAGGCACATTGCGTTCATGAGAATTTTAGCTAACCTGGTAACATGGAAATCGTTATCACTGCTGTTGGGCCAGACAATGTGGGCTTGGCCGACCCGATTATTCACGACGTCACAACGCGTGGTGCGAACATCGCGGAAATTCAGATGTACGACCACGACGAAGCTGCGTTGTTCGCGATGATGTGCCGCATCCATATTGACTCAAGTGAGCTTTCGCCCGTCCGATTGGCGATGAGTCAGATCGCTTTCCAAAAGAAATTGGAGATCCGGGTTTGGAGCCCTGATGAGCGTTCTCATTGTCCGAATTTGGCTATCTGCGCGACCCGCCTGGAGAACACGCCGCGTGCCATCTTGGAGGCAATTCGAGGTGGCGTTATCCGTGCCAATCCTGCGGTCATCATTGGAAATAGAAAGACATGCGAACCGTTGGCCAAGGAATTCGGCGTGCCATTTGAGTACATCGGCCGCGAAGACGGTTCCGGTGACGACCAAGCGATGGTTCAAATTATCGATCAATACCAGGCGGACTACGTCATTCTGGCACGTTACATGCGAGTTCTGCCTCCAGAAACCTGTTGGAAATTTGCCGGCGGCCGGATCGTCAATCTGCACCACGGTTTGTTGCCCAGTTTTCGCGGGCTTCGGCCGTATCACGACGCGTATGCAGCCAGGATGCTCACCTTCGGTGCGACTTGCCACTTCATAGTCCCGGAACTGGATGCGGGCAATCAAACGATCAATCAATCGACTTTTTCCGTACCACCAGGTTCGAAATTAGAGAATGTAATAGAAATTGGGCAGACACAGAACGAGCCAAGTTGCTTGGTCGAAGGTGTTCGCCGTGTATGCGATCGCGAAGTGAAGTTGCACTTTCACCGAGTTGTTGCCCGACAAGTCGAGTAATCGGCGCAGTCGGCACAATCTACGCGAGAATTTTGTCAATCTGTGCGTCTTGGGGGCTCTCTGCAGAATCTGAGTGCAATCTTTGGTAGTGAAATTCTTCGAGCTTTGCTCCCACCGAAAATCTCACGTGGCCGTTGGTTACGAGTACCCCCAAACTATGAACCTATATTTGATGAAACTAGGATTGCATTGCGTGCTAGTTCTGTGCTTGATGCATGGAACGGCGTTCGCTCAATCCGTAATCAATCGGTCGCTTGCGGCTGCTGATAAGCAGGGCGTGCTTGAACCCTTCAAAGATACCGAGGTCGCTACGGCCGAAATGGGTGTCGTACGCGAACTCTTTGTTAAGCCAGGCGATGTCATTGAGGAGAAGTCCGAAATCGGGCGACTGGACAACGAACAACAACGTTTTATTGTGCATGAAGCGGAATTGGACGCCAACTCGTTAGGAATGATGGAAACCGCTCGTCGTGAAGCGGAATTCAACACGCGTCGGGTCGATGAAACATCCAAATCGGTGGCAGCCGGCAAAACCAGCCCAAAGGAATTGGAGCGTTACAAGTTGGATCTCAGCATTTCGAAAGCAAAACTGCAGGCGCAAGAAGAGGCTAAATTGATTTCGCAGGCAAGACTGGAAAAAGCCCAACTAATGCTCAGCGAACGTACTATTCGAGCACCGCATCGCGGTATCGTGGTCACTGTCTACCACGATGTTGGCGAGTACATTGCAGGCAATGCGCCGGCGATCATCCGATTGGTTGACACGTCGAAATTGCGAGCTCGTTTCTATTTGTCCGATGAAGCGGCGGAACGCTATCGCAAGACCGGCCACGCCGAAATCCGACTTGCAAATCACGTGGTTGTCCGAGCTGCTATCGAGTTTATCGCTCCATTTGCCATTGCGGATGGACACGTCATCGAAATGACCGTTGTTATCGAAAATGAAGATGGCCTTATCCGGTCATCGAGTTGCGAATTGGTTCAATCCTAAGTCGAAAAACAGCGTCATGTACACCCGCACCGTCCCGTTGAATCTCGAGCCTGCTCTTCGACCGTCGGTATCCGCAGGTGTCGATCCTTCGGCAGCGGGCGCCCGCCCGAGCGAGAGCTTGGATCGCATGTTTGAGCTTGCCGCGACCATAGAGGGTTTGTGTACGAAGGGGAACGTCGATCAAGACTGTGTGGAGAGCGTGGAACCGCAGGCCTTTCTTACCGCAGGCAAAGTCTTGGAGCCATTTGCAACGGCCGTTCTAGAAACCTCAAGTCCTGCGTTCGATGTCTTGTCGAGTACCTTTGCGCAAGCCGTTGTCAACTATGTCGCCAGCGTCAGCCATCGTTCGGTGGGACTATTAGTGACCTCGAAATCGGGCGGACTAGACCATACTGCTCATAGCGGTTGGGATGCGAGCGACTTTCGAATGCATGGCCGAGTTTTGGCTACGGTTGCGAAAGAAAGCGTGTGGCGACGAGAGCCGCGCTTTTCGACGGATGCAATCTCGGAAGAATTCGGTGTTGCCATGGAAGCAGCCGCCGCGCCATCTGTCGTAAATGTCGAGACGAGCGCTTGTCTGAACGAGCTCGCTAAGATTGTTGGCACTCCACTTTTTGCAATCCCTTTTGAACTCCAAGAATCAGGGGGTTTTGCCGTTTTTCTTTGTGATGCGACCCCGTGCAACGAGTGCGGAATTCCCAAATACTTTCGTGCTGCGAGTCAATTGTGGCTCCCAAAGGCATCGTTGGAAAGTTTGATTCGCCAGGTAGATACATGGCGGATCGTTCGACGCTGTAGCTGGCTGACCCGAGTCGTCCGCTTTGTTGAATCGATTCGTTCGAAGCCCAAATGGTGGTTAACGCCCATCGGAATATTGTTCGTCGCATTGCTGGCTCCGATTCCTTATTACCCTCGCCGCGATTGTGTCTTTGAACCCGAAACAAAGCAATATTTGTCTAGCCCCATACCAGGCCGGATCGCTAGTTGCGAAGTTCGTCCAGGGGATCATGTCGAAAAAGGGCAACTCATGGCGCGTATCGATGATGATCAGTTGAGCCGCGACCTAGCCGCCGCAAAAGCGGATTTAGATGCCGCACGCAAAAAACGCGATTCGGCTTTGGCAACCAAAGCCACCGGAAATGTTGGGCTTGCCGACATCGAGATGAATCAGGCCAAATGGAGAATTGAGAGCATTCAAGATCAACTACAAAGGCTTGAGATTCGAGCAACATCCTCCGGGATCGTAGTTCAGGGGGATTGGCAACGCAATGTTGGAATGCCATTGACGTTGGGCCAAAGCCTTTTTGAAGTTGCAGAATTGGAATCGATGACGGCCGAGGTGCGACTGCTTTCGTCAGACTTGGCCCAGATCAACGTGGGTGACGAAGTCAGCGTTCGAAGCGACGCCTCAGGTATTGCAACGTTTCGTGGCAAGATCAGTCGCATCGAACCCCGAGCGACAGTGATTGATGACGCAGCCGTGTTTGTGGCAGATGTGGTGATTCGTGATCCCGAGTTGCAGCTTAGGCCAGGAATGAAGGCAACCGCCCAGATCAAAGCGGGTTGGCGCACTTTGGGCTGGTACTTGTTCAATCGACCCTACCGTTGGATCGCAAACCAATGGATATGGTAACCCGCAAGGCAATTCATTACGTATTCCTCCGATAACGGTATCATGTCCGGACCCAACCATCGCATACGACCTGAACTTCACTTTGCGCCAGCTCGTTCTGGCGATGAGGTTTACTACGTCGTCGAGGACCGAATCAAACACCGATTTTGGAAAATGGGCCTTTTGGAATACGAGGTCTGCTCCGCATTGGACGGAACACATCCGATTTCGCACGTGGCTGCGATGATCGCACAAAGAAGCCAAGTAGGCGCTGCGGCCGGTGTCGAAAAACTGAACGCGATCGGCCTTTGGCTTTTGCAGATAGGCGTCGTCGAGTCCGTCGAAAGTGACTCGATAGAAAAAGACGGCAATCCACCTAATCCAGAAACCAATCCCAAACCAAGTAGACCGTTCGATCCAAGCTTCTTTCGTATCCCCATTCTATCGTCGGAGACCATCGATCGATACACGCGAGGAATGACATGGTTGATATCTATTCCGTGTTTGATTGCAGCAGTAATCCTATGGTGCATATCATTCGTATTGGCCTACCAACATGGAGAAGAATTGCTCGCCTTAGGGCGAAAGCTCTTTGTGCCGGGCAGTCAATGGTGGCTGCTTGTCGCTTGGCTGATCCTCAAGGCTGTCCATGAAGCGGGGCATGCAATCGCGAATACCCGAGTGGGCGCCCGATCGAATGGGGCTGGAATTGGATTCATGTTTTTTGCGCCGTCTCCTTTCGTGGATGTAACTGGACTGTGGAGCGTTCCCAACCGGTGGTCTCGCATACTTGTAAGTTCGGCGGGTATGCTTTTTGAAATAACACTTGCCGCAGTCGCGATCATCGCCGCCTGCACCATCGACAATTCCAGCGTCCAGTATCTGTGCTTTTCCATCGCAACGCTCGGGACTTTTACGACGCTGGCCTTTAATGGCAACCCGCTGATGCGCTACGATGGCTACTACATCTTAGTCGACTTGATCGATCGTCCCAATCTTTGGCAAGATGCGTCGCAATCGATGAAAGCCTATTGTTCTACCTGGCTTTTCAAGGGGCACCGCAGCCATTCCTGGTCGATTCCGTTGCTGATCTACGGCACATGTTGTTGGATATCAAGAATGCTCCTGCTAGTGACCATGGGATGGGGGATGTGGATGACTTGGGACGGGATTGGACTGGCTGTAGTGGCCTTCTTTGCTTGTCTTTGGTTCATTATCCCCCAGATCAAACGCAGTAAGGGAATTCCAAAGGGAACTCAACGGGTTTCGTTTCGAACGCTACTCAGTCCTCTTTGTGCTCGTAAAGTAACTCGCTGTCTCGGGGTTGTTGGCGTACTCGCGCTCTGCAGCTTTTTGCCATCGCCCCTTCAAATCTATTGGCCTGCAATCGTGGAGTACGTTGAACCGTCCGACGTACGAACCATCGCTGCTGGATTTGTTGTCGAAGTACTTGTCCACGATGGCCAAGGTGTACAAGCTGGCGATGAAATACTCAGACTCAGCAATCCTGACTTAGAACTCGAATGCAAATCGGCTCTGTCGATGTTACAATCCAGCGAGGAAAAGTGCAGTGCTATGCGTTCGCAACGTAAACACTCGGAATTGCAAGCCGAAGAGGCGTTACGCGAGTCGCTCCTGGTGAAAGCCAACAGCCTCGTCTCGAAAGTCAACTCTTTGCATCTCAAAGCTCCGCGGGATGGCATATTGATCGCCCGGACCTCCCGAAATTTGCCGGGCAGCTTTCTCTCAGAAGGCCAGTCGGTTGGAATGGTCGTCGACCCTTCAAAAATCGAGATCAGCGCTTCCATACCCCAGTACGCCTGGGAATCCGTCGCACACAATGTCGACGCACCCGTCTCCGTTTACATGCAAAGCGGAGACTACTGGACGGGAAAGATAAGGAAGACGTTGCCTCGAACGTCCGATGTCCTTGACTCTCCATCGCTTGGCGGCCTGTATGGTGGCCCGATCGCCGTCGTCCAAAGCAAAGCCCCGAATGGTGAATCTCAGCTCAAAACAGTTACGCCGCGACTGCATACTCGCATTGAACTAAAAGAACCCGCACGAAAAACGAAACTGATTTCGATGTCAAGCAATCAAGCACCACCACCGCCTCCTCCCGGCGCTCCCTGTTCGGTGAAACTGGCCGTGCACAACGAAGCCGTTTGGCAAACCGGCCTGCGCTGGATCCAAGCCGGCATGGAAACGCAGTTCAGAGAATCAAAATAATCGAGATTAGGATCCCTCATCGCAATGCACCATTGCGACCTCATCGCACATTGGTTTCCTCTGGAATTTTCAGCGGAAATACGGAGTTATCAGCAACTTCGCGCTGCAATACGGATTCTGCTTGTTCGATGACTTTCACGTTAGACGCCGCCACATTGTGCTGATCCAAAACGAGTGCTCCAAAACGAGTTGGCAGAAAAATCTTGCAACTGCCATGCTCTCACCTGCAATCTATCTTACTTCCAATCGGGAGACTGCGTTTCGACTACAATGAACTGCCCTGTTTCCCCCGCCACTTTTTGGGAGTTGTGCTATGAATTGTGCGTCAGACTATTTCCGCATACTAGCGATTGCGACCGTCTTTTCGTTTATCCTGGTTCCGACAGTTCGAGCTCAGGCTCCCAAGGAACTCACTCCATCGGTGCCTTTGTTTAATGGTAAGGATCTCGCGGGTTGGGTGCCTGTCAATGTAGCTCCAACAACGTTTACGGCCCGCGATGGAATGATCGTCTCGACTGGCAAACCCACCGGTGTCCTACGTACCGATCGCATGTACGAAAACTGCATCGTCGACTTGGAGTGGCGACACATGCAACCTGGCGGGAATGCGGGACTATTCCTGTGGGGAGATGGTGTTCCTTCGGTGGGAATTCCGTTTACGCGAGGCATCGAAGTTCAAATCCTAGACAATGCGTACAATGCTAAGGGGAAGAACGAGTGGTTTACCACGCACGGTGACATTTTTCCAATCCACGGCGCCAAGATGACGCCAAGCGGGAAAGTTGCCGCAAGTGGCGTAAGAAGTTTTCCGCTGGAAGAACTTTCGAAGAGCTCACCCGAATGGAATCACTATCGCGTGGTAGCCAATCAAGGCGAAATCCGATTGAGTGTGAACGGAAAAGAAGTCTCGGTCGGCAAAGACTGTTGGCCACGAAAGGGTTATATCTTTCTTGAGTCCGAGGGATCCGAGTGCCATTTCCGTAATCTTCGCATTCAAGAATTGCCTTCGACCAACGCGACCGAAGCGGAGACGGCTCTTTCAGGGGAAGGCCGTGTCCCATTGTTCACCGGCATCGATTTGGAGAACTGGAAAGTTCCAGCGGGGGACAACGGCCATTGGAAAGTAGCGGGTGAAGTCTTGGACTACGACGCCGAAAGCGAATCGAAAGAGGATAAATCGCTCTGGTCGCAACGCGAGTACGAAAACTTTCAATTGATCGTCGACTGGCGCATCAAAGAAACACCCTATACAAACCCGAATGCAGCAAAAATACTTGCGGACGGTTCCGAAGCGACGGATGCTGACGGAAAGCCAATCAAACTGTCGATCCCGGATTCCGATTCGGGAATCCTGCTTCGCGGTAGCGCCAAGCATCAAGTCAACATCTGGTGTTGGCCAATCGGCTCCGGCGAAATGTATGGCATTCGTCGCGATATGAACTTGCCGAAAGAAGTTCGCGCGGCAGTAACTCCTAGAATGAAGGCGGACAAACCGATCGGCCAATGGAATCGTTTCGAGATCACTGTTCGAAAGGAAACGGTAAGCGTGGTGCTAAACAATGAGACGGTAATCAACGAGGCAACCATTCCAGGCCTGCCACTTCGAGGCCCGATCGGTTTGCAACATCATGGAAGCAAGAAAGATGGGAAATGGACAAGCCCTCCGGCACTGGTGCAGTTCCGAAACATCAGTATCAAGGAGCTCCCCTGAATGGCAGCCCAGTGGTGCACGACTCCTGCCATTTGTTACAATCAACCGAACAAAAATTTTCGACCGGTACGATTGAAATCGCGACCGGTACGCAGACTTAGTATACCCAACGAGACAGGACTTCAGTAACTGGACGTCAGCAAATCTTGTCTTGTCGCTTGCTAACAGAGTTTTTGGTAGGAAATTGGAGGTGGGAAAATTTCAGACTCGTATTTTCCTACCCCCATTTTCCTACCCGTTCCTCTCGCAGCGTTAGAAGAAGAATGGAATGAGTTGGTCGTCCG